>JAHDDE010000058.1 GCA_020629515.1 Saprospiraceae bacterium | reverse complement strand
CTCGAATATATCCTACCTCCGCCAATTACATCATCACCTTCATAGAAAACGGCAGATTGTCCAGGGGCTACTCCTCGGACATTAGCCATGAACTCCACTTTCATTTGATCACTGGATTGAGGATATAGTTGTGCTAAGACCCCTTTATCATTATATCGGACCATCGTTATGGCTTCGGTGCCATCGTCAATGCTGGCATATTTCTGCATATTGATTTCCGATACGATCATACCATTACGGAGTAGGTCGTCTGCCTCCCCAAGAACCACGATATTTTCTTCAGGTTTGATTTCTGTGACATATTTAGGCGTTTTGAAGCCTCCTCCGAGACCTTTTCTCTGTCCGATGGTATAAAATGGATAGCCGTCATGCTTACCGATGACTTCTCCCTGTTGATTGACGAATAATCCTCCGGCAACTTCATTTTCCAGATTGGGGACCCTTCTCTTTAAAAATCCTCTATAATCATTATCTGGCACAAAACAGATCTCATAGCTTTCTCCTTTTTTAGCTAATTCATCATATCCTCTGTCGGCCGCCATTTGTCTGATCTCTGGCTTGGTATAGTCAGCTAAAGGAAATATACTTCGAGCCATACATTCTTGAGATAGCCCCCAAAGTACATAGGATTGATCTTTATGTAGATCTGCCGCTCGGGTTATATGGTATCTGCCATTGGTCTGATTGATCTTAGCATAATGGCCCGTAGCTATATATTCACAGTCAAGTGCATCGGCACGTTTGAGTAAAGAGGACCACTTGATATGCGTATTGCACAAGATACAAGGGTTAGGCGTACGACCAGCGATATATTCGTTTACAAAGTCATCTATTACATAGTCCCCAAACTCTTCTCTGATGTCCACTATAAAATGATGGAATCCCATATCAACGGATACTTGACGAGCATCATTGATACTATCCAAACTGCAACAGCCTGTTTCTTTTTTAGATCCACCCGAATTGGCATAATCCCAAGTTTTCATTGTTATCCCTACTACTTCATAGCCTTGTTCGTGCATCAGCATGGCAGTCACTGTACTATCAATTCCACCGCTCATTGCCACTAATATTTTACCTTTTTTACTCATAGACTTCTATTAATGTCGTAGTATCTTTGACTACATAGTTAAGACAACATAAAATTATGAATTATGATCACCGTTTTATTATTTACTTAACGTAACAAATATTAAATTATCCGTCATAATGACAAATCAAAAATACTCTCGCATGTCTAACAAACTTAAAATCACAAAGAGTTTCTTCTTTTTGACTCTTATAGCTTTGGTGCTTTATGCCTGCTCAGTTAATCCAGTAACTGGCAAAAAAGAAATAATGTTGGTTTCTGAGGCACAAGAATTAGCCATGGGACAACAATCGGATCCTGCTATCATTGCCAATTATGGGTTATATGATAGCCAGGTGCTCCAAGATTTTATCAATTCTCGAGGTAAGGAGATGGGAGCAATTTCTCATAAACCAGACTTAGAGTATAAATTCAGAATTTTGGATTCTCCTGTTGTGAATGCTTTCGCTGTACCGGGCGGATATGTATATTTCACAAGGGGGATCATGGCTCATTTTAATAACGAGGCTGAATTTGCTGGGGTATTAGGTCATGAGATTGGGCATATTACGGCTCGTCATTCTGCGGCACAGATGTCTAAACAGCAATTATATGGTGGATTATTCGTAGCAGGTATGATCGTATCTGAGGAGTTCAGACAGATGGGAGAATTGGCTCAACAAGGATTGGGACTGATGTTTTTAAAATTTGGACGTGATGATGAGAGTCAGTCTGATGAATTGGGTGTTTCCTATTCTACACAAGTAGGGTATGATGCACATCAGATGGCTGGATTTTTTGAAGTTTTACATCGTATTCAAAAACAAGCTGGCGTGTCTATACCAGAATTTCAATCTACTCACCCAGATCCCGTGAATAGATTTAACAACGTTCATACTTTGGCTGATGCGTATCAAAAGGAGTCTGGAAAGACGGATTTTAAGGTCAACAGAAATGAATATCTTAAGATGATAGATGGCTTGGTGTACGGAGAGGATCCAAGGCAAGGATACGTGAAATACAATACTTTCTTTCATCCTGAATTAAAATTTTATTTCCCAGTGCCACCAGAGTGGCAGATAGTCAATACCCCTCAGATGGTCCAGATGGCCTCAAAGGATGGAAAGGCTCTAATGCTAATGACGTTGTCTCAAGAGAAGACTCTTCAAGCGGCTGTACAAGCGACAGTAGAACAAGATGGCCTACAGGTAGTTGAATCAAGCGAAACTACGGTCAATGGGAATCCTGCCTATGCCATGATATCTACTCTTAAGCAGCAACAAGGTCAACAAGCCACTCAACAGCAGCAAGATTTGAGAATATTGACTTACTTAATTCAGTATAATGGATTAATCTATAAATTTCACGGTTTGGCTAATTCTACAGACTTTAATACGTACTACAGGACTTTTAATAATACTATGAGCAACTTTGATCAACTTAACGATCCACAGATGATTAATGTGACTCCAGATAGGCTTAAGATAGTGAGCGTAAGTCGAGCAGGATCTTTGCAGCAGATACTCTCCGGTATGAGAATACCTAATGATTCTATGGAAGAAATTGCGATATTGAATAATATGCAATTAACTGATCAACTTACTGCTGGTACTATGATCAAAACAGTAGAACGGGGTATAGGAAATTTCAAACAATAATCAATCGCTAAAAATTATTGTTATAAGCTCAGCCGACGGTTTCGGTTGAGCTTTTTTCTTTTTGACTTAATCGATATGTCTTCATCCTCTGTATCAAGAATCTTATATATTCTTTGCGAACCTAATATTCCATTCTTACTTTTTCAAAAATAGTATCGCAGATTCTTTTCACTATGATCGAAATAATCCTCTTATTCAACCTATTTGCATTCTCATGATATTGATGTAATTCTGGTGTTGTGGTCATGCCGATTACTACACCTATCAAAGTATTTTTTATGTGTACATTCTTTTTGACATAAGAAGTGGTTAATTCAAGGATGGTGTCATATTCTGTATGTCCAAAAATGATCTTTTGAAAATTGGGTTCATTATTCATTATTGACAAAATCACATCGTGTTGCAGTTTGATGATAGGTCGGATGACTTTGTTTTGAAAACTTTCCTCACCATTTGCTTCCTTCGTTTTTTTTATATCTGGTCTAAGGGCACGAAGTTCATCATCTCTTGTCATACACTTTTTTCTTTCGAAGATCTTTTGATTACTAATGCAGCAGCTTAATCATAAAACACAGCCACATCGTTTAATGTTTTTCTTTTTATATCGGGGACATATGCCGTATCTGCTGGATAACCTACAGGAAGTAGTAAAAACGCTCTCTCATTAGAAGGGCGATCGAGCACTTTAGTCAAAAAATTCATCGGGCTGGGAGTGTGGGTCAAAGTGACTAAGCCAGCATTGTGTATAGCTGTTATCAACATGCCACAAGCGATGCCTACTGATTCATTTACATAATAATTGTTATGCTTTTTGCCGTCTGGATCTATTTCATACACCCGTTTAAATACTATGATGAGCCAAGGGGCTATTTCTAAGAATGGTTTGATTGCATTGGTCCCCATAGGTTTTAAGTCTTTTAGCCATCGCTCACTCATCCTGCTCTCATAACTTTCGCGTTCTTCTTTTTCTGCTGCGGTTCTGATTTTAGATTTAATATCAGCGCTGGATACGGCACAAAAGGTCCATGGCTGCTTATGTGCGCCACTTGGAGCAGTGGAGGCTGTCATTATCAAGTCTTCGATGACTTTTCTACTTACAGGACGTGATGAAAAATCTCGTACAGATCGACGGGCATCAAGATGCTCATAAAAAGCAGCGGATATTTCTTTTTGTTCATGTGCTTCGTAATTGACGCGCTGATAGGGTATATGTCGGTGGCCTTCTATAATAATATGGTCAGATTGAGACATCTTATGATGATTTAGTGGTGCTACAATAATACAAATACCTAAGCACACTAAATCCTGAAGCTATCAGTAAGAAAATAATTTTATTCCTACAATGAAAAGCATTTTGAGAAAAATTAAAATTATAGAGTACATAACGCGAGGTAGGCCCTTATAGTAAAAATACTATTATATAGATCCCACATCTACTTAGATTTTGATAGGATATTGTTATTGCTTGAGTAAAGCAGTACTTATCTCAATGAGAGATATATCCTCGATTTCTTTAAATCACATTTTGGAGCTCCTTGGTTGATTCGTCGATGATAATCGGCAATGCTAAACTTTTATTTAAAATTTCTAAACTAATCATTATGCGCTATTACAATCTAAGATGGCTTGTTCTACTATTATCCTTATTTATTTTATTACAATCATGTGCGGATGACGAAACTGATCTACTTGGTGACGAGACGACAGAAGAATTAAGGCGTGGGGGTCGAAGCGGTGGAGATGGAAGGCCGCCTAATGATGACGGAACTAATCAAGGGCCTCAAGGACAAGAGGTTGCTCTGCTGCCTAACGAAATTGTAGTTGAATGGATGGCTTTGTTTTTAGAATTAGATAGATATGCAGAGGGAATGCGTCCCAATGCCACAGCGAGAGCAATAGCTTATATCAATTTAGCAGCTTACGAGACAGCAGTGCCCGGAATGACTGAATTTATGAGTAATAGTGGGATGATACCTGGATTCAATATCAATACTCAGAGAAATAATGACAATGTTGACTGGAACGTAGCTCTAAATGCCTGTTATGCTGAGGTGATGGATCACTTTCTCATTAATTTGCCGAGGAATCTAAGGAATAGTATTGAGCAAACAGAAGAAAATTTATCCAGTGAATTAACGTCCAGTTTATCCAGAGAAGTAATAGAGGATTCGAGAAGTTGGGGTAGATCTGTGGCAAGACAAGTCATTGATTTTGCCCGATCAGACGAAGAAGCAGAAAGACAAATTCGAGATCCCCAACCACAATCCTATGAACCTCCTGTTGGAGAAGGTTATTGGACTTATTCTGCCGAACAAGAGAGGGCTCTATTCCCATATTGGCAGAGTGTACGAACTTTTATCATTTCGCCTGATGAAACGACCACTATTCCACCAATACCATACAGCGAGGATCCCAGTAGCGAGTATTTTCAGCAGATGATGGAGGTATATACTGTTAATAACACAGCGAGAGAGGAGGATAATGAACAACTATGGATAGCCGAGTTTTGGAGTGACGATGTTACTGGTATCACATTTAGTCCGCCTTCAAGACAAATATCCATTTCCAATCAATTGATGAAATATTACAATCTCAATTTGGAAGAAGCATTACACCTAAATCTCAAATTAGGATTTGCATTGAACGATGCTGCCGTATCGACATGGAAGTATAAGTATGAACATATGGTAATGAGACCAAATGTATTCATACATGAATTTATAGATCCTGATTTTCAGACCAATCTATATAGATTGATTCCTTGGCCCAATCCGACATTTCCTGGATACCCCTCAGGGCACTCGGCATTTGCTTCCGCTGCGGCAGGAGTCTTTCAAGGATTCTTTGGGGATCAAACGGATATAACGGATATCTCGCATGAAGGAAGAACAGAATTTAGAGGTATGCCGAGAAGGTTTACAAGTTTTAATACAATGGCAGAAGAAAATGGGTATTCCAGAATTCCTTTAGGAGTTCATGTCAAGATGGATTGTACCGAAGGCTTGAGATTAGGATATGAGATTTCTAATGCTGTCAATAGTTATGATGTTAGAAGGTTGGAAGGATAAGATAAGGTTAACTGAATTAATAGAATTAAGCCAATCAATCATTACAAGGATTCTACTATTTAGGTAGTAGGATCCTTTTTTGATCATAGTATCCAATTGATTATAGAGAGAATCAAGATTGCACTGATTCCCAAGATCCCCGTTCCCAGACTATGGAGTCTATATCCTTGAGATACGGACATGCCGCTTAGTTGAGTTACGACCCAAAAGAAGCTGTCATTGGCATGAGATATGCCAACTGAACCAGCACCAATTGCTACCACGCACAGAGCCTTCTCCAGTTCTCCATCCATCCCCATAGAACTAAGTAAAGGAGCCACTATTGAAGCCGTAGTTATTATGGCTACTGTTGATGAGCCTTGTGCGGTTTTTATGGCAAAAGCAATGAGGAAAGGTAGAAATATCCCAAGTTCAAGTGAACTTATGCCCTGTTCTAATATGGTTGCCAAATCTGATTGTTGTAATACTTTTCCAAAGGCCCCACCAGCACCTGTAATGAGTATAATGATCGCTCCACTCTTAAGCGCTTCACCTACCCAGCCGGAAGTGCTGAGCATGTTTTTATCAAATTTTTTGGGTAGGGTGAAGGAAAGTAGCATACCAATAATAAGTGCGATCACCGGATGTCCTAAGAAATTGGATGTTTGGTAAATGATATCCGTCCCTAATGGATGCGATGGATAGGTGGCTATGGATTTGGTTAAGATCAGAATAATAGGAATTACTATGGGTAAGAATGCCTTTATGGCACTTGGTCCATCCTTATCCCCATCTATTTGTTTTATTTCTTGTGGGCTCGCATGAATATTGATTTTTTGACCCATAATTTTTGTAAAAGGGATACATATTAACAAGGCTGTGATACTGGTGATTAATCCTACGATTATAACGGTCGAAAGGTTGGCATCTATGATGCCAGCGGCGGCAATTGGCCCAGGGGTAGGAGGAACCATAGTATGAGTTGCCATGAGCCCTAATGATAGGGCTATAGCGGTTCCAGCTATAGATTTACCACTTTTACTACTTAATACCTTATTGAGCGGAGACAATATGATGAATCCGCTATCGCAGAATACAGGTATGGACACAACATAACCCATAAAAGCCATACCAGTATGGATTCTTTTATTTCCTATTTTATTAAGGACTACCTGAGCTAATCGGATAGCCCCACCTGACTTTTCTAAGAAGGCTCCAATGATTAATCCTGCAATGATGATTAAGCCAATACTTCCTATGGTACTTCCAAATCCAGTATTAATCGTTTCTAACAATTCTGATGCTGGCATGCCAGCACATATACCGAAGAAAAAAGTAGCCAGTAGTATTGCTAAAAATGGATGTATCTTAAATCGGGTAGTTGAATAGATAATGATTAATACGCTGGATAGTAGTGCTAATAGAGTAATCATTATTACTTACTTCAACTAAAGAATAATACGCATGAGATAATCATCACAGGTCATGTATAATGTGCTCTGGTCTGTATCAAATGCACAATTGGATGTGGCTTCTCCTGTCTTGATCCGAGCTAATAATCCTCCTTTAGGATCAAATACAAAGACTCCACCAGGACCTGTAGCCCAAATATTTCCTTTTTTATCCACTTTTAATCCATCCGGAAGCCCTTTTCCTTTGTGTGAGGAAGCATCATAAAATAGTTTTTCTGCTTTCACTTCGCCTTGATTATTTAGTGTATATGCCATCCATATAGGTTGATCGGGATCTGAGTTGGCTACGTATAGTGTTTTTTCATCGGGTGAGAGGCCTATACCATTAGGGCGAGTTAATTGATCTGTGATCAGGGTTACCTCACCTTTTTTAGAGACCCTATATACGCCTTGATAAGGTGTTTCCTTATTGGGATCATCCATTTGTTTTTCTAACCCGTAAGGCGGATCGGTTAAGTAAAGATTGCCAGAATGGTCATAAACTGCATCATTGGGGCTATTAAATCTCATCCCTTTATAAGAATCCGCGATGGTAGTAAAATCTGATTTTGGAGAATCAAGCGGAGCATTCATTCGAGCTATTCTCCTATCTCCATGTTGACATAATACAAGAGTGCCTTCAGGGTCTATCAGCAGTCCATTAGAGCCGGGTTCACCTTGCCTTGGTATAGTATCAGTATAGCCGGATGGTTTTAGATATTCACTCAAGCCATCCTCTTCGGACCACCTCATAATTCTATTAGGAGGTATATCAGAGAACAAGAGATAATTCCCTTCTTCCACCCATACTGGACCCTCACTCCAGGTGAAAGCTTTAGCAAGTATCTCTATTTTGCTATTTTTTGAAATTAGATTATCCGCCTCAGTAGAAAATCGCTCTACCAAACCTGTAGTGGTATATTTTTCAATAGTGTGGTGTTCTTTTGATTGTTGACATGATACCCAGGTTAACCCAATAACAATGATATAAGCAGAAAAATTTTTCATGATATACTGTTGAATGGAACAAAGTACTCATTTTATAAAAGTATTCCTTCATGAATGAATGAGTGAAAAATTTATGAAGTGACAAAGGAGAATCTGAATTATGACAATTTCACGATTTCGTTAAAGAGAAAAAACATTTCACTTGCAATTTCAATGCTCTTTTCTTCATATTTTTTTTCTTCAGATGGTGTGTGGTCATAGGCTTTAGGATCTAAAAATGGAAGCGCAAATCTTTTAGTGGCACCTACGACTATAGGGCAATCTTGATCGGCTTGGGTACATGTCATAATAGCGATATAGTCCTTTTGAGGATTGAATTCATCATTATATGTCTTAGAAAATGCAATGATAGGATGAGTGTCATCCGAGAATCTGATCGCATGTATGGCATTATTCTCTTGAGTTAATGATGTGAAGTGAAATCCCTGTCGCTCAAGTGTGTTTTTGATAGTTGAGTACATAGCTGTAACTGCTGTGCCACCAGAATAACAAATTACACCATTTAAATTATAATAATACGAAGCCACCTGAGCCCAAATCTGGCAGAGATGACTTCTGCGAGAATTATGAGTACAGATGAAATTCAGATTGGCGTGGTTTGATTGTGATAGTTGAGAGTAGATGATTTGAGCTAATTCATTTAGCATGGACTTACGTCCCTCAGCTATGGGTGCTTTTAACACTTGTTTTGTTAATTCTTCTATATTTAGATACATCAGATAATTTGATTGTGATTATAGATTACAGTCCTACTATCTCGCTTCGGCGTTCCAACAAAATATTGTCTTTCCACACACCATGAAGTTTTCCTATTCTTTCTTTATAACCGATTATTCTAAAGCCGCATTTTTCGTGTATTGCGATACTCGCTTTATTTTCTCTAAATACTCCGGATTGTAAAGTCCAGATATTATTTTTTTCGCTCTCATCGATTAGTTTGTTAAGGATGTGTGTTCCGATTCCTTTACCTCGTGCGGCCGCAGAGATATAGACACTTACTTCAGCTACTCCGCCATAGACGCATCTACTCGATACTGGAGATAGAGCCCCCCATCCAAGTAAAGTCGAATTTTCGTAACAAGATATTCGGCTATGTTGTATATGTGCGTTATCCCAAGATTCCCAATTAGGAGCTTTGGTTTCAAATGTAGCAAAACCCGTATCTATTCCCTCTTGATATACTTTTGCTATTTCAGGATAGTTGATTTTATCTATTGTGCTAAATTCCATATCAACAGCAATTAGAATTTGGATTGCAGGAAGAAGCTGTCATATCTGATAGATCATGAGTCATATCATTAGGTCCACATTGTTCATTAGCCAAGCAGGCGGTGGCTTTTGTGGTTAACAATAATGTATCTGATCCTATTTCTAAACCATATTTGCCTATAGTGCTTCCTTGATATTCTACTTCGATATCCAGATTGCCAATATCTAATTCCTTTTGTGACAACTCGATGATATGTATTAATTTTTCTGGGTGGAGTCTATGATCATAATCATTAGCTTCCCAAAGTTGGAAATTAACTTTTGTTTCACTCCGTCGAGTGCCTCCACAATCAATAAAGTCTTTAATGATCTTGCCGACTTCAGTGACGTGAAAATGAGAAGGTACTAACTGACCATCAGGAAGTTGGAAAGAAATATGGTCTTGTTCTTTGAGATATTTCTTGAGTGCATCTAATTTCATGTCTTTCTTTTCTTCTTTTTTTTCTTTTTCTGACTTTCAAAAGCGTCTATGTCTTTGACCAAAGCCATATAATCA
The DNA here is from genome assembly GCA_020629515.1 of Saprospiraceae bacterium. GTDB lineage: Bacteria > Bacteroidota > Bacteroidia > Chitinophagales > Saprospiraceae > GYS-P2D. The sequence continues at coordinate 10,564 of JAHDDE010000058.1, read as the reverse complement.
TAGGTTCTATCTCTATTAATATTAAGCGTATCATTGATATCACCTTTGTCCAAATCAATTACCTTGATCTCCGATTGCAAAAACGATTCGATTTCTTCTAAAATGTGTTTCTCTTCTATTGCACAAAATGAATAGGCATGTCCACGTCGTTTTCCTCGACCTGTTCGTCCTACTCTATGAACATAATTTTCTGATTCTTCTGGTAGGTCATAGTTTACAACTATAGATACGTCGGGTATATCTATTCCTCTGGCAGCGACATCTGTAGCAATTAGCAAATCAACTTTATTGGATCTGAATTTATGTAGAACCTCCACTCTTTCTTCTTGGTCTTTGTCGCCGTGTAGAGTTATAGAAGGTATATCGACTCTACGCATCGCTTTACTTACTCTTTCTGCTCTTACTTTGGTCCTTACAAAGACTATAATCTTGGCTTTTGGATTTTCAGCTATTAAGCGCTCTAAATAGAATCTCTTATGGTCCATCTCTACAAATAGCACGAAATGATCAATATTTCTTGATACTGGATCTTTTGGGGAAAGCTGAATTCTAATTGCGTTTTGTTTTACAATTTTATAAGCGATCTTTTTGATTTTGTCATTGATGGTAGCAGAGAAAAAAAGTGTTTGACGTCTCTTGGGTAGCTTGATTATGATGTCTTTGATATCTTTAATAAAACCCAAATCTAACATATAGTCAGCCTCATCTAATATTAAAATTTCAATCTGATGGGGGCGTAGATGTCCCTGGCTTATCAAGTCAAACATTCGACCAGGTGTGGCTACGACGATATCCACTCCCTTATTCAAGTTGCGTATCTGCGGTTCTTGGTCAACTCCTCCTATGAGAGCTAATACTTTGACTGAAGTGTACTTCGCTATACTTTTTATAACCTCTTCGATCTGCAAAGCAAGCTCATGACTGGGAGCCATAATTAGACATTTTATCCCTGAGTAACGAGCCTGCCGTTTTTTCTTTTTATAGATTTGATCAACGACTGGGATCGCAAATGCCGCTGTTTTTCCTGTCCCCGTCTGTGCTACAGCAAGTAAATCTTCACTGTTCAATATGTTTGGTATGGATTTATATTGGATATCTGTAGGCCGCTTCCAACCTAACTCTCTCACTCCTTTCTTGATATCCTCATGTATTTTATAATCCTCAAACTTCATATCTGGCCAAGATAGGGGCAATGTTAATGAACCTCAACTATGTTGAGTTAAATAATTATGATTAATCATCAAATGATCAATTAGCAGAAAATATAGACTTTTGATGTATGAATATTAGACCTGCACAATTATCCGACTTGGAGGAGTTAAAAGATATCGAACAAGAGATAATAAAATATGAAAGACAATTTGCCGATAACCTAAAAAATGATCCAATTAGCTATTATGATCTAAAAGATCTTATTCTCAGAGATGATGCTTTGGTATTAGTTATTGAGGCAGACAAGGTTATAATCGCGACAGGATATGGTCTTGTCAAGCAATCAGTAGATTATAAAATACCGTCGAGATATGTTTATTTGGGTTTTATGTATGTGGCTCCTCGCTACCGTGGAACTGGATTAAATGGAAAACTCTTAGACCATTTTGAGTCTTGGGCTAAAGAGCAGGAAATCCATGAAATGCAGTTAGACGTCTACGCTGAAAATAAAAATGCCTTAAGAGCATATAAAAAGAAAAATTTCCAACCTGATTTACTCACTATGAGAATGACGATTGTCGGAGCTAATTTATGAGATACTCTGATATCTTTTTTTGGCCCCTATCATGATTCTGCTTACATCAACTATGGCTCTCGTATGGAAACCTTTTCCGACTATTCCCGCTCTATCTGAAGCGGTCACTTCAAACTTGTAAAGCTTTCCTTCCATACCCATGAATTTTGCTTTTACAGATACCTTTTCTCCGACTGGTGTGGCCGCCATATGTTGTATATTGACCCCTACACCTACAGAGAGCTGCCCTTCTGTTAGCTGAGGTTCTATGATTTGTGCAGCGCTATACTCCATTAACGCTATCATCTTTGGTGTGGCTAATACAGCAGGAAATTCACCTTGAAGGTTGCTGCCCATGTCCTGAGCAGTATCACTTTCTTGGACGACTATGTCTATCGTTGATACATCGTTAATTTTCATGATTCTATTTTTTTTGCCATTGAGATATTATAGTTTCTCCCTTTGGTAGATAATCGGGTTTTGGTAAAAGTATTTCATCGTCAAGAAGGTTGAGATTCATAGGGTAATTTAGGTTGACTATAGCAGTCAAATGCACATGATCATATGGTAGATACCAGCATTTATTAGTATTGCTATACTTTCGATTAGGAAGACTCTTGATCTGATCTATGATTGTTTGATTGAAGTCAAAAAATATTCCTAAGCGATCTGCTCCACGATGATGAATTTTTTTGAGCGTTATCATGTTTTAATAAAAGTAGTAAGTATTGATGTAAATTGAGATTAATGAATACAATGATTGACATTTCATATTTTTTCATTGGAATAACTTTGATTTGGACCATCTCTGGATGTGGAGGCGATACGATTCAAACAACTAATATTCCAGCGATAGACGAACAGGGCCTATTTGTTTTTTTAGGTGACGCTATTGATGAAGAAAAAGAGGAAATTCCTGATTATATCAATGCAGAGGATGTACTTTGTTTTGGTAAAGGTCTCAAAGTGGGAAGATGTATAAGTAAGCAGTTAGAGACTGGTAAATGTTTAGGCTTAATCAAACTGAAAAAGAAAGTGGTGGCTGTAGAAGTTCCTTGTGAATCGATGTCTAAAGAAGAGTCTCGATCTGATGAACAGGGAAGTGGTGACTAATTAAAATCATTGAAATAACAGAAAACCAATTTCAGATCTGTGGGTTCTATACCTGATGATTTGGCTCTATTTGAGATACTGTATTAAGGCATTAATAGCTATTCCTTTACTTCCTATCATGTATTTTCAAGGAAGGCGAATTCGCTCAGAAGTGCCAAGTTTGCCGGAGGCTATAGATCCGATGGGTAAAGCAACAAATGGTTCTGGGAGAATCATAAATGTACTATTGATGGGTGAAAGCACCGTTGCGGGTGTTGGAGTTAGTAGACATTCTGACGGTTTTGCTGGTGAGATAGCCCAACAATTGTGTAAACGATATCAGGTGTCAGTTGATTGGCAGGTGGTAGCGAAAAGCGGTTATACAATAAAGGAAGTATTAGATAATCTCTGCCCTGCCTTAGGTCCTAACTCCAGAGATATTATTATAATTGGTATAGGTGGAAATGATGCTTTTACATTAAATAGGCCTTGGAATTTTGTGCAACATGCCAGAAGATTAATACTGAATCTTCGAAATAAATATCCAGATGCACCGATTGTTTTCACCAATATGCCACCGATTAAAGAATTTCCAGCATTTACCTCATTGATAAAAATGGTTATTGGCGGATTAGTAGAAATTCACGGGAAGGCACTGGCTCATCTGATAGGCGAATACGAGAATGTATATTATAATGCGGAAGTAATTAGCCTACAGAATTGGGAAGACAAAATCATAAATAATGAGGTAAACGCGATTTATTTTAGTGATGGAGTCCATCCTTCCCAGCTAACTTATCAGTTATGGGCAGAAGATATGGTAAGATTCATAAACGAAGAATGCCAGATAGACCTATCTACATTACGAAATTGATTCTTTAAACTGCCCAAAATGCCACAGAACTCCTGAAGGATCATGCATAAAAAACTCTTTTCCCCATTCTTCTTCTTTGATAGCATGAAATCTCACATATTTATATTTCTTGTCTAATCCTAAATTGGTCAGTTCATTCCAATATCGATCTACATCATCTACCTCCAAAAAAATCATTGAGTTATTAACCCATTGTTTTACGTAGTAATCTTGGAGATAGAATCCTATATTTTCATTTACTATAAAATATGACATGTTAGCAGAGATGACTGACTCTGTAAAACCAATCTCTTTATAAAATTCTCTTGATTCGTTATATTTTTTAGCACCGATAAAGGTTCTTATGGATTTGGCATTATGCTTCATGATTACTGATTAATTGGAGTACTCATTAATTCTTCACCTAAATAGACCGTGTCATGCGCTAAGTCCGCAAAGTCTTTAAATTTACTTCTATGATTAGTTATAGCTACTCTGATGCAATAGGCTCCATTCAGTGTAGTGTAGGAAGGGATAGCTAATCCTCTTTCATGCAGTTGCACCAATATATTTTCATTCAATTGATTCAATTCATCTAATGTGAGCTGTTGAGGTGGGTTGTAACGATAGCAGACGATGTCTAATACTATGGGTGCCATAAGCTCAAGGCAATCATGGCTATTAATTAATTGACCCAAGTAGTGGGCTTGCTCAACATTTTGTGTGATCAAACGACCATACTTATCGAGCCCTTGTTCTTTGATTGACATCCATACCTTGAGGGCATTCAGCCGTCTGCTGAGCTGCAGACCATACTCACTATACCAATCCCGACCGGAGGCTAAACCACCGTGATTGACTTTTAAGTATTCTGCAGATACTGCAAAAGTATCTCTATGATCTCTTCGCTCTCTTACTAAGACACAGCCCGCTTCAAATGGGATATGCATCCATTTATGCAAGTCTAAAACCACTGAATCCGAACGTTCTATACCACTGAGCAATGGTTTTATCTTTTCTGATAGATTGGCTATGGCCCCAATCGCTCCATCAATGTGAAACCAAAGATTTTCTTCATCGCATATATCTGCTATTGCATTAAGGTCATCTATAGATCCAGTATTGACTGTTCCTGCGCTACCGATAACACATATGGGTTGTAAGCCGGCTTTCTTATCTGCTTGGATCGTCAATCTCAGAAGATCTAAATCCATGGTATAATCGGATTTGACGGGTAGCCTCTTTAGATATCGGTCGCCTATGCCCAAAAGTTGAGCGGCTTTTTGATTGCAATTATGGACTTCAGTAGAGGCATATATCACCATCTGTTTTGTCCCTGTTCTCATCCCTTCATTACGAATGTCATATCCAGCTTTAGCATTCCTCGCTACCGCAAGCCCTACGAAATTTGCCATAGAACCTCCACTTGTGAGGATACCGCTTGCTGTCTTTGGATATCCGATGATGGATATCATCCATTGTATGACTTGATCTTCCAAGCGTTGACCGACGTGATCACCTGCTCCCGCATTGCTATTGATGATGGCAGTTAGGTATTCTGCCATCGCGCCCATCATACTCCCATTACCCATATACCACGGCCAGAATTTAGGGTGCGCATTACCCATAGTGTAGGGGAGTACCCATTTTTTAAACTCTTCGTAGGTGGCAGTAGCTCCTTGCCCTGCTTTAGGATAGGCTTGGTTATAATGCTCCCTTACCTCCAATGGCATCTTTTGCCATGGTGCTTTATCCCTTATGCTACTGATATAGTCTACTGAGTCATCGACCATATCATGCAAAAGTTGACGAAGTTGATCCCAATTTGCAGGATCAAGTGATTCTTCTTTAATGGGATCTTTAGGTGTCATACATGATAGTTATAGGAGACTAAGGTATCTTATTCTCTCGAAGAAGTATAACTATATGTTTATAGAATTTATGAAGATCGTTAAGCTGTGACTAAAGTTTCTTTCTGTTCCATTCCGTTAAAGAAATCTGACTCGTCTCCTTTTGATACTTTGAGCCCTCCTTTATTGTCTCTTAAGGTACGAGAGAATAAGGAAAGGTCACCGTCAGTTAAGAACTGCCAAGTTAATTTGCCCCAAGAAGTATGATAATGTAAAGTATTATAATACTCGGGAGCTATTTCTCTAATTTTAGGGAGGTTGTTCCACGGAACATATGAAAAATCATGGTGCTCGTTGTGAAAACCAACATTGAATGCCAGTGCATTTAATGGACCATAGTAACTATAGGTTTCTTGTGGAGGTTTAACCAAGTAATGTTCTTGAATCCATCGACCTCCTAATGGGTGAAGCCCAACAGAAAAGAAGAATGACATAGTAAGATAAATCAATGGCATCACACCCCAGAAATATACGATGGCTACATCAAAAGCTACTACTGTCAAAAGATTGATCCATATCCATTTATTGCTGAACTGGATCTCTTTAAGTCTTGGTGGACGTAATGCTTGAAATACAGGAAATAGTAACAACCACAGGGATTTGCCGATAAAACTATTACCTATAACCTTGGCTTCCCAACGACTGGGAAGGTCTGCATCAATGTCATAGTGCCCTTGAAAAGCATGATGTTTTAGGTGATACTTTCTAAATCCTACCGAACTTGGAAATGCATTGGGGAGATCACAAAGTATACCAGCCCATAGATTGGCTACTCTACTTTTGAAGACCATGTTATGAGTGCATTCATGTATCAAAACAAATAGGGCATGGTTAGCAAATGCACCTACTGTCCATGCTACGAGGGCTACCCAGTACCACGCCAATCCCTTAACCAAAAATGCAATACCAATCTGCATTGCTACGATTCCTATGATGTAATAGATCGTATTGAAGTTTCTACCCATCAACTTTTTAATCTCTGGATATTTTTTCAATATTTCTTTCGTTCGGTGAATATGTGGTTCTGCCGTGTCGCTGTGGTTGTAATCAGTCGTGAATGGCCCCATAATAAGCTTATCTTTTTTTATATAGCACAATAGCTCTGCAAAACTAAGTAAATCGAATATTAATTGTTGAGACCTTTTTCTTGTTTTGAAATGGTCTATGTAAGCTTTTAGGTTTGCTGATTACACAATTGCTATTTTTAGAGGCTTTTAGTGGTCTCTTAAAGGATAATACGGTGCTATACAGACTAATTCGAATTTTAGGATATTTAGGTACGCCCATCTTTTTTAAAAAAGTAGAGGTGAATGGTCGAGAGAACATACCTACTCATAATGGATTTATAATAGCACTTAATCATCAGAATTCTTTTTTAGATGCGATCATAGCGGCCTTCTTTATGAATCCTATATTGCATTTTCTGACTCGTTCAGATGTGTTTGTCAAGCCATGGAGCTACCTACTTCGAGCAGTTAATATGCTACCAATATATAGGATGAGAGACGGTATCGACAAGCTATCTCTTAATGAAGCCATATTTGATAAGTGCTTTAAGGTGATAAATGATAAAGGTGGGGTACTTATTTTCTCTGAGGCAAATACTGATAAGCAACACTTCTTAAGGCCATTGTCAAAGGGAACTGCACGAATGGCTATCCAAGCTCAAGAGAAGGCAGATGATCCCATTTATATTCTTCCTGCGGCTATTAATTATGGGGATCATGATCGATCAGGACATAGTATGGTGCTCAATTTTGGCGTCCCTATACCTATCTCTCGATATATGGATCAGTACGCCACTCAAGGGCCAAAAACATTAAATTTATTAAAAAAGGATTTGACTGATTCTCTGAAAAAATTAATGTGGCTTCCAGATCATGATAAGGATTACGAGATCAAAACGCAATTTATTAATACTCGAAGCACAGAGATGTCTTTTGCCGCCATCAAAGAAAAACTCCAGGGCGAAATTACTCTCGAGGATATAGCTCCTCAAAAGTCTAATATGTGGAGAAGAATTTGTGATCTGCCGCATCTTCCAGTCATAGCGCTGATCAAATGGATTATAGCTCAAGTCAAAGATGATCAGTTCAATCTTTCTATAAAATTCTTGGGCGGGTTGGTATTGATCCCAATCTACTGGGCCATTTTATGTGTAGTCATTTCTTATTTATATACTCCGTTAGCCGGATTGATGACTATCTTAGGATTATTTCTACTTCTGCTTTTGCGAAAGTTTTAGGGCCGATGAGATGTGCTCTCCAATTGGTTTTTTATCAATTGATATGTCTTATGTTGAGAGGAATCTCCCTGATCGTGACCTAAATATTCATTTTTTTGCTCACTATCTATTAGCCTCCCCTTTATATTATCCTCAAGTTGTAGATTGATGATCTGTCTCACTAATGTTTTGATGTGCTCATCCCAAAGTGGCGTGATCACTTCTATGCGCTTATCAATATTGCGCGTCATCCAATCTGCAGATCCCATATAGATGAGTTCGTCACCTCCATTGCTAAATATAAATACTCGGGCATGTTCCAGATACCGATCTATGATACTGACTACTGTGATATTTTCGCTCATATTGGCTACACCTGGCACCAGACAACATATTCCTCTTATGATCAATTTGATATGGACACCAGCATTGCTTGCACGATATAATTGCTTTATTAATTTTTTGTCCTCAAGGCTATTCATTTTCAGAATGATGTAGGCAGCTTGTCCATTTTCGGCTCGATCGATTTCTTTTTCGATCAATTCGCTAAAGACATTTCTACTATTAAATGGAGAAACAATTAGTTCTTTGAGTTTGGGGATGATCAGTTTTTTTTCTAATAATTGAAATATACTTCGGACCTCTTTGGTGATTTGTTTGTGGGCAGTCATCAAGCCAAAGTCAGTATATATCTTAGCGGTTTTTTCGTTTAGATTGCCAGTACCGATATAGGCTATTCTTTGTTTTTTGTCATCTATTACCTTCTCTATATAGATCAGTTTAGAGTGAACTTTAATATCTGGATAACTATAGATAACCTTAGCACCTTTCTTCTCTAATTTTTTGCCCCATTGTATATTATTGGCTTCATCAAAACGGGCTTTGGTCTCGATGAATGCAGTCACCTTTTTATTATTATCCAATGCCTGCAACAGTGCATGGCCGATAGCCGAATCTTTAGATACCCGATATAAAGTAACTTTTATTCGAGTGACATTAGGATCCTGGGATGCTTCGGTAACTAATTGGATTACATCGTCAAAAGAATGATATGGAAAGTAGTAAATACGATCTTTGGCAAAAATAGAGTCAATAATACTATGATTTACTTTCTCCTGATGATGTAGCAGCGGGGGTAGTGGCTCAAAGTTAAGAGGATGATCAGTGGGATTCTGAAACTCAAAAAAGTCCTTCATTCTATGATAGGTACTACCTTTGACCAAATCCGTTTCATAAATGTTTAGAGCATTTTTGATGGACTCTAATAAGTCCTCTGGCATAGACTGGTCATATAATGCCCTGGTTACTTGCCCAGTATCCCTGTTGGAGAGGGATTTTTCAATTTTTTCTAAAAGATCGCCGTCGTATTCATTTTCTATATAGAGCTGTGCGTCTCTGGATATCTTTATGCCGTATAAAGTGATTTTATATTCTTTAGTAAAATGATATTTGATTAGGTCCTCTACGAGACAATATAGATGCGCGCCAGATGATGGAAAATCATAAAATCGCTTCAGATCTTTTATCCTTATCCAGATTAAACGATCCTTATCAAATTCGCCAACTAAATAGATCAATTCATTTTCAATGAATATGGAGTCCGTTTCGATGATATTGGCAAGCTCTATTTTTAAGTGGGGCTTAATACTGTGATGATAAATGTCATCTGCATGTATCTGATGTTCATTGGTAAAATTGGAAGAGTCTAAAAATCTGATCCCATAAGTTGCAAGCTCTGGCAAGATTTCTTGGGTATATATTCTTCCAAACTCTGATTGTTGCTTGTCTACTTCTTTTTTTATTTTTTTGAGCAGCTTATTGGGCTTCGTGATGAGTTTTTTCCTCAATTCTTTATCGAGAGATTTGATTTGCCTTATGGCAGATACTCTTACCTTATAAAATTCATCAAGATTGGAGGAGAAGATTGCTAAAAACTTGATTCTCTCATATAATGGATTCCTGTGGTCTCCAGCTTCTTGTAAGACTCGATGGTTAAACCTTAACCAAGATAAGTCTCTGTCAAAGTACGTAGCATCTTTTGTTTTCATATGTTAATCTGATCCTTTGGATATGGGAAATTATGAAATCAATGTAAACAACAGGTAAATATTAAGAATGTAATTTGAGCTACTTACAGTTATTTGTCACTTAGCCGCTACACTCCAACTTGCGACGATCTATTATAGGCCGTATGTAGTTATTGGTTCTCATTTTTCGTAATGACCGATCGGTCGCGCATAAATGGCGTTGCGAGCTTTTGCTCGCAATGAACATTTTATGCATTGTTGGCAGTAGTGTTCCTTATTGTTCAAATTAATCTTTTAATTGTTTTGATTATCCTTATTAGTTTTAAGCTGATTCATTCTCAACAAAAGATAAAGAGCAAACCCAACTGCTACACCTGGAATAATTCCAAGAAGTAAACATATCCAACCATATTTTACTTTTGGGTATTCGTAGATTACCCAAATCAATAGAATTGCCCAACAACAGAAAACATCTGCTGAATAACCAGATGAGTATGGATTCACAAATCCTGCGGCAAATGCCCCCATAATATCTGGGTTTTCAATTAGTGGTGGAATTACTACAATACTAAAAATGATTGTAAAAATAATTGCGATTGAGGTAATCCCCAATTTAAACATCTTATCGCTCATACTATGTTTGTTATCTAAATTCTTGGTTGAAATTTAAGATTTATCTGAAACGAGAATTTGTGAACCGTTCTCAATTCAGATTTTTATCTTTTAAATTCA
>JAHDDE010000012.1 GCA_020629515.1 Saprospiraceae bacterium | reverse complement strand
TAAGGACAATGAATAGCTCAGGTGTAGGAATACCTATAATAAATGAAGTATTAGGTTCAGGTATGGTTGAGATTAAGAATTTGGGAGAAGGGCCTATAGATATTTCTAATTATTGGCTTTGTGATAGACCTGCGTATGATAGGATTGGAAATCTACAGATCAATTGTGGAGATGATTATATACTACAACCTGGAGAATTACTAACTGTTGTCCTCGAGGATATAACTATCAATGGTAATGACGGAGAAATGGGGCTGTTTAGTGATAATAGTTTTGGGTCATCTAGTTCTATAGTGGATTATGTAGAATGGGGAAGTACTGGGCATGGTCGATCAAATGTCGCGGTGACTGCAAATATCTGGATTAATGGAGCTGCTGCACAACCCTTTTCTAATGATCAAAGTTTGAATTATGATGGTAGTGGAGATAGTCAGGATGATTGGACGGTGGGAGCATCAAGCCCATGTGATCAAAATGGATTTGGAGGGTTTATTGATGATTGGAATTTAATTGGAAATCCTGCTTCTGACAATTTGAGACTTTCAGTAGTTTCTTTAACAGATCAAAATATGGTTGATATTGAGTTGAGGACTTTGCAAGGAGATTTAGTCAAGTTGCATAGGCAGCCGGCTCATAAAGGCCCCAATTCAATGACAATTGATGTTTCTGACTTGCGCAGTGGTCTATATTTAGTAATTATGAGATCTCCGAGTATCAAAAGAATTGAAAAGCTGGTAATACAATAGTTAGTTATATTTAAACGGAAAGTGGGTACCGCATAGAGTACTCACTTTTTTCAATTTTGTTAAAATAATGAATAAAAGAGCCTTAGTAGTAGAAGATGATTATCAAATAGGGGAATTGTTGAAAATACATCTTACCGATATTAATATTGATTCAGAAATTTATAGAGATGGGTTAGATGGATATCAAGCAGCCATATCTAAAAGCTATGATATTATACTTTTAGATATCATGTTGCCCTCTATGGATGGAGTAGAAATTTGTAAAAAAGTAAGAATCAAAAATGGCGATATTCCAATTATCATGATTACTTCTAAATCTGAGGAGATTGATAGAGTAATAGGACTTGAAACAGGAGCGGATGATTACATCATTAAGCCATTTAGTATTAGAGAATTTCAGGCCAGGGTTAAAGCAGTATTACGTAGATCTCAAAGTTCAGAGGAATATTCTGGAGTATCTGATAAAGTCTTTAGCTATGACAATCTTGTAGTTGATACTGAAAAAAGAATCTGTTTAAAAAATGGTAAGCGACTTGAGTTAGCTCCTAAAGAATTTGATTTGTTAGCTCTTTTAGCCTCAAATCCGGGTAAAAGCTTTAATAGAGCATCGATTTTGAATATAGTTTGGGGATATGAGTTTGAGGGTTTTCAGCATACAGTCAATTCACACATCAATAGAATAAGGGCCAAAATAGAAAATGATATGGCATCGCCTCAGTACATCTTAACCACTTGGGGCTATGGTTATAGATTTAATGAAGATATGAAAGCAAGTTAACATGAAGAATAGATTATTTGTCAATCTGTCACTGTCATTTATGATCTTAATGGTCGTGTTGGGAGCGATCATGGGGTATATAAGTATTTATTCTGCCCAAGAGTATTATGAAGAAGCTAATCAGAAATTGAATAAAGAATTAGCTCAGTTTACAACCGATCATTTAGAAACTTTCAATGAAAATCAAGAAATAGACACTACAGCTATTCAAGATTTGATGCACTCTATGATGGTTATCAATCCCAATGTAGAGGTATATTTGCTAAATCCAGAAGGAACTATACTAACGCATGTAGCGCCTTACAAAAAGGTTGTCAGATCAAGTGTTTCATTGGATCCGATACATCATTTTATTAATAATGAAGGAGATGTCTTTATAAAAGGTGATGATCCAAGAGACTTTAATAAAACAAAAACATTTAGTGCCGCTCCAATTATAAAAGAAAGTCAAACTTTAGGGTACTATTACATTATTTTGGCAAGTGAGGAAAGAACTTCAGTATTAGCCTCTCATTCTACTTATTTGGCTTCTCAATTAGCTTGTAAATTGATCATATTGTGCATTGCCGCTTCAATACTATTAGGTTTTAGCGTGTTTTGGTTTCAGACCAAAAATCTTGGTAAAATAGTTAGTAGTGTGGAAGAGTTTGAAAGAGGAAACCTTAACTCTCGAATTTCGGATGTCAATTCAGGAACCTTTGGCTTGATTTCTTCTTCGTTCAATAATATGGCAGCTACCATTCAAAGTAATATTCAAAAGATAGAGTCGGTAGAAGAATTTAGAAAGGAATTAATAGCTAATGTTTCACATGATTTACGTACACCACTTGCCATAGTTCAAGGCTATACAGAGACATTACTGATCAAGCACGAAACACTTAATATTGATGAAAAAAAGAAGTATTTAGAAAATATTCTCGAGAGTTCTAAACGACTCAGTGGTTTAGTAAATCAATTATTCGAATTATCAAAACTTGAAAATGATCAGGTGGTGATTCACAAAGAACCTTTTCATTTAGGCGAATTAGTCGACAATCTTGTTAGTAGGTTTGAATTTTTAGCTAAATCGAAGGATATCAAACTTACCTTAAACAATATTGAAAAACAGCCTTTAGCATTTGGCGATATATCATTAGTAGAGAGGGTGATACAGAATTTATTGGAGAATGCCATTAAGTTCACTGATAATGGAGGATCTATAAATATAGAAGTTGTAAATGCTAAGAACGACCTACAATTTAAAATTACTGATAATGGAAGAGGAATAGCTGAAGAAAATTTAACTGCTATTTTTCAGAGATTTAGAACTGTGAAGAGTAATGGAGAAAAAGTTAAAAGTACTGGTTTAGGTCTGGCTATAGCTAATAAAATTATGGAGCTTCATAATTCGACTATTAGAGTAACAAGTAAATTAAATGAAGGAACTTCATTTTATTTTAAAATGCCTATTTTGACTGATTCATAGATAATCAAATGACAGGACATGTTGTAACTACGACTACTAATGTAGAAAAGAGTCTTTCATTTTACCAAAAATTAGGATTTAGTATTGAGTCAATTAATCAGTCTACGTTTGCGACAGCAGAAAATACCATTATTCAATTAGTAAATACAAAATCATTCAGATCTGGCTATAAGTTGTATAGGAAGTCTTGGGATCAAGAGTTAATGGCTTTGGATAAATACGTAGTCTATATTAAAATTGAAAATGGATTTGTTTTTGAATTTCCTGGGGGTATATGGATTTATTTAATGATTGGAGATTCACCCTGTTTTGAATTGGGTAGTTCTCATAAATTGTCTGTGCTTGGCAATGATTGCGGCATTAGTATTGAAAGTATTGAAATAGCAAAAGCCATTTCAATAGCCGAAATATTAGGATTTTCGATAACATCTGGTTCTATGGATAGTGGTTGGGTAAGTATGAAAGATAAAGAGGATAATGTATTAAGTATCATGAATGGTCTATCATGTCCACATACGTTCTATAACCCTTCAATATCATTTTTTAATGGTATGAAAAATATTAAGATTATAGAAAAAATTAGATCCTTAGATATTGATATAGCCGAGGAAATCACAGTATTTAATAATAAAGGTGATGTAGACAATGTGATTATAAAAGACCCAGGAGGATTAGGCTTTTTTATATTCAGTGATTAAAATTTATCACAAAAAAAAAAGCTGCTATACAGCAGCTTTTACTATTTGTTCGAAAGCATCAGGATGATTCATCGCCATATCGGCAAGAACTTTCCTATTTAATTCGATATTTTTTGAAGCCAGTCCATGCATAAGTTTAGAATAGCTGGTTCCATTGAGACGTGCTCCAGCGTTGATTCTCTGAATCCACAGACTTCTAAATTCTCTTTTCTTAACTCTTCGATCTCTGTATGCATACTGAAGTCCTTTCTCTACAGCATTTTTTGCAACTGTATAGACTTTGCTTCTTGCACCAAAGTAACCTTTGGCCTGTTTAAGTATCTTTTTTCTACGTGCTCTTGAAGCTACTGCGTTTACTGAACGTGGCATTTCTTACAATTTAGTTTAGGCCTAATAATGATTTAATTCTTTTTTCGTCTGCTTTACTTACCAATGCAGATCCTCTAAGATTTAACTTAGCTTTTTTAGTCTTTTTTCTCATTAAGTGAGAAGTGTTAGCTTGGAATCTTTTTACTTTTCCAGAACCTGTAAGTTTAAATCTTTTCTTTGCACTTGAGTGCGTCTTTACTTTAGGCATAATATTCTCTATCTAAAAATGGAGCGCAAAGGTATTAAATCTTATAGCATTAGAGCAAGTATAAGAGCAAAAGAATTAAATAATATTTAATCTTCCTATTTTTGATTGATGTTGTGAAAAATACATTCATATACAGGTTACTACATATTAATAAATATATCATGGGTAGTATTTTGATTTTTTTAAAGTCATTCATTGATTAATAAAATAGAAACTCACAAGTGATTTCCAGTATTCAGCAAATTTTAGCAAATGATTTCGATGGTTTCTTTTTGATTTCGGGGCCATGTGCAATCGAAAGTGAGGAAATAACTTTTGAAACGGCCCAATCCATTAAAAATATCTGTAACTACTTAGAAATCCCTTTTGTGTTCAAGGCCTCTTTCAAAAAAGCGAATAGAACCAAGATGTCGTCTTTTGTAAGTATAGGAGAAGATAAGGCTTTAAAAATTTTAAGAGGTATTAAAGACGAACTGGATATCGCCATAACAACGGATGTTCATGAGTGTATTGATATTGAAAAAATTAAAGGTTGGTTAGACATAATACAGATCCCTGCATTCTTATCAAGACAAACAGAATTGATTTGTGCAGCAGCAAAAGTAGGTGTGCCCGTCAATATAAAAAAAGGTCAATTTATGTCGGCAGAAAGCATGAGTTACGCCGCAGAAAAAGTAAAATCCACAGGTAATAATTCTATATTTTTTACTGAGAGGGGAAATTCTTTTGGGTATCAAGATCTTGTAGTCGACTTTCGCAATATCCCTCGAATGAGTGACTATTGTAATGCTGTAATTATGGATTGTACTCATTCTACACAAAGACCAAATAACAAAAATGGTGTTACAGGTGGCAATCCTGATGAAGTTGAAAACATTGCAAAAGCTGCATTAGCAGTAGGAGCAAAAGGATTATTTATTGAGACACACCCATCTCCATCTTCAGCTTTATCCGATGGAGCCAATATGCTTCCACTTAATAAATTGGAGCCGATGCTGGCAAGACTTAAACGGTTATCGACTAAAATAGATGAAATTTATGGCAAAAATCATTGAACTCCGAATACGACCAAAGTACATACATGATGAAGACTATTTACGACAGGCCATTTCTAAAGAATCGAGAATAGGAGTTAGTGAATTAGGTGATTATTCTATTATAAAAAGATCAATTGATGGGAGAGGAAAGCATCCCAAGTATGTGTTGAGAATTCAGATTCATAATAATAATGAAAAGAAAGAATCGCCATCAAAAGCGATTTATAATATAAGTAAGACAGATAAAACTATTGTTATTATCGGGGCGGGGCCTTCCGGTTTGTTTGCAGCGTTAAGATGTTTGGAGTTGGGAGTTAAACCAATAGTCTTAGAAAGAGGAAAAGATGTCAGAGAAAGACGGAAAGATCTCAGGAAAGTTCAACAATTCGGTGAAGTTGATTCTAATTCAAACTATTGCTTTGGAGAAGGGGGGGCGGGCACTTACTCTGATGGTAAGTTATACACCAGAGCTAATAAGAGGGGGAATATCAACAAAATACTCCAAATATTAGTCGATCACGGGGCTAAAGCAGACATACTTATTGATGCTCATCCTCATATTGGCTCGAATAAGCTGCCAAACATTGTTGCGGCCATAAGATCTACCATTTTGAATAATGGTGGGGAAGTTCATTTTAATTCCAAGGTTATAGAATTTGGCATGCAGAATGATACTATAGAGAGAGTAATTTTAGAAAATAATAAAGTTGTGGAAGGCGATGCATTTATTTTGGCTACAGGTCATTCGGCTCGCGACATATATTATTTATGCCATAAGAAGAATATCGCAATAGAGTTTAAGCCTTTTGCTATTGGGGTGAGGATAGAGCACCCCCAACAGCTCATTGATGAGATTCAGTATAATCAAAAAAAGCGTGAAGAAAATCTTCCGGCAGCGAGTTATAGTTTGGCTTGTCAAGTAGATGATATTGGAGTATTCTCATTCTGTATGTGCCCAGGAGGATTGATTGTTCCTGCAGCTACATCTCCTGGAGAATTAGTAGTAAATGGAATGTCTTTATCTAAAAGGGATTCTCCTTTTGCTAATTCGGGTACAGTTGTTACGTTAGATGAAAACCCCACTCCTAAAGATGTTTTTGGAGGGATGAATTATCAATCTAATTTAGAGAAACGAATGTTTGATTATGGAGATGGAAGTCAAAAGGCTCCGAGCCAAAGATTAACAGACTTTGTTAATAAAAAGGTAAGTAGTTCTTTAGGTAGCTCTTCGTATATCCCAGGAATTTATTCAGCGCCTATGCATACATTGCTTCCCTCATGGATTTATAAAGCTCTGTCAAGAGGAATTTACGAGTTTGGGAAAAAAATGAAAGGTTACTATACCAGTGAGGCGCATGTCATTGGTTTAGAAAGTCGAACAAGTGCGCCCATCAGAATTTCTCGTGACAAGGACACTATGATGAGCCCTTCTTGTAATGGGTTGTTCCCTTGTGGAGAAGGGGCGGGGTACGCAGGAGGAATTTTATCTGCAGCTCTGGATGGGGATAGAATAGTTGATTTAACTTTGGAATATATTCTGAACAAATGATTACTGTTAAAAATCCTAAGAGATTATTCGTTTCTTTGATTCTATATTAATCACATGTAATGAAGAATTATGTTGATTTGTTAGCCAGAATATGTATCTCGTTTATATTTCTTTACGAGGCATATGATTCTATCGTGTTTTTTAAGAGTACCAAAGAAACAATGACTGCTTACGGCATTAATTGGAACCAAGATGTTTTATTAATAGGACTTATCTTGATACTTGTGGTTGGCGGACTAATGATCCTCATTGGATATTATGCGAGCGTTGGTTCGTTTTTAATATTATTGTATTGGCTACCATTTACTTTTATAGTTTACGATTTTTGGGACGATCCAATTGAACTTAGAAGGGTCAATTCCTTATATTTTATGAGAAACCTTGGGACTATGGCTGCACTCTTATTACTAATGGCGAATGGTGCAGGAGACTTTAGCGTAAGACGAATTTTGCACGTTCTTAGATTACCAGAAGAATGAAATCAGTATATAAAGAGCTTGGGCAGGTTGATATATTAGCATTTGGTGTGCATCCAGATGATTTGGAGTTGAGTTGTGCGGGAACGATATTGAAACATAAGTCTTTAGGATGTAAGATTGGTATTGTCGACTTAACGCAAGGTGAGCTTGGTTCACGGGGAAGTGCTAAAGTAAGGCTGAAGGAGTCGCGTATTGCTGCCGAAATATTAGATGTAGATTTTAGAGTTAATCTTGAGATGTTTGATGGCTCTTTTGTTGTGGATCAACGTCACATACACAGAATCGCTAAGGTTATCAGAATAACGAAGCCTAAAATTATTTTAGCCAATGCCATCGAAGATAGGCATCCTGATCACGGTAGAGCCGCCAGACTTGTTGCCGAATCTTTCTTTTACTCAGGATTGAGAAAAATTACTATTGACTCAACCGAGGCATATAGAGCTGATGTTTTATATCATTATATACAAGATAAAAACTTAATGCCTGACTTCTGCGTGGATGTAAGTGAGCATGTTGAGCAAAAGTTTCAATCCATTTATGCTTACTCGACTCAATTTAATGTCCAAGAAGGTGATGGGCCACAAACCCCCATTTCTTCTGAAACATTCATGGATTTTATCGATGCCAAAATGCGAGTTCTGGGGCGAAGTATCAATGTGACACATGCCGAAGGGTTCAATATAAATAGAACATTAGGGGTAGGAGATCTTAGAAGTTTGATATAAACGAATAGGAGAGCGCCATTAACCCTCTTATTCGTTCTTTATAATTTTATTGTTTAGATCCTACATAAGAGCAATTATCAGAAACCGAAGCTCCTAAAACAGTCGCTCCAACAGCTAATGTGGCGGTTAAATCATTTCCGTTTAGAAGAGCAGATCCCGAAAATGTCACGTCTGTAGTTATTCCTGAAACTTCCACATTTTCTATAACTAAATCTGAAAAAGTTAAACTATTACCTGACACATCTCCTTCTAATGAAATAGGAATACCAGAAATATTCGTAGCTACGGTAACTTTATTTACATCATTAGCATTGGGCGGTGGAGTAATAGAAAACTCAACAGCGCTATCATTAATACTGGCAAAAACTCCTGGGCACGTGAAAGTACCTGAATAGTCGCCAAAAAATTGTTCATTCGGATTTTCCATTACCACCTCTCCGTCATCACCACAACTATAAAAAGAAAGCGAACCAATGATTATAAAAGTCAGTAGAGTTAATTGTCTAAGCATCTTATTTTTTATTATGATTTTTTAAAAAGTCCATATGAGTAAAGGTCTTACCTTCATACTCGTTTACATAATCTAAATTACCTATTCTCATTCGAATTGCCATCTTTGAAGAACGCTCAATTTTATATTCTACATTACAAAAGAATGCTCTTGAAAGATTATGGTTGGTTCTGATCAAAGAATTTGATTTTTGTTGTAAAAACTTATTGGTATTGAATATTGTCGTCAACAGTGTCGACTTTTCAAGTAGCCGTATCCCTAATGAGTCTATTTCCATTTTTTCTTGAGGCCAGGTGTATTGTGCTTTTAAATTTGGGGAAATGATAACGACAGATATAAAAAGTGAGCACTTAAGAATCGAAATAAGCTTCATAGAATTATGTTTATTGACGCTCTTTACTAAAGGTATAGGGGAATCTGCCAGGATACCTTTCATAAAACCCTACCAGTTTTATTTCCTCATTGGAAGATTTCAACAATTTTATAAATTGTTGGGTATTGTTTATTGGAATGTCATTAAACTGTTCTACTATAAATCCAGGTTCCATATTAGTTTTGGCAATCAAACTTCCTTTAGAAATACTTATTATCATGATACCTTGAGCATTTATGCGTGTTTTTTCCTTAGAATTAAGATCGCGAATTTCAATTCCCACCTCTCGTAACTCTTTATCCGATCTCACTGAAATGTAGTCAGTGGTATTAAGGTGATTACGTAAGATAATTGGTTGTACTTTAGATTTTCCTTTTCTTATTGCTTCTAAAGTCAATTGATCACCAGGTCTATATTGATTGATTAATTCATAAAATTCGGATGAATTATTAATAATATTATTGTCTATTCGCATGATAATGTCACCTTTACGCAAACCTGCCTCTGCCGCTGCGCTATTTAAGTTGACTGACGATATCAACACTCCAGAAATTTTATTGAGTTTTGCTTTTTGAGCAATGTCATCGTTGACATCAGTAACAGTTATGCCCAATTTGCCCCGCTGTACGGAACCAAACTGCTTTAAATCTATTATTACCTTTCGAGCTAAATTAGAAGGAATGGCAAAAGACAACCCTTCATAATTTCCAGATGATGAGATGATTGCGGTACAAATCCCCATTAACAATCCTTCAGTATTGACTAACGCCCCACCACTACTTCCTGGGTTTATAACTGCATCTGATTGAATGAATGATTCAATATCGTTTTTATTCAAAGCATCGATATTTCTCGCTTTAGCACTTACTATTCCAGCTGTAACAGTTGATTGTAGCCCGAAGGGATTACCTACAGCTAAAATCCATTCTCCGACTTGAAGCGAATCAGAATTGGCAAATACTAAATAGGGTAGTTGTGTTGCCTCAATTTTAAGCAAGGCTAAATCAGTCGCCTCATCAACGCCTATTATTTCGGCCACAAACTCTCTTTTATCACCTAATGTGATTTCTATGAAGTCAGCATTTTTAACAACATGATAATTGGTTGCGATGTATCCATCTGTACTTATAATGACTCCTGATCCTTTTTCTCTCGAATAGCCTTCTGAAAAAAAACTTCCCCCCATTTTTTCATAAGCTATTATGTATACTACAGAGTTTTTACTTTTCTCTGCGGCAAATACAAAATCTTTGGGAACAGTGAGATTGTGATTTACAACTCTTCCTCTGTGACTTAATTCGGAAACTTCAAAATAAGTGTTTTCTTTTTGGTCGAGGTCCTTTGTCATCGGAATTACAACGAGATTGTGGTAAATCGCTATGCTCCCGAGGCTGCAAATTAATACAGCAAGAATTATATGAACAAGATGTTTTTGATTCAATTCTTGATCTGTTTGGAATTATGAATAATTGATAATCAAACGCAAGAATGAGGTCATAATGTATATGCTGCCTATCCTCCAGTTTCAGCTCGGAGTTTCTTTATTTGTTCTTGCCAATAGTCTTTTTGCTCTTCAACTTCATCTTCGTCGCAAAAATCTGTTAACTCAAGAATGGTTTCATTAGTAACATCACTTTTATACATTCTATATTCAAGATATTCTCCTGGTTCACAATCTTCCCACTCAAATCTAATTCGCTCTTCCTCAATATCGTCTATCATTTCAGCTATCTCTTCAGACCCTTGCCACTCATAAGTATATACGTCTTCTTGTATATCTACGGCATCACAGAACCACCTAACAAGGCATTCTGGCGTAGTGATAAATCTATATAATATTGCAGGTGAAGCCCTAAATATGAACTCTATATCTATTTTCGTCCTACTCATTTTATTCTTTCTCTTTTCTTCTTTTTTTACATGCTTGATGCAAAGGCGGCAATAAATAATAATTATTTCAAATAATCAAAAATCAAGACATTTATTTTTCTAACAACTTTTTTATTCCTGTTTTTAAGTTTTCAGCACCATTATTGATAATAATATATATTTGTTCACGCTTACACTATCTAATAACTTAGGAAAAAGTATATATGAGGCAGTTAAAGATCACCAAGTCCATAACCAATAGAGAGAGCCAATCATTAGAAAAATATCTTCAAGAAATAGGAAAAGTAGACCTGTTAACTCCAGAGGAGGAAGTTGATTTGGCCAAGAAGATAAAGGAAGGTGATCAAGAGGCACTCGAACGATTGACCAAGGCCAATCTAAGATTTGTTGTCTCTGTTGCTAAACAATACCAGAATCAAGGTTTGAGTCTGAGTGACCTTATAAATGAAGGCAACTTAGGTTTGATAAAAGCAGCACAGAGGTTTGACGAAACAAGAGGTTTTAAATTTATCTCTTACGCAGTTTGGTGGATCCGACAGTCCATATTACAGGCTTTGGCAGAGCAGTCACGAATCGTTAGGTTACCACTTAATAAAGTAGGTTCACTCAATAAAATTAATAGAGCATTTTCTGAATTAGAACAAGAATTTGAGCGTGAACCATCGTCTGCGGAATTAGCAGACCTTTTAGAGATAACTTCAGATGAGGTTGAAACCACATTGGGTGTTGCGGCAAGACACGTTTCAATGGATGCTCCTTTTGTTGATGGGGAGGACAATTCTCTACTGGATGTTCTGGAAAATAGTAAAACACCAGGTACGGATGCAAGTCTTGCTCATGGACAATCTTTAAGAACTGAAATTGAGAGATCATTAGGTACACTCACCGAAAGACAATGTGATGTCATTAAGCTATACTTTGGTATTGGTGTGGAGCATCCTATGTCATTAGAAGATATTGGAGAACGCTTTGGTTTAACTCGAGAAAGAGTAAGACAGATAAAAGATAAAGCTATTAATAAGCTTCGGTCTTCATCAAGAAGCAAATTGCTCAAGCATTATTTAGGAGCTTAAAATAAAAAAAGGGTGATTACTAAAATCACCCTTTTTTTATATAAGTCTAATCAATATTTTTTTTAATAAGCTCTGTGATTATTATGACCGAACAGAGTATTATTTTGAATGGTGTTATCCATATCATGTGGGTTTTTAGCTCTTTTCTATTGTTTGATCTATGACCATTGGGGGTCTATTAATGGATTCTTCTAATGAGATGAAGGTCTCAGTCCTTTGAATTCCTTCAATCTGTTGGATCTTATTCGAAAGTATGTCTCTCAGATGATCTGTGTCAGTACACATTATTCTTGCGAATATACTATAGTTGCCTGTGGTGTAATGAGCAGATACAACTTCAGGGATTTTCTTAAGATCTGAGACAACGTTATTATAATATTGGCTCTTTTCAAGAAAAATTCCAATAAACGCTATAATGTCAAAACCTAATTTTGAAAAGTCTACTTTTAATTTAGACCCAGTAATGATTCCTAATTCTGTTAGTTTTTTTAGTCTTACATGAACTGTTCCCCCTGAAACAAAAAGCTTTTGACCAATTTCGGCATATGAGGTTTTGGCGTCATCAAGCATCATGGAAATGATGCGGAGGTCTGTTTCGTCTAAGTCATATTTTGATTTCATAATACAGTGGCTCTGTTTATATTTTAACTATTCAATTAAAAACAGTTAGTGGTTAATTTTAAATGCAGTGAAAAACAATCTTTAAAAAGCCTTGTATCGATTTGTGTTCATCAAAAAAAGATATGTTATTTCACCTGCCAAAAATAGTTTTATTTTGTTCACATTTGGAAGTTAAATTGTTAAATGTTTTGTTCATCTTTCAAAGACTTAAATATTGGTAAATCATAAATTTCGATATTCTTACCCTCTTATATGCTCAATAATTGCTGCAATTGGTATGGTTGCAGGGATAAAAATGTCAAATACTAACCATTACCACAGTTATTTTCAAAAAATAGAGGATAACAAGGATTATGCTATTTATGAGGCCTTACAACACATCAATGAAAAGTATTATGGCGAAAAAAAACAACCTAAATTTAGTGATGTAGTTATTAGTTCAATGACAGACGAATTGGATGATTATTCGAACTATTGGAATGTCGAACGAAATGAGAGATATCAGAATTTTGTTGATGGCTCATATATTGGAAAGGGATTAGAGATCGTAAAAATTATGACTTCTTTTTATATCTCTAAAATATTAAGTAGTGGCCCATCTGCACTAATAGGATTAAAGAAAGGTGATAGGGTTATAAAAATTGGTGGTAATATTATAACAGAGATTTCATTGGACTCTCTTTATAATATTTTTGACTCCGAACGAGATGTCAATATCTCGATTGAAAGGAACGGTACAGATACTCTTGACTTCCAATTAAGTAATAGCACAGTTGATATTGATCCAGTTAGTCTTTATGCCATTGATCAACAAGTATTATATGCCAAAATTCGTACTTTTTCGATTGGCGTGTTTAAATCTTTCATGGACAAATTAGAATCATACCAAAATCAAGAAAATCTTATAATTGATTTAAGAGGGAATCCAGGAGGTGTCCTTGATGAAACGACTAAAATTTTAAATCAACTTGTAAATGAACCCAGTCAAAATTTAGTTAGTACCATTAATAATAAAGACGAGCTTCGGACTTATACTTCCAATGGACGTGGATTCTTAAATATGAAAAACTTAGCAGTACTAATCGATCAAAAGTCAGCTTCTGCAAGCGAGATATTAGCTGGTGCTTTACAAGACCTTGATAAAGCGGTAATTATAGGTGAGAAGTCATATGGCAAAGGGGAGATTCAACAAAACTATCTTCTCTCTAACGGGGCGTCAATTAGCTTAACAGTAGGGGAGTATCTACTTCCTACAGGGAGGACTATAAGTAGAAGAAGTCAAGATACCAGCAAATATTATAGCCTTAAAAATAATAGAGAATTGAAGAGTAATAATGGAGTAGATCCTGATATAAGCGTTGATGAATCATGTAGTATACAAGATAAGAGGGCTCTTAAGAATCTTTGTTTTAAATACTTATACGACCATAATTGGTTCAGTCGAGAGGATCTTAAGAAAGAGGAAATTGATCGAATGAACGAAGAACTGCTTATCAATCATCAGGAAAGCTGTGAGTTAGCTGTTGAGCAATTTGTTTTTTCTTTTCTGTTAGAGTACGATTATTTAAATAATACAATTTCCTCTAATCTGATATATGCTGATAATGCATTGAAAATAGCATATGACTTAATTACAGAAGATCAAGTTCGAGAGCACTTAGGATACAAATAAATCAAGATCTTAAAAATTCTAAATCGCCTTTGCGGTTATATCGTGCCATTACAGAGGGATGACCATCCATATTTTCAAGGTTCTTATATGGACAGATAAAATCGACCTCCTCCTTAATATAAGTATCTATTGACTCAAAATCAGATGGAATTTTCTTTGTAGAATCAAGAGAGGCTGATGTGCTCACTATGGGCCTTCCAAACTTGTCTATAATTGAATGAATAAATGGATCTTGAGAAACTCTAATTGCTACAGTTCCATCAGAACTTATAAGATAGTTAGGTAGATTATTAGGATTATCATAAATGATCGTCAGTGGTTTCTTATGATAGACTAATAAGGTCTCTATCCGTGGGTGAACCGAAATAAGACAATCTCTAAGCATCATGATACTATTCACGAGAATAACAAGATTCCCTTTTTCTTTGTTTTTCTTTATTTGCTGTACTCTTTCTACGGAGGATTTATTTTCCGTATCACATCCTATTCCCCAAATGGTGTCGGTGGGGTAAAGGATAACTTGCCCTTTTTTTAATGCCGCTACAGTCAACTCAATGGCCTGTAAAAGTTCATTAGAAGACATTTCTTTTGAATTCATATTGATTTCATAATTACAAAACACTACTTTCAGTCTTACGTTAGTTATAAGACCAATAGTCAGCCTTTATGAAAATTAGCGCCAAAAGTCTCATTTTTTTCAGACATATCATTATTCTTTCGGTATTTGTCTCAATCGCTAATGTGCTTGATGCCAAGCACATAATAGGAGGAGATGTATTTTATGAATGTAGAGAACTGGATACTATAAATCAAAAAGTCCAATTGCATTTTGAGTTTCAGATGTATCGTGATAATAGATGTGTGTCCAGGGGCGAATCTTGTGCATATTTTGATGGTGACCCGAGGGACCCTAATAATAGTAGGGGGGCTCAATTTGCTGTTTATGAACTTATAGGTAGATCATGGAGATTTGTTCAATCCACTACCTTTATTAGGCCAGAATCTATTGAGCCAGTTCCTCCTAATGAGCCACCTTGTTTGATAGCACCGCCAGCCATAGAAGTTGAAAGAGGCGTTTATTTATTTGATTTTGAACTAGATATCACTGAAAACAATTATATGATCGCTTATCAGCGCTGTTGCCGAAGTGAGAGTATTTCCAACTTGGTTAATCCCGGCAGTTTTGGTGCAGTCTTTTCAGTGGAAATTACTCCTGAAGCGTTGAAAACTTGTAATAACAGTCCGGTGTTCAATGAATTTCCTCCATTGGTAGTTTGTGCAGGTTTTGAGTTAGAATATGATAATAGTGCCAGTGATAAAGAAGGAGATGAAGTCATTTATGAATTTTGTACTCCTCTGTCCTCTGGTGGAGAAGACGGTATGGCTGAAAGAACAGAGTGTAACAGTACCCCAGTACCTGAGCCTTCAGAATGTACACCAAACGGTTTTAGAAGAGTAAGTTTTTTAGCTCCATCCTTTATCAGCACCGCCCCTATGGGAGGCAATCCAGTTGTAGCTATAGATGGTAATACGGGATTAATCGCAGGTGTCCCAGAGATAGTAGGAGAGCATGTTATGGCCATATGTGCAAGTGAATATAGAGATGGAGTTTTATTATCCACTATTAGGAGAGATTTCCAGTTCATAGTATCTGCATGTGAAAAAGCTGTAAATGCAGATATCGTATCTGACATGAGTGTAGATAAGAATTTTGATGTAAGCAGTTGTGGAGACTTAGAAGTACAATTTGAAAATAGAAGTACGAGGTTAAGGGATATAGTGGAGTATGCTTGGGAGTTTGATCTAAAAGACGACAATATACTTACCTCGAATGCGAGAAATCCTTTAGTAACCTTTCCAGAATTGGGTACCTATAATGCTAAAATGGTTCTGAATCCGGGAGTGCCTAATTGTACAGATAGCGCATTCGTAACCATAAGAATTTTACCAGGACTTGAAGCTGACTTTGATTTTACTTATGATACATGTGTGGCAGGTCCGGTGAGTTTTAGTGATTTAAGTAGCACAGAGTCTACTAACTTTATAAGAGATTGGTCGTGGGATTATGATGATGGCAATTTTGAAAATGGAACGATAAGAAGGCCTAATCACACTTATGATGAGCCAGGTTCATATTTTGTTAAGCTTAACATCACTGATAATAATGGTTGTCAGGAGGAGAAAATTCAAAGATTAGAATATGCCCCAGCTCCGAATATTATTGTGGTTGAACCCTCAAAATTCATTGGTTGCGAGCCAGCAGAAGTATTTTTTAATAATTTGACATTCCCAATAGACGAAACTTATGATATCGCATGGGATTTTGGAGATGATTCAGATGAAGACAATCAATTTGAGATAAGTCCGACACATATCTACGAGGATGATGGAATATACAGCGTCAGGGTAGACATTGTGTCACCGTTAGGTTGTGAGGCTTCGCGTTCTTTCCCAAATTGGATCAATGTACAGAGAGGACCAGATGCCGAATTTGATTTTTCGCCCTCAGATGAATTTATCACTATTAATAATAGTACAGTCAGTTTTTTTAACATGACGGTTGGAGCGGTTTCATATTATTGGGATTTTGGAGATGGTAATTTTTCTTTTGATGAAAACCCTACTCACACCTATTTGGATACAGGTATTAATGAGGTTGTTCTCTTGGCTACAAGTTCTAATGGTTGCATTGATACTTTTTTACAAGTTATCGATGTTGTACCGGTTGCTAATATGCAGTTTCCAAATGCATTCACTCCGAATGGAGACGGAGACAATGATTTCTTCAGAGGTGCTGGTAGCGTTGATTTGATCAATGATTATGAAATGATAATATATGATCGTTGGGGCAAGATTGTATTTAAAACAAGCGAACCTACCATAGGATGGAATGGAATGCTGAATAACAATGGGGCTCAATTGCCTCCTGGCGTATATATGTGCAGTGCAAGTTGGAGGGAACCCAGAGGAGAAAGAGATTTTTATGAAGGAGTCGCCACCTTAATAAGATAGTGTAAAAAGTGTGTTTAAATAAAATATTACCCATATATTTGCAGCCATTTTAAAAAATACGCGAGCATGGATGCTATAAAATATGTAGAAGAACAGTTGGTAGAGACTAAGGATCACCCTAAGTTTTCTCCTGGAGACAATATTTCTGTGAGTTACAAAATTGTAGAGGGAGCCAAAGAGAGGATTCAGATTTTTAAAGGTGATGTCATAAAGATTAAAGGATCTGGTGCGGGTAAAACTTTTACAGTAAGAAAGATGTCTGGCAACTATGGCGTAGAGAGGATCTTTCCTATCGTATCTCCAAGTATTGTAGATATTAAAGTTAATAAAAGAGGTAAGGTTAGGAGAGCAAAGCTTTACTATCTTAGAGATTTAGTTGGTAAGAAGGCTAAAATCAAAGAGAAAAAACAAGGAGCAAGATAATCTCACATTATGTTTGTTGACCAAAACCGAGTGTGGTGAACAACAAGAATAATGAATGATCAAATAACAAATAATAATAAAGGCAAATGGTTAATATTCATTTGCCTTTTCTTTTATATATCCTGTTCGGATTCCGAAGTTACACCGTTGTCCCTAAAAGGTAAATGGAAAATAGATAGTGCCGAAAGGAATAAAAAACCGACGCTTACATTAGAAGATGCGTATTTAGACTTTAGGGATGATAGCCTTTTGACGACTAATATATTACGCACAGAGATGACTTCAGCCTACAGCATTGACGGAACAACTATCATACAAAAAGATCCTTTTGAAATTAAATATTTAGTCGAATCATGGACTAAGGATTCATTAATATTGTCGAGTAGTATTAGAGGTTATGAATTTAGGTTTTTTATGAGCCGCGATTCTTCTTTGATTTCATCACATTAATCCTTTCATTTTAGATCTATAGGCTATTTCATAGAATTGAAAAATACCTTATTTTCGCACCACTAAAAATCCTTATAGGCATTTATGCCACATTAAGGTATGGTTTAACCAATTAAATTTTAATAAAAATGCCAGTAAAGATTAGACTCGCCCGAAGAGGTAGAAAAAAACAACCTTATTATCATATCATTGTAGCTGATTCAAGAGCACCAAGAGATGGTAAATTTATCGAAAAAATAGGAAGCTATAATCCTATGACTAAGCCTGCGACTATAGAATTAGATAGAGAAAAGGCTTTTGAATGGTTACAAAAAGGAGCTCAACCGACTGATACAACAAGAGCTATTTTGAGATTCAAAGGAGTAATGTATAAAAAGCATCTTCAACGAGGTGTGACAAAAGGAGCATTGTCTCAGGAAGAGGCTGATAAAAAGTATCAAGAGTATGTCGATGCTAAAGAAGCCAAAGTAGCAGAAAGATTCGAACAGACTAAACAAGAAATTGCTGATCGTCATAAAATGATCTTTGGTTCACCTAAAAAAGCGTATGTTGAGCCAGAGGCTGATGCAAGTGCTTTAGAAGAGTTCCAAGCTTCTGAGGATACAGTCTCTGAAGAAGAATAAAAATTTATTTAAAGGGATTATTGAAATAATCCCTTTTTCCATTCATTTCGTCCTGTAATTTATATGTCATAGCTATGATCGCATTAGAAAAGAAGTATCAAGATAAGTTAGCAATTATATCAGAAGAGATTCAGAATTCAGAGCTGTTAGCTCAATACTTAGATGAAGAGGATGAGTCTTTTTATAACCAATTGAAAGATGCGTTTGAAGGACAAATAAATGATCTTCATAACGAAGTAGCCGAACATGACCCTCTTCAATTAGTTTCTTTAGAGGAGCATATTTGCGATCCTTTGTTAGAAGGGCTTTTCTTGCCGAGAATTTTAGGTTATAGCGTTCTGCGAGGTGCGTTGAATGATCAAGCAAAGTATATAAGACCTCAGGAGCATTTCAAAAATATTCTTTTGGCAGTATGTAATTCGTCCAATTTTGATCTGCTCAGCCAAAGGATAGGTCAAACTGTAGAAGTTGGTTTTGCGTTAAGTAGTGATATCTGGATTACCAATTTGATTGCAGAAATACCCAATAAGCAAGTGAAAAATTATCTACAAAGCTTGAAGCTTGCTAAATATAGAGATATAAGATCAAGAAAATTAGACTATCAACGGTATCAGAAACAGTTTGTGAAGTTTAACTTTTTAACTGCTACTAAACCAAGGTCATCTGCAGATTTGAAAATTGAGTTTAAAGCGATAGTCAATTTTCTAAATTATCGTGCTTCACTGGGGAGCAGCTCTAGTACGAGTGTTTATGAGTTTTTATCAGAGATACTTGCTGACCCTCAATTAGGTAATAGTGCGGAGCATTTAGAAGTTATACTGATAATAGCGGCATATTTTGATCTTAAAGATGCTGAGAAAAAACTATTGATAGAAAGAGTTGACTCTTATGATATGGGAGAGGAGGAAGAAAAGTTCTTCCAACCTATTAAAAAGTTGCAATTATCTTCTTTAAGTTTAAAAGATGATGATTATAAACGTCTGGATGACATTGTTAGTGGCACGAAATCAAAGGAGGTAAAAGAATTTTTTGCAGTTGTAAATCAAGTAAACGGAATAGGGTATATTAATTCTGATGCTATTGAAATCGTACGTTCCTACTATAATAAAAACAAAGGCCTTTCTGAACAGAATGAATGCATTAGAAATATGATCTATTCAAAATTCAATATTTTCATGCGTTCGTTAAATCCTTC
This sequence comes from Saprospiraceae bacterium, assembly GCA_020629515.1. Taxonomy (GTDB): domain Bacteria; phylum Bacteroidota; class Bacteroidia; order Chitinophagales; family Saprospiraceae; genus GYS-P2D. The sequence continues at coordinate 67,624 of JAHDDE010000012.1, read as the reverse complement.
TGATTTTCAAGAATACTTTGAACTCAATAAGACCTTCACTGTCTATATGAATATTTTTGATAATGAGAAATTTAATCAAGGGATCAAAGGAATCAGCTTAGCATATATCAAAAAACTCCTTAAGGTATTTACTGAGAAGAGAAGCAAAGATTATCAAGATATTAAGAAATTTGTTTCTGCAACTTTTACTGATTTAGGCTTCCTAAATGAAAAAGAGGTCAAAGAACTCTTTAAAACTAAAAGAGTTAAGGCTAAAACTTAGTTGGTCTATAAAAATGCTAGCCTCATAGATTTAATCTTCTTTGAGATATTTATCCGTTTTATTTTAGGTTATTAACTAATTTGAAATTGTGAAAGATTTCCTCAGAGGCTATTATCATATAGGACGTTCTTATAGTATGATTAAGAATGTCGCCGGACTAAGATATTTTTTATATTCTGGCTTAGTAGGTATTATTATTCTGATAACAATGTATTATTTGACCAGTAGTACTTATGATAGATTATCACAGGTCATAGACAACTTAATACCTATTAAATTTGACTTCCTTTCAAAGGTGACTGATGTCCTTTCTATAGGTGCTATTTCGATATTGTTTTTTATGATATACAAGCACCTTGTTTTGATTTTTACAGCTCCTCTTATGAGTAAGTTGTCTGAGAAAATTGAAAATTATATCACACAAGGAAATCATATATCTGAAACATCATTTATTTCAGAAATATTAAGGGGAATAAGAATTGCCATTAGGAATATTGTAAGAGAAATTGCTTTAACTATTGTTATAATTATTTTTTCACTATTTCCACTTTTTGGTGTATTAAGTAGTCCCCTAATTTTCTTGGTACAAGGATATTATGCTGGATTCGGCAACTATGATTTTTGGGCTGAGAGGCATTTTACATATAAAGGGACTGTAGACTTTATGAAAGACCATAAGGGCATGGTCACAGCCAATGGTTTATTTTTTATTCTACTATTAGCTATTCCTATTTTAGGTGCCATTATTGCACCGCCATTAGCGACTGCTGCCGGAACCATGCACGCTATTGAAAAAATGGAAGAAGGTGAATTTGAGGCTTAGCCTTGTCTATTATAATTTTATCATGTATCCTACACCTCTTACAGTTTTAATAATCTTAGGATTGTTAGGATCAAGTTCTATTCTTTTTCTGAAGTTAAGGATGAAGTTATCGATGGTTCGAGTATTTGGATATTGATCATAGCCCCATACGTGTTCTAATATGGTTTGCCTACTTAGGACAATGTTCTTGTTTTCTAACATATATTTTAATAACTCTACTTCTTTTAAAGTCATGTCATAAACTGTCTCTTTATCAAGTGAAACGATAGTCATTGAGGTAAGATTTATTTCTGCGTTTCCTATTATTAATGAATTGAGATCGGCTTCGTTAGTCGTACGATGATATAATTTGAGGAGATTTTGCACTTTTAATAGCAGTTCCTCTAAGTTAAAAGGCTTTCCCAAATAGTCATCCGCTCCCGATTTCAATCCTTTTATTCTATCATGTGATTGGCCAAGTGCGCTTATCATCAATACAGGTAAAGAATGAAAGGAGGTTTTTATCTTACGACATAAGTCTATACCATTAGAATCGGGGAGAAGTACATCTAATATCACCAAGTCGATACTACGTGTCTTTATTATTTCCAAACCTTCTTTACCGCTGCCAGTAATGAGAGAATTATATCCTTCAATTTTTAGATTCAACTTAATGAGGTCTGCTATATGCAGTTCGTCTTCGATTATTAATATTGTAGACTTTCTATTCAAATACCGGGAATTTTATTTGAAAATGCGTTCCAGTGGGTTTGTTATCAAACAGCGTAATTCTGGCCTTGTGTTGATCAAGAAGGCTTTTAACGATATATAAACCTAATCCTGAACCCTTGATGTGACTATTGTTAGAATTATTCACTCTATAAAATCTGTCAAAGACTTGTGATCTTTCCTTTTTGGGTATCCCATGACCATTATCTTTTATGTCCAATATGACTTGATTTTGATCAGTTGATAAGTTCAAGGTTATTATGACGTCTTGTTTTGAAGTGTATTTGATTGAATTTTCAACAAGATTAGATATGATTAAGTGTAGCGCATTAGGGTCTCCTAAAATTGATTCATTTATGTTACCATTAAAATTGATTTTATCAGCATGCATTGGCACAGATGAAATATAGCTCTTTATTATATCGGTTATATTACATTTGGTCAGAGCCAATTCATGGTTATTGTTATCAATATTAGCGGTCATTAATACATTTTCTACCATTTTTTCTAATCGGTCAGAGTCATTTACGGCCCTATTTAGGAGCTTATCTTTTTCGTGCTTATTTAAATTATGTTTGACTAATGTTTGTAGAGCAAGTTTAATGGCGGCAATCGGCGATTTTAATTCATGAGAAACACTTAGCAAAAAATCATTTTGTTTATTCATTAATGATAATTCTCGACTTGCACTTCTATTTATAATGTATAGGCCAGCAAGCATAGAAAGTAATAAGACGGCTCCTTCACCAATTATCATAATAGATTGGCGCTCATATTTGTCTTTTAATATTTGTTTAGCTTTTACTTCGTGGGATGGGGTATTATTAATAAGTACGGTATATAGGTCTTTATTTTTGTTGTACAAGAGCAATCCCCACCAGCAAATGGCCAATGCGAGATATATCATAATGACCCAAGAGAATCTTCTCATTTATTTTAGAATATTTTGGCAAAGCCAGCTTTTATTATTTCTGCAGCTTTGAGTAAAGAAGCTTTATTATGCGCTCCAGAGATGAATCCAACTTCATAGCCAGATGGTCCTAAATAGACTCCATTATCTAACAGATATTCATGAAGTTTTTTGAAAAGTTCCATTTTAGTCGAGTCTATTCCATTTGGATCTATTGTTCTTTTTTTTGAGAAGGAAAACCAAAAAATAGATCCAATTGATACAATTTGCAAAGGATAACCTTTACGGTCTATATGATCGTTTAAATCAATAATAAATTCATATGTCATTGACTCAAGCCGCTCGTAGAAACCTTCTTCTAAACATTTAGTTAAGCTTGCTATTCCTGCCGTCATGGCGACAGGGTTGGCACTCAATGTACCAGCCTGATAGACTGGACCGTCTGGCGAGATGTGGGACATAATTTCAGCTCTTCCTCCGAATGCGCCCACGGGTAGACCTCCTCCAATTATTTTTCCAAAAGTTAATAAATCAGGTTCTATGCTATAGTATCCTGCAGCACCTTCAAACCCTACTCTGAAACCTGAAATGACTTCGTCGAAAATAAGAAGTACGTCATAATCATCACATAATTTTCTTAGCCAAACTAAGTAATTTGTATCCTGAATTAATAAACCATTGTTGGCGGGAATTGGCTCAATTATTATTGCTGCAATTTCTGAGGCATGCGACTTAAGAGTCTCTTCAAGTCCGTCTAAGTCATTTAAGTTAAGTACTAAAGTTTCAGAAGCGAATGATTCAGGTATTCCCGCAGAGGTCGATACACCAAATGTAGCCAATCCTGATCCCGCTTTAACTAAGAGAGAATCGACATGGCCATGATAGCATCCTTCGAATTTTATAATCTTACTTTTACCTGTATACCCTCGGGCTAATCGTATAGCAGACATTACCGCTTCTGTACCACTACTAACAAATCTTATTTTATCAATAAACCTATGGTTATCAATAATGAGTGCTCCAAGTTCATTACCGTGCTTCGTTGGTGTACCAAAGGACATTCCATTGGAGATTGTTTTGATTACTGCATCTTTAATAAATGGTGCATTGTGTCCGTGTATTAATGGTCCCCAAGAACAACAAAAATCAATGTACTCGTTATCATCTTCATCATATATTCTACATCCATTGCCGTTTTTGATGAACAAAGGTGGCCCATATACTGATTTAAACGCTCTTACTGGTGAATTCACACCACCAGGGAATAAGGTTTTGGCTCGTTCAAAAAGCGCTTTTGATATATTTCTGTTTTTCATAACATAACGTTCTCTTCGCAATGTAAATAAAAAGCCTTTCTCTATTTTCTTTTAGGAATATATCTTTTTTTATTGACTGATTACAAATAAGTAGAAGAATCTCTTAGGTTAATAATTCTTTTAATTATTTCTTTAATTAGACTAATATTGATAACTATTATTGGAAGATTTATAATGAAAGAAGAGATTAAGTTGAATGATGCCCGGAGTGAAAAAGATCTTTATTATTTGCCCAGTATAAGTATCTCCAAAATAGTCAAAGAGAAGGTATTAATAACAGATCAAAATAATTTAAAGGTTGCCGGTATTCCTGTTCCGACAGAAAGAGATAGCAGATCATTTGCGAATAGGTTCGGATTTTTATTTGGAGCCATAATTCTTTTGATCTTAATTGGTTTAGGTTCAATTTTTAGCAATTATTTGAATTCAAACGCAAAAAGTGTTTTTCATGGTGAAAATAACTCTTTAACTACGGATATCATTTCTACAGATTCGATAATTAATCTATCACAAACATTAAGAAAGCGTGATATAGGTTCAGATAAAATCTTGGACAGTACTTGTGTAATTGTTGTTGGTACGTTTAGGAATGACTTAAATGCCAAAGAAATGTTGAATAGATTAAATGAGATGGGTCATACGGGCATAGCTGAGGATTATAAAGATCTAATAAGGATTGGTATAAGTTTCACATGTGAAGGCGTGAACTTAGAAGAATATTTAAATAAAATTAGATCAGAGTTGTCCCAATCCGCATGGTATTTAAGACCGAGAATAGACTTTTAAAGACATCCAAGATCTACCCTTGATTGAAAATCATTATTGGGGAAACAATTACCTGAAAGCACAAAAGCAGGTTTGTACCTCAATAAGTCCGGATCTCGAAGACCGCTTTTTAGAAAAATTATTAAATTTTCTCTCTCTTCTTCGGAGATTTCTATTGGTAAGAATTTATCGGATAGGGTACCACTATCAACATTTGGATTTTCTGAAATCGCGTCTATTTTGTAATCTATTACTTCTTCTATAGAATGTTTAGAGCTTCCATGAAAATAGAATGGGGCATCGGCTAAGTTGTATAGTTGAGGAACTTTGAATTTATAATAATCCTCTTCATTTAATGTAAATCCACCTCTTCCTAAGTTTCTGCGATCTGAGGCACTCGTACTGAATGATGGTCTTTGATACAGATCTTTTACTCCGAGACGATGAAATTCATTTGAACCAAGGTTCTGTTCATAATGACAATTAGAACATCTTGCTTTGCCAAAGAATACCTCAGCGCCCAATTTTTCCTGCATAGACATTGCCTCAGAAGCACCTTTTAGCCATTCTTGAAATGGGGCTTTGCTGGAAGTAATAGAACGTATATATGCAGATAGAGCTAATGATGTGGCAAAGGTAGAGTACCTGTCCTCTTCTCTCAAGTCACTAAATACTTCATCATACATTTCTGTATATCCATATTGGTCCAATAAGCTTTTGGTCGTTGCAATCCTATGTACTTGAACTCCTTCGATGTTTTGTGTTTCTATAGCTTCATATCCCAAAGAGTTTAATTCTAACTCTTCTAATTCATGCCATAGTTCTTCAGTACCCTCGTTAGCCCCTCTACTTCCAAATTGTCCATTCCAAAATGTATTAGTCACATAGGCAACGTTTATTAGACTTAATGGTCTGGCGCTTTGGGTATCCAACTCGTCTTCTGTGTAAACATTATTTTTGACACGATTTTCTCCATTCAACCCGAATCCTTCGCCACCATCTGCCACACCTTGCGGTGCTCCTGGACGAAAACCGGCTTCAGGCAAATGACAAGTAGCGCACGAGTAAGTGCCTATTCCTGTAGAATATCTTGCTTCCATAGCTAATCCTGTTTCGAAGAAAAGCATCTTACCCAGCTCAACTTTAGCCGGTGTAAGGGGATTGCGTAAATCTTGCGGTATCAGATCTAACTCGGTATTGTCAGGTACGATATAGTAGTCATAATTGCCCGTAGGAGCGACATTTGATATGAGCCTTTTAAGACTTACGTCTAATTGTACCTCCTCAGAAGTAACGTCCTTAGCACAGCTACCTATCAATAGAACTGCAAGCAAGCATCCTAAGGATAATTTTATTTGACTGGAGTAATAGTTATCTTTCAATGAGTTATACTTTATAAAAAATCTTAATATAAATTGTAACTTAGTTAGATATAGTCGTAAGATTGGCTTCCCAAAAATAAGAATGTAAAAGATATAAAACCAAAAGAAACCTTGGAAAAATTTGATAGATAATTGACGTCAATACGTTTTTAAGGCTTCCTTAACTGACTTTAATGGTCTACCTTTGTACTTCTGTATTAATTGAGCAAGCAATAGGTTTCCTAATCATTAATTCTAATAAGTTAAAAAATGACTAAACCAACATTACTAATTCTTGCTGCTGGAATGGGGAGCAGATATGGCGGATTAAAACAAATGGACGAATTTGGACCAAATGGAGAAACCATATTAGATTATTCCATATACGACGCAATACAAGCAGGATTTGGCAAAATTGTTTTTGTAATTCGCGAGAGCTTTAAGGAAGATTTTAAAAAGTTCTTTGCTAATAAATTTGAGGACAAGGTAAAAGTGGAATATGTAACTCAAGACATTTCAGACATACCTCAGGGTTGTAAGTATACACCTGAAAGAGAAAAACCATGGGGAACTGCTCATGCCGTACTGGTTGCGAAAAATGTAATCAATGAACCATTTGCTGTAATAAACGCTGATGATTTTTATGGTAAAGACTCTTACCGAGTCCTTTTTGATTTTTTTAATAAAGCAGATTCAGATAGTAAATATGCCTTAGTGGGGTATGAACTTGAAAAAACATTGTCCGATCACGGAACAGTGAATCGTGGTGTATGTACAACTGATGAAAATAATCAATTAAAAAATATAGAAGAGTGTATAAAAATTGGGTACGAAAGCGATAGGAAGATTGCTTTTATTAAGGAGGGAAAAAAGATATTCCTCGAACCTAATACGCCAGTTTCTATGAATATGTGGGCATTTTATCCAGATTATTTTAATTATTGTGAGGAGATGTTTACCAGCTTTTTAAAAGAACGAGGTCAAGAATTGAAATCAGAATTCTTCATTCCATTATTGGTAGATGAATTAATAAACTCTAATACTAAAAGTGTGGATGTGCTTCATTGTGGTGAAGAATGGTTTGGTGTTACGTATAAAGAGGATAAGCCTATAGTTATCGCAAAGCTTAATAAATTAATTGAATCTGGAATATACCCAGAAAAGCTTTGGTAATATGAACTCGTCATATGCCAAGTATTTGATGTTATTTGGACTTGTATTATTTTCTTTAGGTGTCGTATTTTATTTATTTGGTGACAAACTAAATTTTATCGGAAACCTACCTGGAGATATAAAAATAGAGAAAGATAATTTTTCTCTATACATACCAATAACTACAATGATATTGTTAAGTGTTGCCTTCAGTATAATTGTACGAGTAGTGCAAAAGTTGTGGTAAAAAAGAAGCTTACAAAAAGTAAGCTCCTAAACCGAAAAGTATGAAAAAACTATCTAACCATTTATTAAACGTTGATCAGTTGTTGATCTTATGTAGTTGCTAATGCTTAACAATTAATTAAGATCTAATGAAATATAATAAATTTGCAGGTTATATACAATCAAATCAAAATATGTTATCCTTTCATAATCAGTATGAAGTTGTATTGACGTAGAGTAATTATGATATGAAAATTGGTCCTATAGAATTCGATGATTTTCCATTGTTATTGGCTCCAATGGAAGATGTGTCTGATCCACCTTTCAGAGCTTTATGCAAAGAGCAGGGGTGTGACATGATGTATACAGAATTTATTTCAGTTGAAGGCCTAATTAGAGATGCAAAAAAAAGTGTCCAAAAACTGGATATATATAACTATGAGCGTCCAGTAGGTATCCAAATTTTTGGAGCAGAAATTGATTCTATGAAGAGAGCTGCTGAAATTGTTGAAGAAGCGGAACCAGAAGTCCTTGATATTAATTTCGGCTGTCCCGTAAAAAAGGTGGTTTGCAGAATGGCTGGGGCTGGTATATTGCAGGATATACCTCGAATGGTAAAGTTAACTGCGGAAATTGTCAAATCTACGAGTCTTCCAGTAACAGTAAAAACTCGATTAGGATGGGATCAAAACAGTATTAAAATAGTCGAGGTAGCAGAAAGATTACAAGACGTAGGAATTCATGCCATTGCCATACATGGCAGGACTCGAAAACAGATGTATAAGGGAGAAGCGGATTGGTCTTACATAAGAGAAGTAAAAGAGAATCCGAGATTATTTATTCCAGTAATTGGAAATGGTGATATAGATAGTCCTGAAAAAGCAGTACAATACAAAAATGAATACGGTGTTGACGGCCTAATGATAGGGCGGGCAAGTATAGGCAATCCTTGGATTTTTAGTCAAATCAAACACTATGTACGAACAGGCCAAAAACTACCGACGCCAAGTCTCACAGAAAAAGTGAGAGCTGTTAAACAACATCTTAAACATAGTATTGAATGGAAAGGAGAGAGATTGGGCATTCTCGAAATGAGAAGACATTATACCAACTATTTTAGAGGATTAAGAAATATAAAGTCCTTCAGAAGTAAACTTGTAACAACGGATGATCCCAAAGACTTGTTTGAAATAATAGACGAAATTGAATTCCACTATTCTGGAGAAGAGATTATGACTGTATGATGGATTTATCTCAGGCTAAGATCAGATTCAATCGATCAGAAGAAAGTCTTCTTAAAAAAATAGGGGCAATAGCTGACAAATTAAACTTAGAAACTTATTTGATTGGTGGCTATGTAAGGGATAAATTATTGAAAAGGGCATGTATGGATATTGATATTGTATGTGTGGGTGATGCAATAAAATTATCTAAGGAGGTTGCGGTCATTTATAATTTGCCGCCACCTACTATATTTAAGCGATTTGGTACGGCAATGATCAAAGCTGGGGAATTTGAAGTAGAATTTGTGGGTGCTCGAAAAGAATCTTACAACAAGGATTCGAGGAAGCCAATAGTTCAAAATGGTTCATTAGAAGACGATCAGAATAGAAGAGATTTTACGATCAACGCTTTAGCATTTTCTCTAAATAAAGTGTCTTGGGGGAAAATGTTGGACCCTTTCAGAGGAATAGAAGATCTTAAAAATGGGGTGATTCGTACTCCTTTAAGTCCCAAAGTAACCTTTACGGATGACCCACTAAGAATGTTAAGGGCTATTCGGTTTGCTTCACAATTAAAATTTGATATTTCGTTAGAGACCCTAAATGGCATAAAAGAATGTGCTGATAGAATAGAAATTATCTCTCAGGAAAGGATCACCACAGAGCTGAATAAAATAATACTGTCAGACAAACCGTCTATCGGATTTAAATTGCTTCATGAGGTAGGGCTCATTGAAAAAATTTTTCCTGCAATGGCGAGGCTAAGGGGAGTCGACTACGTTAACGGGAAGGGACATAAGGATAATTATTTTCACACGTTACAGGTATTAGATAATGTGGCTTATAAATCCAATGATCTTTGGTTGAGATGGGCCGCAATAATGCATGATATCGGTAAGCCTAAGACCAAAAGGTTTAATAATAAAATAGGTTGGACTTTTCATGGCCACGATGCTGTAGGAGCAGGGATGACACCGAGTATATTTAGAAAACTCAAGCTCCCTTTGGATCATAAGATGAAGTTTGTCCAAAAACTGGTGCGACTGCACTTAAGGCCCATAAGTCTAACTAAAGAAAATATAACTGATTCGGCTATACGTAGACTGTTATATGAAGCCGGAGAAGATATTGATCAGCTCATGATGTTATGCGAAGCGGATATTACTACTAAGAATGAAGGCAAACAAAAGAGGTACTTGGCCAACTATGAGTTAGTCAAAGAGAAGATGAATGAAATTGAAGAAAAGGATCATATAAGAAACTGGCAGCCACCGATATCAGGGGAAGAAATTATGGATGTCTTTAATATTGGGCCAAGTAGGGAAGTAGGAATTATTAAAAACGCAATCAAGGAAGCCATATTAGATGGTGATATAGCTAATTCATATAAAGAGGCCCATTCCTTCATGCTTAATAAGGCAAAAGAAATGGGCATTATATAATTTGGATCCTTCAATTAATCGAACAAGCTACTATAATCTGAGTCTTTTTCAATTTTTGCTTTTTCTTGTTGATATTCATTCAAGTCTAATGTTTCGGTATCATATTGTTCTTGACCACCGAGTAGAAGAATTGAACTTTTCTTTTCGTATTCTTCTAACATTTTCATTCCCTGTTCTTCAAAAATACCATTTTGAAGATCTACTGAATCCATAAAGTTGGCTGATAGCTCCATAAATTGTTCCATTTCACCTACTTTATTGGCTACATCATCAGCGATGACTTCCATTGCCTGGTCAAACATGGCTCGTTTATCAGAATTTCCAGATATAATATTCATTGCAGATTTCATTGCTGAATGTGACATTCTGATAGCTTTTCTTTCTTGTTCTTTAACCTTTACTTGATCTTTTGTGTCTTCTAATAAGACTTCCGAATTAGCATACATTTTGGTTAAGACTTTATATAATAAGCCCATTTTACTGTGTAAGTTCTCGTATTTGCCATTACTCTCTTTTAGTCTGGCAGCTTTTCTACTCGAGAGCATCAATTGTTTTTGATTGCCTAATTCTTTAGCTTTTTTGGCGATCATTAGATTTTGCTCAATTTCTTTAGTATTGTCGAGCATCATCGTTTTTAATTTCCTCATTTGACCTCTAAGATTCCCAATCTGCTTTCCCATTTTTTTCAGGTTATCAGATAAGTCTTCCACATAATTTTTTAGTATCCCAATTGGGTCGATAGTCACGAATAGCCCAGTTATTTTTCTCATGAAGCTTTTGTACATATATCCTACTAATGCTCTCATTTTGGGGTCGAGTACCATATAGACGATCGCTCCCAAAGCTAAAACGGTAACCACAAGTCCTAATAATGAAGATGTAAAAGCCACAATTGCTCCTATACTGGTGAATAGTAAGTACCCAACAGCACCAAGAATTGCCAATAAAAATATACTCCCAGTAACCCCTTCTGGTCTGCTCCAGAACGATTTAGGTTTTGTAGTCATATTATCCACACTCGAAAAATCTGCCATGCTAAATATTCTTTATTTATTAAAAAGTTATTTAAATATCTACAATCGTGATACAAAACGAAAAAAAAATAGACTTGGGTTTCAAAGATTTCGATTAATATTAAAATTAATCATGCCAATTCTGATAAATCCATACCTTCATCCAACTCCAAACTTGGAATATTAGGAACCGCAGAGCCCGCTATACCTTTGATGCTACCATACATGTCTATAGTATTTGAAATAACCATTTCAAGTTGTTTTTCTCGTCTTTTCCATATTGCTCTCATACTATTCTTTTCTCTTTCTAATTCTGCCCTCATATTCTGAAATCCATCAACTATACCGCTTATTTGGAGCTTAAATTCTTCGCTAGTCAGAAAACTGTATAGTACTTCCATTTTGTTTCCTTTATTTTTTTGCGAAGATTTAACAGCCGCCGTCTTTAGCAATAGAGATCTTAATACAAAGGACAAACTTTTGAATTCTTCATAGTTGCAGATCCAGACTCCATCTTTTTGACCAAATCTGCTCATATCTTTAGGCATTACTTGAGTGACCAAGACCGCAATTTCGGCTTGTACATGACGTTGATCTTTTTTTAATTTATTAATCCATTCATTACTGAAAGCCTTGGTTCTTTTAGATTCGTAAACAATTTTACCACATATCTCCTGATAAGTGTTAATTACAGTTTGCACAGTGTCTGCACCAGTTGCTCCTTTTTTAATTTCTTCTATCTGATCAAATGGAAATTCATTTTTAAGGTAGGCTTCTATGGCTAACTCTTGTATTTCACCCTGAAGTTGCATTGAACCTTGTTCTGATTTTCTTTTCAGTTCTTCTATTAGCTTGTGCTGATCTTCGAGTTTTTTATCTTTTTCTAAAAGTTTTAGTTCGAGTTCTTGCCCAATTGACTTCCTTAGTTCTTGAGAAAGTCTATCTTTTTCCTCAATAATTTTTTTCTGAAGTTCGATTTCTTTGCTTCTCAATTTTTCATCAACCTCACGTTGAAGTTTAAGATATTGAAGTTCTTTTTCTTGTAATTTTTTAATCTTTGATTTGGATTCATTCAACTCATCAATCTGAGATTTTAGCTTAAATTGAAAATCTTCTGAGATTTTATTCTTAAGCTCTGTCTCTTGCTCCATTTTTGCTTTTCTGAGACGCTCAGAGAAAATCTCGTTTTCCCTTTTCTTCTTTTCCTCAAACTCCTCTCTTTCTTTGATAAGTAATAATTGGTTACGTTTTTTTTCTTCCTGAATCTTCAATTTTTCTGCTTGAAGCTCTTTATCTAATTGTGTTTTTATGTCCTGAGCAATGACACCTTCTATATCAAATTTAAAGGAGCAATTTGGGCAAGTTATTTTTTCCATTCTCAGCTTATTTTATAAAGTCTACATCTTCTGTGTAAGGATATTTCATTAAGTTATTGATAGCCTCGACGATATCAATATTATTATATATGATTCTATAGATCGTTGAGATTATCGGTGCCCCAATCTTGTATTTTTTAATAATAGAATAGGCTACTTTAAGTGACCTCAGTCCCTCAATACTTTCGTTAGTCGAGCTTATAATTTCGTTAAGATTCTCACCATTTGCAATCCTCAATCCGCAGCTATAGTTTCTACTTTTGTCGGAAGTCGCTGTGGCAATTAAGTCACCAATACCAGCAGTTCCCAAAAAAGCTTGATAATTTACTCCGACAACTTCCGATATTTTTATCATCTCACTAAGCCCTTTGGTTATAAGCATAGCCTCTGCATTTTTACCCATTTTTATTCCACCTATTATGCCTGATGCTAATGCGATTACATTTTTTAATGCACCTGCTAATTCTGCCCCTTTTAAGTCATAAGAACCAAAAACAAAAAATTTTGGACCGGTTAGATACTTTCTACAAATTTTTATGACTTCATCATATGGGCTGGCTATTACTGTAGCTGTGGGCAATTCATCCAATATTTCAACAGCTAAATTTGGTCCACATAATGCTCCAACTCTAATTACTGTAGTATTTTCTAAAATCACTTGGCTCATAGTCTTGACGTCGCTCACCAAAATAGAAGAAAGATCATCGTCCCCAATACTTTTTTCCATAGATGGAGTGAGATGAAATCCTTTCGTACCATGAACCAGGATGTGTTGAGGAGAGAGAAAGCTCTCCATTTCTAAGATGACTTTTTTAAAGTGTATAGATGGTATTACCACAAACAATACATCACAAGAAGCACAAACTTTAGCTATGTCAGTCGTTCCTTTAATATTTGTAGGTAGGGTATAGTCTAAATAATTGGAGTTTTGGTTTATGTCATTGACGATTTGTTCGCGACGAGAGTATAACAATACTTCGCTTTTATCTGCGAGTAATTTGGCAATAGCTATTCCAAATTTACCGCCACCTATTACCCCAAGAGGTTTATTAATCATTTAACTAATTTACAGATTCTTAGTCCATTGAAAATGGCAATAGAATAGATCGGAGCAAACTATTTTTTCTTTTTCTTTTTGGCAGCAGCTTTTTGTTCCTGTAATCTTTGTTGTTTTTCCATTGCTTCAGCTAGTTTCGCTTGGAAACCGCTCTTCTTTTTAGGTTGAGCTTTTTTAACGTTCAACTCTTCCAGAATTTTTTTATCGTCAAAAACATATTTTTTGGTTAATACTGTTTGGGCGATATTGAATAATTGACTGAAAAACATATAGCAAGTCAATCCAGAAGCGTAATTATTGAAGAATACAAAAAACATGATTGGCATGAGATATTGCACGTATTTCATAGCGGGGTTAGCACTCATATCCATGTGCTTCATATTGTAATAAGTGTAGATAACAGTCGTAATAGCCCATAATATTGTGAATAAACTGAGATGTGAACCAAAACCAGGAATAGCAAATGGTAGACTTAATATCTCATCAAAAGAAGACAAATCTTGCGCCCAAAGAAATGATTCTTGTCTAAAGGTAATAGACGCTGGAAAGAATCTAAACAATGCATACCAAATTGGCATCTGAATGAACATAGGCATACAACCACCCATAGGATTGACACCATATTCTCGATATAGCTTCATGGTCTCCATTTGCTTCTTTTGGGCGTCATCTTTGAATTTTTCACCCATTTTAGCAATTTCAGGTTTCAATGCCCCCATTTTTGCCTGAGAGTGAAGCATCTTATAAGTCAATGGGTAAAGTGCCATTTTTATGATAAAAATGATCAGTATGATAACGATACCTTTACTACTGATCATACCTGCCAGTAGGTTAAAAAATGGGCGTATAAAATGCCTATTTATACTTCCGAAAATACTTCGCCCAAAAGGAATAATCTGCTCTAAATCTGAGTCGACTTGAGTCAATAGTTCATATTCATTCGGTCCTGCGAATATTGACATCCCAAAGTCATTCTCTCCATCTCCGATAGGTATTGAGACTGACGCTTTCGTAAGCTTCATGTCTTCATTACTTTCGTCATAAACCTCTGTGGAAGCTATTAATCCATCGAAGCTTCTATTATCTGCGATTATTGAAGTGTTAAAGAATTGATTGGCAAAAGAGAACCATTTGATTTTTTTGTCTGATTGGTCTTCGATATCATCGGAGCGACAATTGCAGTAATCACTGTCTTCGTCTCTTTCTTTAAAATAAACGGTAGATACGGTTTTCTCGAATGTATAGTTCTTCTCTATCTTATCGAGATAGTTCTTAATTTCAAGTTGTGCTTTAGATAGATCTGAGGACAAACCTTTAGTGCTTAGATTATAATCTATTAGATATGAATCAGGGGATATAGTGTATGTTTGTTTGAATACGGACCCGTCATTACCTAAGAAATTGTAGCTGATGGAGTTATTTGATTTATTGATTGAGCCATATAATTCTTCCGTGTTAATTGTTCTATTTCCTACACTTAATTTATAATTGAATCGATTTTTTTCATCTTCAAACAATCTGACTAAAGATTCTATATCTTGACCATTTTCATCTTCTTTTAGTTTCTTGTAGTCCTTTAATTCTACATACTTTATTCTGCCGCCTTTGTTTGTAAAAGCAATTTTGAACTTATCGTTTTCTAAAAAATCTATAGATTCTGTTCCTTGTGCATTAGAGCTAAAAACACCATACTGATCATTTAATAAATTGATATCGCTTTCTGTAGGTATCTGAGTGTTGATAGTTTCAGACATACTTTTAGAATCATATGAACTTTCATCGGCAGAATATGTCTGTTCAGTATTTGACGTATTGGGTGCTTCTTCGAGTTCTATATCTGGTTTGTTGATCACACTCCAAGCCATGATAATGACGAATATCAATGCAAAACCTATAATTTGATTTTTTTCCATACCAGTCTCTCCAGATGAATTTTAAAATTCGTGCAAAGGTACACTTTTGACACATTCTTATAGACGAATAATAGGAATCTATCTATTAAGAGTAATATCTGCCTTAATTGACTATTAGATTAGGTGTTTACACAGACTATAGTATTTTTGCTCCTGTTATAAACCAATAGATTCTTCTTCTTAGCTACAAGACGAGAATGATACAGTATTTTCAAAAAAAAGATAACAGTTTAATAGAGGTTGATGCGGAACAAGCAACATGGGTGCATGTTTATGCCCCTTTGGACAATGTTGAATTGGAGAGAATATCTGCTGATGAGAATGTGCCGTTGGATTTCTTGATTGATTCTTTAGACATTGATGAACGCTCGAGATATGAAAAAGAAGATGAGATCAAATTGATCGTTATTAATACCCCTGTACTTAATCAAGACGAAAAAGAAAGTGACGCCTTGTATATTACGGCACCAATAGGTGTGATACTAAATCATAGTAGGATAATCACAATCTCTTCTATGGAGACACCTGTTATTACTAAGTTTCTGCGAAATCGGGTAAAAAATTTTGATCCCAAGAATCGAAGATTGTTTGTATTGCAATTATTCGAACAGACAGTCTTACAGTTTTTAGATGGTCTCAAAAAATTAAATCTCAAAAGAAATCTGATAGAAAAGGAATTGTATAATTCTAGTAGAAACAAAGAATTACAACAACTACTTAGAATTGAGAAAAGTTTGGTTTACTTGATGAATTCATTAAGTGATAATGACCTTCTTAATCAAAAGATCAGAAGAACAGACTTTTTACGGATACGTGAAAACGAGGTGTATCAAGATCTTTTTGAAGATATCATTATCGACAATAGCCAAGCTTTAGAAATGGCCAATGTACATACTAACATATTAAGTGGTACAATGGAGGCCTACGCATCTATAATTTCGAACAATTTGAACATTGTCATTCACAGGCTCACAATGATTACCATTATCCTAATGGTGCCTACCTTAGTAGCGAGCTTTTATGGGATGAATTTGACCAATTTGCCCTTGAAAGATAACCCCTCAGCTTTCTATATAATAATTCTAATATCAATTCTTTTAGGATTTTTATTGATAATGTTATTTAGGAGAAACGGAGGTAAATAGACGAACGCATTAAATTTTTAAGTAAAGCGTTATTGCCGCATTTTCAACAATTTACAGTAGTTATAAACATTTTTAATAATATGATATTTTCATATATCGCTGATTTATAATATGTTATAATATTTACTAACACCATGTTGATAACTAAAGGCATTCATTTCCGATACATTAAGACTTTTTTGCATTTATTTGTTTCACGATTTGAAATGATAAAGTGTGTGACTAAATAATCACGAATTAATTCTTCCAAATTGTAGCAAAACCACCCTTAGTTATAATACCATCGGCGTTATAATTATTTATTAAAACATATAAAATAGTAATTATTCCATGACTCAAAACGTAGAGCCCATCTTAGCAGAAAATCCCAACAGATTCGTACTATTTCCAATAGAGCATGATGATATCTGGGCATTTTACAAAAAATCTGAAGCCAGTTTTTGGACTGCAGAGGAAATTGATTTACATCAAGATATATCTGACTGGGCCAATAAGCTTAATGATGATGAGCGCTACTTTATAAAGCACATATTGGCTTTCTTCGCTGCGAGCGATGGTATCGTAAATGAGAATTTAGCTGAGAATATGGTAAGCGAGGTGCAATATACCGAAGCGAAGTTTTTTTATGGTTTTCAAATCATGATGGAAAATATCCACTCAGAAACTTACTCACTATTAATAGATACATATATTAAAGATACCAAAGAAAAAGATTACCTATTTAATGCTATCGAAAATCTGCCCTGTGTGAAGAAGAAGGCAGAATGGGCGTTCAGATGGATTGAAAATGGAACTTTTGCTGAAAGACTTATAGCTTTTGCAGCTGTAGAAGGTATATTTTTCTCGGGCTCATTTTGCTCTATATTCTGGCTCAAAAAGAGAGGTTTGATGCCGGGATTATCATTCAGTAATGAACTGATCTCAAGAGACGAAGGAATGCACTGCGATTTCGCGTGCTTGCTTTATAATCAACACATACAAAATAAGCTTCCTAAAAAGACCATTGAAGATCTAATAAGAAGTGCAGTTACAATCGAAAAGGAGTTCGTGTCAGATGCCTTGCCAGTAAATTTGATAGGAATGAATTCAGACATGATGTGTACGTACATCGAATTTGTTGCAGATAGATTATTGTTATCTCTTGGCAATGATAAAATCTATAATGTAGAAAATCCTTTCCCATGGATGGATCTTATCTCCTTACAAGGGAAAACGAATTTCTTTGAGAAAAGAGTAGGAGATTATCAGAAGGCCGGAGTTATGGCAGATAAGGATAAACAAGTATTCTCATTAGATGAAGATTTCTAATAGAGTAATTCAAATAGATAATATATTAATTCATTGATGTTAAACTTTTAGAACCAACCACCCTATAAGTTTAAACTATTTCTAAAAAAAATATCAATATCAAATTATGCAAGTAGTTAAGAGAAGTGGCAAGAAAGAAAAGGTGAGCTTTGACAAAATAACCGCAAGGGTCAAAAAGCTTTGTTATGGGTTAGATCCTGTACATGTTGATTCTATTGAAATTGCAAAGAAAGTTATCCAAGGATTGTACGATGGGGTGGCAACTACAGAATTGGATAATCTGGCAGCAGAAACAGCAGCATCTATGGCTGCTTTTCATCCAGATTACGCTCAACTTGCAGCTAGAATAGCGGTTTCAAATTTACATAAAAACACGAGCAAGTCATTTGTTAAGACTATGACGGCTCTACATGCGTACATAGATCCTAAGACTGGAGAAAAGGCAGGTTTAATTGGGGATGCTACCATGAAAACCATAAAAAAATATAAAGACCGTATAGACTCGGCAATTATATATGATAGAGATTATAATTTTGACTATTTCGGCTTCAAGACCTTAGAACGATCATATTTATTGCGTATGGATGGTGCTGTTGTAGAGCGACCACAGCACATGTTAATGCGAGCGTCTATTGGGATACATGGAGATGACATAGAATCTGCGATTGAAACGTATAACTTAATGTCTGAAAAGTGGTTTATACACGCCACGCCAACACTGTTTAACGCAGGTACACCTAAGCCACAGCTTAGTTCGTGTTTTCTACTATCAGCTACAGAAGATAGTATCCCTGGTATATTTGAGACCTTGTCAAGATGTGCGAAGATATCTCAATCAGCAGGAGGGATTGGTTTGAGCATCCACAATGTGAGAGCTCAAGGTTCGTACATAAAAGGTACTGGTGGAACGTCAAATGGTATTGTTCCAATGTTAAAAGTATTTAATGACACAGCAAGATACGTTGATCAAGGTGGAGGAAAGAGGAAAGGTGCATTTGCAGTATATCTCGAACCATGGCATGCAGATGTTTTTGATTTTCTTGATTTGAAGAAAAATCATGGAAAGGAGGAGATGAGAGCTAGAGATTTGTTTTACGCTCTTTGGATTCCTGATTTATTCATGAAAAGGGTAAAAGAAGATGGGCAATGGTCTTTATTCTGCCCTAACGAAGCGCCGGGCCTTTATGATTGTTATGGATCTAAATTCGAAGAGCTTTATAATACTTATGAACAAGAAGGTAGAGCAAGAAAGACAGTTAAAGCTCAGGATCTTTGGTTTGCTATATTGGAGTCTCAAATTGAAACGGGCAATCCATATATACTCTATAAAGATGCGTGCAATGAGAAGTCTAACCAGAAAAACCTTGGTACCATTAGATCAAGTAACTTGTGTACTGAAATAGTTGAATATACTGCCCCAGACGAAGTAGCTGTATGTAATTTGGCATCAATTTCACTGCCAAAGTTTGTGACCAATGGAGAATTCGATTTTGAAGAGCTACATCGAATTACAAGAGTAATCACTCGTAATCTTAATAAGATAATTGATATCAATTACTATCCAGTCCCGGAAGCAGAAAATTCTAACTTCAGACATAGACCGATAGGAATTGGTGTCCAGGGATTAGCAGATGCATTCATATTGATGCGTTTTCCTTTTGATAGTCCTGAAGCCAAGAAATTAAATCAGGATATTTTTGAGACCATTTATCACGCCTCAGTGATGGAATCTTGTGAATTATCTAAAAAAGAAGGAGCCTATTCCTCTTTCAAAGGTTCTCCAGCGAGTAAAGGTATTCTTCAGTTTGATATGTGGAATGTTAAACCTTCTGATAGGTACGATTGGGACGCTCTCAAGAAAGATATTAAAAAGTCAGGAATGAGGAATAGTTTGTTGTTGGCTCCTATGCCAACGGCATCCACCTCTCAGATCTTAGGAAATAATGAATGTATAGAGCCATATACATCTAATATTTATTCGAGAAGAACATTATCTGGAGAGTACATTATAGTAAATAAACATCTCTTGAAAGATTTAATAGCCGCCGGATTATGGAGTGATGAAATGAAAGAGAGATTAATGGCAAGCAATGGTTCTGTTCAGGATTTTCCTGACGTGCCGCAGAATCTCAAAGATTTGTACAAAACTGTATGGGAGTTAAGTCAAAAAGCTATCATAGATTTGGCAGCAGATCGAGGTGCATTTGTCTGTCAATCGCAGAGCTTAAATCTTTTTGTCGAGAACCCTAACTTCGGGAAGTTAACCTCGATGCATTTCTATGCATGGCAAAAAGGACTGAAAACAGGTATGTATTATCTGAGATCTAAAGCCGCTGTTGATCCAATCAAGTTCACATTAAGCCAAAAGCATCAACAGAAATTTGTGAATAAAGAAGAGGGTGCAGTTGAAGAAATCGTTGAAGGAGAGGTTTGCACAATGGAAGAGGGATGTCTTATGTGCGGTAGCTAAGAAATAAAAATATTAGTTATTTAAAAGCGATAGTTCTTTAAAAGTTCTATCGCTTTTTTTGTGTGTGTAGTAGCATTCCCTCTTATAATCTTTAAATTTCGCAGTTGTCCTAATTCATAGTTTATACTTGGATTGGGATCAACATATATTATTGGGATCGATTTAGGCGCGTAAGCAGTTAAACTGGCGGCAGGGTAAACTTGCATACTTGTCCCAATAATTATTATCGCGGAAGCATTTGTTATATGACTTATAGCTAATGGTAATAAAGGCACTTCCTCCCCAAACCACACAATGTGTGGGCGTAGCTGAAAACCTGATGGGCATTTGTCTCCTTTTTTGAGATCTTTCTTCCATTCTAATATGTAATTAGGATCTCCCGAGCTTCTTACTTTCATTAATTCTCCATGTAGGTGGATAACTTTTTTAGATCCAGCTCTTTCATGGAGGTCATCTACATTTTGTGTGATAACAATTGTATCATAATTATGGTCCAAGCTCGCAACATCTAGATGACCCTGATTGACATCTACACTCAGCAATTGTCTTCTTCGCTGATTATAAAAGTCTAAGACTAATTGTGAATCATCATTCCATCCTTGCGGACTTGCTACTTTCATAACATCATGACCTTCCCAGAGCCCATTAGCATCTCTAAATGTCTTAATACCACTCTCAGCGCTTATTCCTGCTCCAGTTAAAACACATATTTTCTCACTCATAACAAGGTCTTTACTGCATTTGGTATGTAATCTAATAAAGTAGGAGGAGAAAGAGAGTAGTCATCTTATTCAGATTTATATAAATCTCCAACAAGTCAATGTAAGTAAACTCCTAATAGACATTCAATTTGCTTTAATTTTTCACTAAAAAATATTTCCATATTTAGGGATATATTGAAAAAAATAATATAAATCATTTAAGTCAACTAAAAAATACACTCTTCAAAGAGAACTTCATAAAGTAACTTTACCCTGAAAACGGGTCTAAAGTAGGGTTGACTCTCAAGGGTTATCCCCTAATTTTTATCCTATACCAAAAAAAAGGATCATTTTTTGATATATCGATAAATACATGACGTTTATTTCATGAACAAACCTAGACAACCTGAGATGAAGAGATTTTTTATCTACATTCTTTTCTTGTTAGTAGCCAGTGCTATTGGTGCGCAGGATATTCATTATTCTCAGTTTTACAATTCTCCTTTGAACATTAATCCGGCAAAAACTGGGATTTTCAATGGGGATAAAAGATTGAATTTGAGTTATAGGAATCAATGGGCCTCGGTAGTCCCTTGGACTACATTTTCAGGCTCTTATGATCTCAAATTTTATCCAAAGAAAGATGTTAATCATTTTTTTTCGGGAGGGATCCTGTTTAATTATGATGACCAAAGTGAAATAGCTAATCTCTCTTTATTCAACTTAAACCTGACTGGGAGCTATACTAAAATCTTAAATGAAAATAATCTTATTACTGGTGGCCTTTTAATTGGTTATGCGAGCCGAGCCTTAGATCTCAATTCATTGACTTGGGATAGCCAATGGAATGGCCGAACTTTTGATCTCTCGTTAGATCCAGGAGAAAATCTAAATGCTGAAAGTGCGAACTTTTTAGAGACGGGTATAGGCCTCAATTATCGATGGCAAAAATCAAAACGGACAAAACTTGATATCGGGGCAGGACTTTATCACATATTTAAGCCAAACGTAGCCTTTAGAGATGATTTAGATCCCATTGCTTTACCAAGGAGATTTGCCCTTACAGGAATTGGTACATTTAGACTTGCACAAAAATTCGATCTCCAATTAAATGCATTAGGTCAGTGGCAGGGAGATTATAAAGAATTCCAAATTGGAGGTTTAGGTATCATTCATGTTAATCAAGATAGGGGCAAAGAATTTGAGCTTCATCTTGGATTAGGATATAGAAATACAGGTAGCTTTTGGCCCACAATAGCTTTTAAATACAAAGAGAAATATTATCTCTCAGCCAATTATGATATTGATGTTTCCGGATTCCGAGACTTAAATGGAGGACTTCCGGTAGATAGGAGACATAGTCCAAGGACTTTTGAGCTTCATTTTACCTATATCATCACAAATGTTAAACCATTTAAAAAAGTGAAGGTATGTCCAATATTCTAATGAAGAAATGTATGAAGTATTTATTAACTCTATTTAGTATTGGATTTTTCGTGTCTCTGGGATTATCTCAAAGTCAGTCACAGTATAGCAATGCTGCCGAAAAAGCCTTTATGGAAAAGGATTATTACAGTGCCTTGTCGTATTACTTGGAGGTTTTGGAGTTTGACACTTCGAGTATTGAGATTATGTATAATGTAGCTGAATCTGCACGTGAATTCTCATCATATAACATTGCAGAAGAATACTATCGAAAGGTTGTTGATCGGGATAGTGATGGCATATATCCTTTGGCGTCCTATCATTTAGCAGAAATGTTACAAATGCAGGGTGATTATGATGAAGCTATTACTTATTATAACATCTATCTATCAGAACAGGAAAACGAAGATGAGTATCTCACTGCTAAAGCAAAAAAACAAATTAGTTCTTCTGAATGGTCAAAAGAACTTTTATTAAATGAAGCACAAAACGTCAAGATTAACCGATTAGGTGAAAATATTAATACAGAATTTTCTGAATTTGGGGCCTTGTATGATGAGAATGAAATTATATATTCTTCCTTAGCTTTTGCACCAAAGAACAAACAAAACATACCAACTCGTGTAATTTCTAAGATTTTAAAATCTTCAGAGATTGAATCTGAACAATATGGTAACGGTCTCAACAAGGAGGACCTACATACTGCGCACTTAGCTTATAATCTTAATAAATCGAGAATTTATTATACCATTTGTGATTATAAAAACTCGAGTGATATTAGATGTGATCTATACAGCCGTGCCATTCTTGGAGACGGTACGCTTGGAGAAGAATCCAAACTACCTGACTTCATTAACTCAGCTTCTCACACTACTACCCAGCCATCCATTGGATTAGACCGAATTTCTGGTGAGGAAGTACTATTTTTTAGTTCAGATAGGGAAGGTGGTGAAGGACAAATGGATATTTGGTATAGTATTATAGAAGGTGTAAATAAATACTCAAATCCTGAAAATATTGGTTCGATTAATACTGCAGAAGACGATATCACTCCCTATTTTAATAGCACCTCACAAACGTTATATTTTAGTTCCCAGGGATATACTTCCTTAGGTGGATTTGATATATATCGGGTCGAAAGGTCAAGTACCGGATATGATAATCCAGAGAACTTAGGGGTGCCGATCAATAGTAGTTTTAATGACATTTACTATTCAGAAAATGAAAATGGCGACAAAGTGCTGTTTTCCTCCAATCGAATTGGTACTAAGTATATTGACCCTCTTAATGAATCATGTTGTTATGATATTTATGAAGGCAGCATAGAAGATGTTGATATTAACCTAAATGCACTGACTTTTGATGGGACCACTCTTGATACCTTGCGAGGTGTGGACGTGCGACTTATAGATCCAGAAACGGGAAGAGTCATTGCTACCTTGTCAAATATTGATGCAGGAGATCATGTTTTTCAATTAGAGCGGGGGCAAGAATACCTGATTGTTAGTTCAAAAGAGGGCTATGCTACAGATACCATCAATATCAACACAAATAGAATTTATAAATCTGAAGATATCGTCCGTAAGATTTTCTTGAAACGTACTTCTTTGGATTTAGAGGTATTTACTTTCGACGACATATCCAAAGAGCCATTACCAGGTACAACCATACGATTAATTGATCTAACTGATAACTCCATACAAGAAGTAGTAGTGACTAATGATGGTGGGCATGACTATCAATTTGTTATTAAACCTGATCATAGGTATCGTTTGATAGCTTCGAGGGATAGATATGAAGATGCAGTTATGGAGTTTATAGCTCGTGATGATGACGGTACAGGAATAGTTAGTAAGAACTTATATTTAGGTAGAAAAGATTTAAATATTTATCTACCGTTAGCATTATATTTTGATAATGACAGGCCTGGTCAGAGATCTGTCTCATTAACAACTAATTTAGATTATACATCCACTTTTGATGATTATGTGATTAAAAAAGCTGAATTTAAAGAGGAGTATGTGAGTTCTATGACTGAATCGGAGAAATATTTAGGCGAACAAAGGATTGATGATTTTTTTGAAAATGATGTTAAAGCTGGGTATGATAATTTTCAATCATTTTTATCAGCCATGCTCAAACAATTGAATCAAGGAAAAACATTTGAACTCTCCATTCGTGGTTTTGCGAGTCCAAGAGCTGATAGTCGTTATAATTTGGCTTTAAGTCAAAGAAGAGTAGTCTCCGTTGAGCGGGACATAAGAAATTATTTAAATGGAGCTTTTGTTCCTTTTATTGACAATGGACAGTTGAAAATAACACAATTGTCTTACGGTGAGAATTTGGCTCCAGCTAATGTAAGTGATGTCTTCTATGATAGAAGAAATTCCGTATACAGTCCTGAGGCTTCGAAAGAACGAAGAGTTGAGATTGTTGAGATTAAGTCTCAATTTTTAAACGAATAATTATTCACTCATATCATGATATTTCCAAGAATGAGTAAAGCATATCAAAATATTGTCACACGAATTAGTAGTCTAATACTAATAGGATTCTTTTTCTCTATTAACCCGCTTAATGCAACGCATTTGGTAGGCACTGATATGAGTTTTAAGTGTCTGGGTAATGACTTCTATGAAATTACGTTGATTGTGCGACGTGACTGTATTAATGGAGCACCCGATGCACCTTTTGATAATCCAGCAATAGTCGGAATATTTGATAATAATGGTCGTCCCTTGCAGTTTTTAGGCCGATTTGGTCAAGTAGTAATGACCTATGATGAAGTTGTCGAAGTTGATGTGCAAAGTGAGGACTGCGAGTTTTTAGGTGGACCAATTTGCGTGTCAGAAGCAGTATATAAGGCTCAGGTATTCTTACCTTTTAGAGAAAAGGGATATGTTTTAGCTTATCAAAGGTGTTGTAGGAATATCACCCTTAATAATATTATTAATCCGTTAGAAACCGGTACTACAAAATTCATTTGTCTTACCGAAAAGACTTTAAATGAATGTAATAGTAGTCCAGAATTTATAGAATGGCCGGAAGTTGTTATTTGTGCAAATGAGCCTTTGTCATTTGATCACAGCGCTATTGACATAGATGGTGACTCATTAGCTTATAAACTATATATCCCACATGCTGGAGCTACTATTGATGATCCTAAACCACAACCACCTGCAGGGCGCCCATATGATGAAGTTGCATTTGCACCAGGTTATGGTTTAGATAATTTGTTAGGTGGAACTCCATTAGAAGTGGATGTCAATACTGGATTAATTACCGCAGTTCCAAATACAATAGGTCAATTTCTTGTAGGTGTCATGGTTGAAGAATGGCGAGACGGCGAACTTTTATCCGCGACAAGAAGGGATTTTGAATATAATGTTAGAGCTTGTCTGAATAAAGCCCTTGAAATAGACTTTGTAGCCGATACAGTAGCCAGTTGTTCTGGTGATCCAGTTGCGCTATTAGAAAGTGCAAGACCTGGAGTAACTTATGAATGGACTCCTTTAGAAGGTTTAACTTTTGAAGACAACGAATTCTTTTCTGATCCTATGGCGGCGCCATCGGAGAATACTGTTTACTCTGTATTAGCTTACAATGAAGAAGATACAGTGAGAGGAGAGATAACAGTTATTCTATCTGATTACCCGGAATACGATATTTCAAGAGATACGCTTGAGCTTTGTGAAGGCGCATTAGAGAACATTTTGATTAATACCAATCCAAGTAACACCGTAACATGGTTGACTACAGAAGGTTTAGTAATATCCGATCCATATAGTCCTACCAATCCTGGTTTTATAGGGACTGAAGGTACAAATGAATATGTATTCGTTGTTTCTAATGGATTTTGTGAAGTTTTTGATACCATAACAATAGATCTAATACCTACAGAATTTGATGAAGTATCCGAAGCGATAGAAGCGAATTTTATTTTTGATACTATCAATAATCAATTCACCTTTTCAATAAATGAATCTGAGTTATTTAGTCTTTTTGATATTGTTTCAATACGATGGGTGGCAGAATTAGACGATTTAGTATTTAGTGGTGAAGGAACATTTATAGATATTAATTTGCCCTACTTATCAGATGTTAAAGTGACTTATTACTTCACAGATAGCCAAGGGTGTGAGTATTTTATTTGCTATAATGCGGAGTATTTATTTGATGATATTTTAAGTGATTTCATCGATTTAGCTGGTGGGGGAAGTGATACTGTGGCCGTCTGTTCTGGAGATCCAGTTGCGTTATTGAATAGTGCGGTAGAGGGAATAACCTATACATGGACACCATTGGAAGGACTTACATTTGGAGATACAATATTCTTTTCAGATCCAATTGCTTCGCCAAGTGAAGCTACGGACTATGTAGTAAGTGCAACGGACGGTATTACTACTCAGATGGATACGATTAGTGTGATTTTGTCAGAATATCCAGAGTACACAGTTTCTCGTGATACATTAGTAGTTTGTGAAGGGGCTACAGAGACCATTATGATTAATACAGAGTCAAGCAATACGGTCACATGGCTTGATGCAGAAGGTTTGATAGTAACTAGTCCATTTAGTACGACTAATCCAGGTTTTAGAGCAAATGATAGTGTGTCGCAGTATACATTTTTTGTAAGTAATGGATTTTGTGAGGTAACAGGGATTGTTACCATAGATCTTATACCTACGGAAGTGGATGAAGTAGAGGCATCGATAGATACGAGCTATAGTTTTGATACACTTACAAATCAGTTTATTTTCAGCATTAATGAAGAAGAGTTAATTAGTCAATTTGATATAGTTTCAATTAGATGGACTGTTGAGTCAGGAGGAGAGCTCTATACTGGAGAAGGAGGAGATATTGATATTGTATTGCCAGAAGGAGCTGAGGAGGCACGAGTTACTTATTACTTTACAGATAGTCAAGGATGTGAATACAGTATTACTTATGTGATAGATCTAAACAATGGAGACGATGATACAAATGATTTCATCGATTTAGCTGGTGGGGGAAGTGATACTGTGGCCGTCTGTTCTGGAGATCCAGTTGCGTTATTGAATAGTGCGGTAGAGGGAATAACCTATACATGGACACCATTGGAAGGACTTACATTTGGAGATACAATATTCTTTTCAGATCCAATTGCTTCGCCAAGTGAAGCTACGGACTATGTAGTAAGTGCAACGGACGGTATTACTACTCAGATGGATACGATTAGTGTGATTTTGTCAGAATATCCAGAGTACACAGTTTCTCGTGATACATTAGTAGTTTGTGAAGGGGCTACAGAGACCATTATGATTAATACAGAGTCAAGCAATACGGTCACATGGCTTGATGCAGAAGGTTTGATAGTAACTAGTCCATTTAGTACGACTAATCCAGGTTTTAGAGCAAATGATAGTGTGTCGCAGTATACATTTTTTGTAAGTAATGGATTTTGTGAGGTAACAGGGATTGTTACCATAGATCTTATACCTACGGAAGTGGATGAAGTAGAGGCATCGATAGATACGAGCTATAGTTTTGATACACTTACAAATCAGTTTATTTTCAGCATTAATGAAGAAGAGTTAATTAGTCAATTTGATATAGTTTCAATTAGATGGACTGTTGAGTCAGGAGGAGAGCTCTATACTGGAGAAGGAGGAGATATTGATATTGTATTGCCAGAAGGAGCTGAGGAGGCACGAGTTACTTATTACTTTACAGATAGTCAAGGATGTGAATACAGTATTACTTATGTGATAGACTTAAATCCCGATAATGAAGAAGACGTACTTTCTTTAGAATTTATTTATGAAGATAGTATAACGGTTTGTCTGGGAGAATCGAGTCGGATCATTGCTAATCCTAATTCATCTTGGACTTATACTTGGATGCCTGAAGATGATTTAATTTTTGAATCTTCTGAGGATAAATCAAACCCTACATTCGTTGGTACAGAGTCTAGGACTTATGTGGTATCTGTTACAGATGGTATGAGCACCATTACAGATACAATTTTTATGCGTATTACAACTGATGAAATAGAGCTTACATTTAGTAATACTTCAGCAACAGCTTGTAATGACATTACTAATTTAATGGTCAATAATCCTGATCACTCGTCTAATACGATGTATGAATGGGCTTTAGCAGAAAGTTTTGATAATGTTGTGGCTACATCTCAATTTGTGGCCATAAGAGTTGTCAACGATAGTACTCGGGTTTTTGTAAGAGCTACTGATCGTAACTTCTGTGAGAGTAATATCGCTTTTATAGACGTGTTTAAGATAGAACCTGATTACGATATCTTATTTGATAGTATAGATATCTGTATAACTGATATGTCTACGGTTACTTTTGTTAACAATGATGTATCTCAAGACTTGATGATAGAGTGGGAGCCATCGGACAATATTATTTCGGATATTACTGTCAACCCTATAATGATTCAAACTACACCTCATACGACTGAGGTTAATTTGGCCTACACGATTACTGATGGGATGGGTTGCGAAATAAGTGATAATCTTATAATACCGATAGACAATGTTTTGGATCTTGATGTTATGTTGGATAATAACGGAGAGGTTTGTGGAACTGCGATGTTGTCTGTGACTTCTCAAGAAGAAGATGCTACCTATGAATGGTCTTTTGATAATGAGTTTAGTGAGATTATAGCTATGGGTTCTCAAGTAGAGGTAAACTTGACTCAAGAGGGACCGGTCACTGTTTATGTTCGTGGAGAACATCCAGAGTATTGCGATAGCGAAATTGGCTCTATAGAAATAGAAAATGATAGACCTGATTTTGAATTTGAATTTGATCCACTCAACACATGTATTTCTAATAGTACTGAAATTGACGTAGTGAGTGGAGATCCACAGAATCCGGTTACAATAACTTGGGAGGAGAATGATCGTATCACCAGTGATCTTAATTCTTTGCCGATCCTCGTTACAGCTATGGAGGGAGATGAGATTATTGTTTTGGCTTATAATGCAATGGACTCAGAAGGATGTTCGGTTGATGATATTTTGGAAATTGAAGTAATTGATGAGTTAATTGCTGATATAATAATTGATTCTACTTCCTGTAACGGAGACTTTGGTGTATTGTCGGGAAGTGTTAACGGGAGTGAAGCCAATTACGAATGGTCTCTATTCTCGGACTTTAGTTCTGTAATAAGCACTGAAGAAACTATAAGTATAAGCCTTCCAGAAGGACAACCTATCTTTTTGAGAGCTTCTACGGAGCTGTGTGAAAGTCAGATTGATAGTGTAATCCTATCAGAAAATGGGTTTATGGTCGAATCAGATGCCCCTCGTAAAATATGTGATGGAGATATGGTGGATATCACTACATCCAATTCTATGAGAGACTTTGACATAATCTGGGAACCTTCTGATAACATAACATCTGTAAATGGTAAAATAGTGTCTATACAAACTTTGCCTGATCAAGACACGATAAGATTGGATTATACTGCAACTTCAACTGACGGATGTATTGACGAAGGAACAATTGTTATACCATACGGTGATATAATTACTCCAGCTCCAGAAGTTGCGAATAATTGCGGCACTTATGGCTTGAGTTTTGATGTGGGGCCAGATTTTATTGATGGGGATATTTCTTGGGATTTTGGGGTAGCTGATGATGATTCAGATAATTCAAATTTGGCCAATCCTACATTTGATTTCGGTGGAGCAGGTACTTATAATGTTACATTGACATCGATTTCTTCTACTTGTCAATTTGAAACATTTATGATAGAAGTTGAGGTGCCAGAGATTATAACTTTTATGACAGATAATGAAACATCAATAAGTGTATGTGAAGGGGACCAAGATATCGAATTTGGAATTAGCAATAATTTGGATTTACCAGTTGTATGGGTAAATCAGTCTGGGGATACGCTTAGCATGATAGATTCCTTGACAATTAATACTTCAGAATTTGATTCTATCACAGTTATTGCAACAGATGAAAATGGCTGTTCTGAAATGTTGACATTTACCAAGGCTGGATTTGATATCGACTTGGATATTTTATTTCCAGATCAAATAGGTAACGATACCATTGTTTGTGCAGGACAACCTTTCTCTGTATCCATTAGAGATACCACAAATGCAATGTTGTCATATGAATGGGCTCCTGCCTCTGCTGTAATATCAGGGCAAGGTACCAGTGATGTTATGATTTCTTTAGATCAACAAACTGAAATTTCAGTTATTGTAACAGATTTGTCGTCAGGATGCAGCGAGACTATATTGATTAATCCAACAGTTACAGAATTAGATGTTGAGGTCGTAGCTGATCCAGATTCAGATATATTCTTAGGTGAATCTGTTACCATTATTGCGAACTCATCTGGAGAAATCGTGTCTTATGAATGGGATAACGGAGGTGTTGAAATGAGCCAGATAGTGAGTCCTACTGAGACAACAACCTACACAGTCATTGTGACTGATATCAATGGATGTAGTGCCACGAGCCAAATTACAATAACAGTGGAGCAACCATTATGTGATGAGACTGATGTATTTATCCCTTCTGCGTTTAGTCCAAATAATGATGGGAATAATGATGTTTTATTTGTGCGAAGTAATTTCGTTGAGGAAATGGATTTTCAAATTGTAAATAGATGGGGTCAAGAAGTATTCCGCTCAGTAAATCAAAGAGATGGGTGGAATGGAAGATTTGGAGGCACGGGCAGAGAAATGGAACCTGATGTTTATGCCTATTGTGTAAAAGTTACTTGTGTAGATGGAAAAGAATTCATCAAAGCGGGTAATGTCACTTTAATGAGATAGATTGATAAACACTTAAAGAGAATAAGAAGGCTGTCAATTGACAGCCTTTTTTTATTTTTCAAATGATTCAGTTAACTCTTTAGAAATACTTGTTTTAAGTATGTCAATAACTCCTTTTTGACTAATCTGAAGGGTTACGAATTTTTCGTCCATTTTAGTAATAGTTCCTATAATACCAGAGGTAGTCACTATTTTATCCCCTTTTGATAGATCATTTTCAAACTGTATCTGTTCTTTTTGTTTTTTGGCTTGAGGACGGATAAAGAAAAAATACATTACTCCAAGTAATAAGCCCATGAATATTAAATTGATAGGCAGTGCTCCTGAATTTCCTTGTAATAAAATGTAGACCATATAGCTTTATAATTGATGAAGCACCAAAACTAAGAATATATTTTATTCTGTTTGAGCAATTAAAGTGAAGTGCATTTCTAAATGTTGCTATCTTTGTCACTTTTTTAAAATATTCAACTTTAACTAAATGTCGTCATCAAAGAGTTTTAGTAAAGGAGTCATTTATGGTCAAGAGGTGAAAGATTTATTTGACTATGCCAATGAAAATGATTTCGCTATCCCTGCAGTCAATGTTGTAGGTACCAATTCAATCAATGGAGTTTTAGAATCTGCAAGGGAGGTGAATTCTCCTGTTATTATTCAATTTTCACATGGGGGATCAAGTTTTAACGCAGGTAAAGGATTGTCAAATGATAATCAACGTGCTTCCATAATAGGTGCTAAGGCTGGAGCCCTTCATGTACACGAGTTAGCAGAGCATTATGGTGTAACCGTTGTGCTTCATACTGATCACTGTGCTAAGAAAATTTTGCCATGGATTAAAGGCTTAATAGATGAAGGTAAAAAGTTTCATAGCGTATATGGCAAGCCATTATATAGCTCTCATATGCTTGATTTGTCTGAAGAAAGCTTAGAAGAAAATATAGATATCTGTTGTGATTATTTTGAGGAGATGAATAAGATGGGTATGATGATTGAAATTGAATTGGGCGTTACTGGAGGAGAAGAAGATGGTGTAGATAATACGGATGTGGATAGCTCGAGATTATATACTCAACCAGAAGAGGTGGCTTATGCTTATGAACGTCTCAGTAAAATTTCAGACCGATTTACTGTAGCTGCTGCTTTTGGTAATGTTCATGGGGTCTATAAACCTGGAAATGTAGAATTAAAGCCAGTAATTCTAAAAAATTCGCAAGAGTACATACAGCAGAAATTTAATACATCTTCTCAACCAGTCAATTTTGTTTTTCATGGGGGATCAGGTTGTTCAACTGAAGAAATAAGAGAAGCTATAGGTTACGGAGCTATTAAGATGAATATTGATACAGATATGCAATGGGCATTTTGGACTGGTGTTAAAGATTACTACACTAAAAATCAGGCTTATCTACAATCACAATTAGGAAATCCTGAGGGCGATGATGTACCTAATAAAAAATACTATGATCCAAGAAAATGGTTGAGAGAAGGCGAAGGAGCGTTCAAAAAACGGCTCATCAAAGCTTTTGAAGATCTCAATTGTATTGATAGAAATTAATAATAAAAAGGCTCAGCAGAATTGCTGAGCCTTTTTATATTATAACTGTGTTGAGCTTAGAGGCGTGCTCTCTCATTTCGTCTTTGAATTTTTTGTAAGCTGTGAGAAGAATGATTCTTGTTGCATCATCGGTACATTCTGAAATTTTTTCCTTCCAGATTAAGTTTTGTTCTTTAAAGTATGTCATGAAAAATCTCATAACAGATTGAAAAATGTCTTTTTCATGATTTTCATCAATAGGTCTTTGTGTTTGAAGCTGAACACCTTTTTCTTCCCAGTTTGCGTAAGAGTTTGGGTCAGATAAAAGATCTACTGCCAATGAACTTATATGCTTGTCCGAATGATCAATAAACCGATTAGCAGAAAAGGATATCCCATTGTCATGGTCCTCAAATGCTTTAGAAATTATTTTTAGATATGTTTTATTCTTGAATTCCAAAAAGCTTTCACCGATTAATAGCCTTAAATATTCTAAGCCGCTAATATTCTCGTGATGCGTACATTCTTTTTGACCGTGTTGGAGCAGAGCTCTTATAATATCTCTTTCTTGATATCTTTCACTATCGAGTTGAATTCCCTCATCTTTTTGAGAATGATCCTCTGGAATGGTTTTGTTAAAATATTCAACATTTTCTTTAAAAGCCGGTCGAGCTCTATTTATTTCTTTCGTTTTCTTTCCAATTTCGTTTCTTACACCTCTATTAACCTCTTTAATAAGTGAATTTTCAGCTAACTCCAGGATGTTGGCACACTCTTTTATATACAGAGATCTCTTCAACTGGTCGCTAATTTTGGATAGACTTTTTACCAGTTCCTTAATTTGAATGCTTTTATTTACAGGATCATTAGCAAGAGTATCTTGTATATTTTTGGCTAGCTTTAATATGAAATCCTTCGCATTATCCGAAATATATTGTTTGAAAGATTCTGTACCAACTTTTTGAATATAGCTGTCGGGGTCACTATTATCGGGTAACACGACAACTTTGACATTCAAGTTGTTCTCTAAGAATATATCCAGTCCTCGTAACGCCGCATTTTGTCCTGCTTGGTCACCATCATAAAGAACAACCGTATTGTCAGAAAATCTTTTAATCAGTTTTACTTGTTCTATCGTTAGTGAGGTGCCGGAGGATGCAACTACATTCTTAATCCCATTTTGATATAGACTTAAAACATCTGTATAGCCTTCGACAAGGATACATTGATTTAATTTTCTAATCTCGGATTTTGCCTGATAAAGCCCGTAAAGAGTTTTTCTTTTGTTATATATACTTGATTCAGGAGAATTAAGATATTTTGGAGCTTTGGCTTGATCTTTTAGTATTCGCCCTCCAAATCCAATCACTTTTCCACTAATATTATGGAATGGGAAAATAACTCTCTCACGATAAAAATCATATCCACTTTGAGAAACTAATCCGAGCGATTTTAGTTTGTCTAAATTGTATCCATTTTTAATGGCTTCTTGAGTAAATTGATCTCGACTTTTTGGAGAATAGCCGAGTTTAAAGGTTTCAATCGTTGATTCTAATAACCCACGATGCTTAAAATAGCTTAAACCTATAGTTCTTCCTTCATCGGACTCAAAAAGATTTTTTGTGAAAAACTTTTGGGCATATTCATTAATGATTAAAAGACTTTGCTTTTCTTGATCAGCTTGCTTTTGTTCATCAGTTCGTTCGATCTCAGGTATTTTGATATTATACCTTTCTGCCAGAAATTTGAGGGCCTCAGGATAAGAAAATTGTTCATGCTCCATTAAGAAATGAACCGCATTGCCTCCTTTGCCACATCCAAAACATTTGAAAAGATTCTTTGATGGTGAAACGGTGAATGAAGGTGTTTTTTCATTATGAAATGGACAAAGCCCAATCATATTGACCCCTCTTCTTTTGAGATTGACAAATTCGTCTATGACCTCCTCAATCTTGGCGGTTGAATTTATTTCTTCTATTATTTCTGGAGGGATCACGATTACAAATGTATCAAATACCCAATAAATCCTTCATGCCATAAAAACCTTCCTTCCCAATAATCCATTCTGCTGCAAGCAATGCCCCCATAGCAAAGCCATCTCTTGTATGTGCGTCATGGGTTATTGATATATGGTCAATTTGAGAATTATACGTTACAGTATGTTTGCCATATACTTTCCCAATTCGATGAGAATCGATATTTACTTTATCTTGTTGATCTGGTTGGGATAATATCCAGCTAGCCTTTCTATCTACATTTTCGCATACTCCCTCTGCCAGAGTAATGGCTGTTCCACTCGGTGCGTCCAATTTTTCAGTATGATGGGTTTCATCGATTTGAATGGTATATTCAGGATAATGATTCATCATCTTTGCAAGTTTTTTATTGAGTTCAAAGAAAATATTAACACCTATACTATAATTGGATGCATAGAAAAAAGCGCCACCTGATGTCTCAAGAGCTCTTTTAACTACATCTATTTCTTTGAGCCAACCTGTAGTACCGCAGATCACAGGCACTTTTTTTTCTATACAAGTAGTTATATTATTTAATGCAGATTCTGGATTAGTGAATTCTATAGCGACATCTGCGTTTTCAAGGCTCAATCGTAGATCCTTAGCATTATTCATATCAATTTTCCCAACTATTTGATGTCCTTTGGCTTCAGCTAAACGTTCTATAGTTTTTCCCATTTTGCCATAACCTATTAAGAGTATCCTCATAACTATTTCTTATTAATGTATTTTTGCGGCCAATATTTCTTGAAGTAATATTATGAGCTACAAAAATGAGATTTTATTAGACGTTTTCAAGTCTAAAAGTATAGAAAGACCTCCAATTTGGGTTATGCGTCAAGCTGGAAGAATATTGCCAGGGTATCGATCGGTAAGATCGTCTGTTTCTGGGTTCAAAGAATTAGTTCAAAATCCAGATTTGATAGCTGAAGTTACAGTAGAACCTCTTCATGTATTAGGAGTAGATGCAGCGATACTATTTTCGGATATACTGGTTATTCCTGAATCAATGGGGCTGGATTATGAGATTGTAGAAAAAAAAGGACCAGTCTTTGATAAGGTCATTAGTTCTCCATCTGATATAGAAAATCTCAACTATGGAGAGAGTGTTTTAGACAAATTACAATATGTATTCGAATCCATTCACAAGACTAAGAAAAGAATTAATGGTAGCAATCCACTAATAGGTTTTAGTGGAGCTCCATGGACACTTTTTGCTTACATGATAGAAGGTACAGGTAGTAAGACTTTTTCAAAAGCACGGAGATTTTTGTACGAGCACCCTAAATCATCTCATCTTTTGATGGAAAAAATAACAGATAGTATAATTTACTACCTCAACGAAAAAATAAAGTGTGGTGTAGATCTAATACAACTTTTCGATTCTTGGGCAGAAATGCTCCCTGTTAATCAGTATTTGGAGTTTTCATTGCCCTATATCAAACGCATTTTCCAAGAAACTAATGATGTACCAAAGATCTTTTTTCCTAAAGGTGCTTGGTCCGTAATTCCTCATTTGAAAGATGTGAAAATGGATGCCATAAGCATAGATTGGAAAACATCCCCAGAATATATAAGACATCATCTCGGCGAATCTATAATTATTCAAGGTAATTTAGACCCATGTCAACTATACGGTACACCAGAAGAAATAGGATTAGCTGCCGAAGAAATGATGAAAGTGATGGGAAGAAATCATATAGCTAATTTAGGGCATGGCGTCTATCCAGATACTTCGTCTGATCACGTTAAGGTCTATATTGACACTGTAAAAGGCTATCGCTATTCATAAGACGTAAGACTATTATTTAATTAACTTATGCGTTTGGATTAAATTATTACTTTTGCCAATAGCAAATTATCCTCTCAATACATCTTATAATAGTTATTACCAAATACAAATACAGATAAATGGGTTGGTTTAAAAGGCTCAGAGAAGGAATACAAACAACTACAAGCGAGAAAAAAGAAGTGCCAGATGGTTTTTGGCAGAAGTGTGGATCGTGTGGAGGTACATTTACTATCCTTGAGTTAGAAAAAAATCTGTTTGTTTGTCCAGATTGTGATAATCATATGCGGATTGGATCCCATGATTATTTCAATATTTTATTTGGAAGTAGATATAAACTGCTATTTGATGATATTAAGTCTACTAACTTCTTAAACTGGACTGATCTTAAATCTTATGATGAAAGGTTGGAAAAAGCATATGAAAAGACTTCATTATCAGATGCTATTAGTGTGGCAATTGGAAAGATTAATAAAAAACCTTTGCTGGTTACGGCAATGGATTTTTCGTTCATTGGAGGATCGATGGGCTCTGTAGTAGGAGAAAAAATAGCCCGAAGTGTGGATTACTGTATAGCGCATAGAGTACCATTGATGATTATCTCTAAGTCTGGAGGTGCAAGAATGATGGAGTCTGCTTTTTCCTTAATGCAATTAGCTAAAACTTCGACTAAGCTTGCGCAATTAGCGCGTGAAAAAATACCTTATTTTTCATTTCTGACCGATCCAACTACTGGAGGTGTTACTGCTTCGTTTGCGATGTTAGGAGATATTAATTTTTCTGAGCCAAATGCTTTGATCGGATTCGCAGGCCCTCGGGTTATAAAAGAAACGATAAAAAAAGATTTGCCAGAAGGATTCCAAAGATCAGAGTTTTTATTAGATCACGGGTTTTTGGACTTTATAGTACATCGCAGTGAATTAAAAGCCAAATTAGATCATTTACTTTCTTATTTTGATAAGCTCGATTAAGCTTAATCCTACTGAATCACTAATATTTTAAAATTTTTATCAAGAGGGTCAACTGAATCTATCAAATGATCTATCCACTTTGGCCCATATTTTAAATAATAGGGAATGAAATTATCATGTCGCTCTTGAAGACTGTTGTTGCCAGGAAAAAGCTTTGATTTTATCTTTTTGATTTTAGTTGTTTCAGTTTCTTTTTTCCTTTTTTCTGCTTTTAGAATTTTATTCTCAATATTTTCTAAAGACTTTAAACTTTTAGACTGTTCCGCATTGACGGTCCCTACTAAAGTTTTATCGACAGCTTGGACTTGACTTCTAACTTTGTCAAAAATTTGAATCAGTTCAGATTTAAAAGGATCCAATGAAAGATCAACAGTGCTTTCCTCTTTTGTCACGTGTATGATCAACTGCTCTTCTCTATCAAATAGGTCACTAAACGAAAGTCCAAATTTCTCTAATGTATTTTCAGTATTAGCATCAGATATAAGCACGGAGTCTCTTCTTATTAACATTGGAAATGGTAACTCTAATTTCTCGAAGAGTGAAATTCTTTCCATCCAGTAAGCCAATTCTCCACCTCCTCCAATGTATGCCAGGTTAGGAAATATTAATTCTTGGAAAACTGGACGAAGAATGACATTGGGACTTATATTTTGAACATTGTGCTCAATTAGTTGAATCAACTCACTCCGTGTATATGTATGCTCTCCGATTTCATATTGATCTTTGTCAACTTTTATTATCCTATGCCTATCCAGATCATGATAGAATAAGTTTACCTCTCGGGCATGTGCTTGTTTTTTTAATCCTGCCGCTTCAATTTTTTTCTGATCGACATTTACTTCTTTAAAAGATATATTAGATTCGATTTCTTTTTTTACAATAGGGAAGAAGGCTTTTTTTAATTCGTAATGATCCATATTGGCAACTATCAATCCATAAGATCCAAAGATTGAGTGCGTCAGTCTTCGCATAAAATCCCCATATGAATCTGACACTTTATAGCATTGGTCGATTTTTGTTTTTAAATCCTCCGCAAAGGGCATGGAACCAAAGGTATTTTTTACTTCTTCGAGTACAATGGAGAGATCTGAAATGTCCATGCGACCAACGGCCCCTTTTTGATCTGTTTCCCATGTGAATTTCTTACCAAAAAAATTAACAGAAGCAATTTCTTCAAAATCATGGTCTTCGCCTCCAACTATAAACACAGGTACAATTTCTAATTCACTGTATTTCTTATTGAGTTGTTGTGCAAGATTTATAGTGCTACATATCTTTATGATATAATACAATGGTCCAGTGAGAAGAGATGGTTGATGAGCAGTGATAACGGTATAACAGTTTTTTTCTTTAAGCTTATCTATGTTTCGCACACTTTGCTCACTATTAGGTAAGCTTTGATATTGTTGGAGCAATACACTGTGCAGTAAAGCCCTGTTACATTGGAATGATTGTCTTTCTTCTATGACCTTTTCAAAGCGGTCGATATTAACTTCATGTTTGTAAAATGGTTTTAATATTTCATTACTTTCTTGATAAGCTTTATCTCGTTGTGAGAAATGAGGAATTTCGGAAAACGGCAGTTCGATTTTTTTAAACACTTTACTTTGTTTGAGCTTATCAAATAATTTAACCACAAAACAAATGATTAAATCTATCTTGTGTTTAATCTGAAGCGTTAATTATCTCTCAAATGTTTTCTTTAATACTAAATAAGTTGTTTTATGGGGGAGTGGTTCTTGTATTTGTTGTCATTATCATATCATCCATTATTTATGCGGCTCCCGTAGATCCTGCTCGATTAACATTTGGACAACAGATGTCAGAATCGAGTTTGGAACTAAAAAAGAAGCAATTGGGATTGGATCAACCGTTGAATGTTCAACTTTTAAGATATTTAAGAGATGTTTCTCCGATATTTTTAGGGAGGGACACTAATTGGAAGGAACGGTATAACGGCTTATTTATGTCCATTTATGGATACAGATTAGGAGTTAAAGTTCCTTACCTCAGAGAATCATTTCAATCGGGAAGATCAGTATTCAACTTGTTGTATGATGCATTTCCTTTGACTTTGATTTTGGCGATTTCAGCTTTAACATTAGCCAGTTGCATAGGAATAGTTTTAGGTTTTGTGGCTGCCACTAATATGGGTACTTGGATAGATAGATTAATTATCGGTTTTTCGACAATAGGATACTCCGTGCCGAGTTATGTTACGGCTATAGTATTAGGGGTGATGTTTGGGTATTATTTTAATAATTTTCTTGGGTTAAATATTCAAGGTTCACTTTTTGAAATTGACAACTTAGGTAACGATGTGGTGGTATGGAAAAACCTTATACTACCTACTATTGCGCTTGGTATTCGGCCTATTGCTATTATTGCCCAATTGATGCGCAGCGCTGTGATAGATGTTATGAATGAAAAATTTATTCTCACAGCAAGAGCAAAAGGAGTGAAAACATCCAGACTGCTTTATCAACATGTACTCTTTAATGCTTTAAATCCTGTGATAACTGCTTTGAGTGGTTGGTTCGCCGCACTTTTGGCGGGAGCTTTTTTTGTTGAATATATTTTCAATTTTAAAGGATTAGGTTTTCTAACGGTGAATGCATTGCTCAACTATGATATTCCGGTTATAATCGGTGCACTATTATTAACCAGTAGTTTATTTATTCTCATTAACATTGCAGTAGATTTGATTTACAAATTAATAGACCCAAGGGTCAGTTAAATAAGAAGAAAAATGGATGATTCTCGCTATGGACTAAGGGGTGTATCGGCCTCTAAAAGCGAAGTACATGACGCGATTAAAAATATGGACAAAGGCTTGTTCCCTAATGCCTTCTGTAAGGTGCTTCCAGATATCGTAGCTGGCCATCCAGATTTTTGTAATATAATGCATGCAGATACAGCTGGTACTAAGACAAGCTTAGCCTACCTATATTGGAAAGAAACTGGAGATATATCAGTGTGGCAGGGTGTAGTACAAGATAGCATAGTCATGAACGTCGACGATATGGCATGTGTAGGTTGTATAGATGACATAGTCCTTTCATCTACAGTGGGACGTAACAAGTCTAAAATATCTGGAGAAGTAATCAAGGAAGTTATACAAGCTGCCCAATTATTTATAGATCGTATGAGCTCCAATGGGGTTAATTTAATTCTGGCGGGAGGGGAGACTGCGGATGTAGGTGATATAGTCAGAACAATAGATGTAGGAATCACTGCTTTTGGGCGGTTGCCTAAAGAATCAGTTATATCAAATGATATCAAAGCCGGAGATGTGATAGTTGGGTTGTCATCTTATGGTAAAGCAACATACGAAGATGAATACAATGGTGGAATGGGAAGCAATGGCCTAACATCTGCGCGTCATGATGTGCTTGAGAAGTCATATTTGTCTAAATATCCAGAAACGTATGATCCTTCCATTAATCAGGACTTGATCTATTCAGGGTCGAAGAAATTAACTGACTCAATTGAGATTGATGGATATGGTCCAACGACTGTAGGAAAACTCATTCTTTCGCCAACAAGGACTTATTTGCCAATACTTAAAAAAATCATACCTGATTATCGAAAATATATTTCTGGCATTATTCATTGTACCGGAGGTGCTCAAACCAAGGTGTTAAAGTTTGTAAATAATAAACATGTTATAAAAGATGACTTATTTGATATGCCTCCATTGTTTCAGCTTATAGAAAGGGAGTCTGGTACAAGTCGGCAGGAAATGTATGAGGTCTTTAATATGGGGCATAGACTTGAAATTTATACAGATGCTCAAACTGCAGAAGAGATTATAGGCATCTCAAAATCATACGGAGTAGATGCCAAAATTATAGGTTCAGTAGAGGAATCTAATACCAACCAACTCACCATAAAAGATAATACTGGAACGTACCTGTATAATTAATTCTTAGGCGTAACCAATATAATTAAATGGAGTAATTGAATTTAATTCTGACTTTACGGTGTCACTCACATCAAGATTTGATACAAAGAGTTCAAAATCTTCTTTCTTGAGTTGTCCCTTACCTCTTGAGAATTCTTTTAAAAGTTCATATGGTTTTTCAAATCCTTCGCGACGAAGTATAGTTTGAATTCCTTCTGATACAACGGCCCAATTAGACTCAAGATCTAAATTGATTGCTTTTTCGTTTATTTCAAGCTTGCTAATTCCTTTTTGTAAACTTTTTAGGGCAATTAGAAGATGAGCAAATGGGACACCTATATTTCTTGATACAGTACTATCTGTA
Source organism: Saprospiraceae bacterium (assembly GCA_020629515.1). Classification (GTDB taxonomy): domain Bacteria; phylum Bacteroidota; class Bacteroidia; order Chitinophagales; family Saprospiraceae; genus GYS-P2D. The sequence continues at coordinate 25,651 of JAHDDE010000012.1, read as the reverse complement.
AGATCTCTTTGTAATCTTGAAATCGGAAGCTTATTAGCTAAGTAATTAAATATAGCAATACTCAAGCTTAGATTACCTTCTGCATTTTCAAAGTCTATAGGATTTACTTTATGAGGCATAGCACTACTTCCTACTTCGTTAGCAATTACTTTTTGTTTGAAGTAATTCATAGATATGTAAGTCCAGATGTCTCTACTGAAATCAATAAGCAAAGTATTTATCCGACTGAATATCTGGAATAGCTCGGAGAGCCCATCATAGTGCTCAATCTGCGTAGTAATAGCTTGACGTTTCATCCCTAATGAAGAGATATATTTATCCATTTGTTCTGGCCACTTTATGTTTGGATAGGCCACTTTGTGTGCGTTGAAATTTCCTGTGGCTCCTCCAAATTTAGCAGTGAAGTGGTAATCACTTAATTTATTGAGCTGGATGCTTAGTCGGTGGGCAAATACCTCCAGCTCCTTTCCCAAAGTAGTTGGAGAGGCGGCCTGGCCATGCGTTCTCGCGAGCATAGGTATAGTCTTATATTCCTTAGACTTTTTGTTCAGCAATGCTAATATATCATCAAGGGTAGGTTTTATGACTTGATTAATTGCATCTTTTATGGACATAGGCACAGCTGTATTATTTACATCCTGTGAGGTTAACCCAAAATGAATAAATTCGAGTTGATCGTTGGCTACAGAATTTTTTAATTTTTCCTTTATATAATATTCTACTGCTTTTACATCATGATTGGTTACTTTCTCTATATCCTTTACCTTTTGAGCCTCTGAAATATCAAAATTTTCAATTATCTCATCAGTGTTAATTGGTGAATTTAAATTTTTGACGACACCAATCTGGCCGAGATAATTAAAGTAAGTGAGCTCAACCTTTATCCTATACTTTATCAATGCAACTTCGGAAAAGTAATTTTTAAGGTCTCCAGTTTTATTAGAATATCTTCCATCAATCGGGGATATAGCATCTATCATTAGGATTCATTTCTTTTAATGTATAAATAGGTTTCCATCTGGCTTCGTATTTGGAGTCTGTCTTTTTGCACAACGTATTTATTTTCTTCTTGATAATCGAGTGATCGAGCCTTAACATTATCAGCTAACTGTAGGTCCATTAAGTTTTGCACATGACGTTGGATGGCTTTATCATAGATAGGAAATACAACCTCTATTCTCCTGTATAAGTTTCTATACATAAAGTCTGCAGAAGACATGAAATATTTAGGATCTCCGTTGTTATGAAAAATGAATACACGAGCATGCTCTAAGAACCTATCCACAATACTTATGGCTTTTATATTTTCACTGAACATTTTTACTTTGGGTACGATAGAGCAAATGCCTCTGACTATCATTTTTATTTTCACACCGGCTTGACTGGCTTCATAGAGCAAATCAATCATTTTAGGATCTTGAAGACTATTCATCTTCAAAAATATTTTAGCTGGCTTTCCGGCTTTAGCATTGCTCATCTCTTGCTTTATCAGATCGATTAAATTAGGAGTCATATTGAACATTCCAACATTGAGATGTTTGAATTCAATTCCGCTTTTCTCTTTGGTTTCTAAATAGTTAAAAAGCTTGATACTCTCATTGTTCAATCTTGTGTCTGCTGTAAATAATCCAAAATCTGAATATATATTGGCAGTTTTTTCATGAAAATTACCTGTGCTATAATAACTGTATATTTTGAAGTTTCCATTTTCTCGCCTTAAGACAGACGCCATCTTAGCATGCACTTTGATACCAGGAATGCTATAATGAACTTTAACCCCTGCTTTTTCTAACTTTTCACCCCATACAAGATTAGCCTCTTCATCAAATCTCGCTTTTACCTCAATAAATACGAATACTTGTTTTCCATTGTTGGCTGCATCGATTAGAGCGTTCATAATGCGACTTTGTCGAGCAACTCTGTATTGTACAATTTTGATGTGTGTTACATTAGGATCATGTGCAGCAGATTCAAAGAAATTAACTACAGGAAGATAAGAATGATAGGGTGGGTGAATTAAGTGATCACGTTTTGAGATCTCATCAAAAATAGTACCTTTTGACTCTAATGCTGGTACGGCAATTGGACTTAATGGTATCTCCTTTAGCCCCCTCTTCCCATAATCTGGGAATCCGAAAAAATCTGAATTATTGTGATATCTTCCTTCAGGGAGGAGGTCAAAATCAGTTAAATCAAATACTTTTTGAAGAACTTTGAGAAAGCCTGATGGCATAGTCCGATCATAAACCAATCTTGATGCAGGACCTATTTTTCGCTTTTTTATACTTTCTTTGATTTTGGATAACAAGTCTCCTGAAAATTCATCATCGATATACAGTTCCGCATCACGAGTTAATTTGATGCTGTAGGATTCTTTAATATCGTATCCAGGAAATATCCAGCTTATACAATGTCTCACTACATCGTCAATCATGATAACTACATGTGTGTCTTCATCATGATGAGGTAATTCTATAAATCGTTCTAATTCGTCCGAAGGAACTTTAACAATTGCGTGATTTTTTTCACCACTTTTTTGGTCCTCTAAATGTAGTGCCAAATAGAGCGATCCATTATTAAGGAATGGTTTTATCTTTTGCTTGACTAATAAGACAGGTTGAACATAAGGAAGCATATTTTCTTTAAAATAGTCTTCAATGAATGCTTGTTGCTCTTCATTCATCTCTTGTCTTCGGATGACATGGATTCCCTCTTTTTTTAACGAAGGAAGTATCTGAGAGAAGAAAATGTCACTGAACTCTTTCTGCTGTCGATTAACGATCTTTAGAATTTGCTTAAGAAGAGTAGCAGGTTCAAAACCTAAATCTCTTCTGGCCTTCTTTCCAAGTCTGAGCAAATTTCGATGATTAGCTACTCGAACCCGAAAAAATTCATCCAAATTTGAAGAATAAATGGCTAAAAACTTAAGTCTATCTAATAGAGGTACAGAAACATCTTTTGCTTCTTGTAGCACTCGATAATTAAATCCTAACCAACTTATGTCACGATGAATGTATGGAGAAATCGGATCCATATTGTTAAGTTCTAAATTGAAGTGCAAAGTAAATGATAAAACAATGGATTTTAATACTTTCGCTGTTGATTCGCCAAGAATAGTTATTCTTAGTAATCCGTCATTATTTATAAAAAAGTATAATCATGTCAAGAAAAAGAATTGCTGCGGCAAATTGGAAAATGAATACCAATCTGCAAGAGGGAGAAGAACTTTTAACTCAACTGGTAAATAAAAAATTAGATCGGTCAACCGATATTATTGTCTGTGCGCCTTTCACCCATTTAGCTTCGCTTTGTAAGCAAGTAAATGGAAATGATCAGGTAAAAATCGCTGCTCAGAACATGAGTGACCATGATAAAGGGGCCTATACTGGTGAGGTTTCTGCAGCAATGTTGCTTTCAGTTGGAGTGACTCATGTGGTAATTGGGCACTCAGAGAGGAGAGAATATTTTAATGAATCTGATGAGCTCTTAGGACGAAAATTGAAAAAAGCAATAGAGAATAACATAACTCCAATATTCTGTTGTGGTGAGCAATTATCTATTCGAAAAGAAGGTAATCATATTAAACACGTGATTAGTCAGTTAACACGATCATTTAGTGGCTGTTCTAAAGATGATTTAAAAGAATTAATCATTGCATATGAGCCAATATGGGCGATCGGTACCGGAGAAACTGCTTCTCCAGAACAAGCGGAAGAAATGCAATTAGAAATACGTAAGTTTCTAAGCAACGCCTATGATCAAGAGTTGGCAGATACTACACCAATTTTGTATGGTGGATCGGTAAAGCCGGGTAATGCTAAAGACATTTTCTCTAAGCCGAATGTGGATGGTGGATTAGTAGGTGGAGCAAGCCTTAATGCTGAAGGATTTAGTATCATAGTCAATAGCTTTTAAAAAGAAGTCTTATATATATTAAGTCCATTAAGGCTATGAGAATACTCAACTTATTGGAGCATGGGAGGCTGTTAACATTGCGTGAGAATTTATCGAAATAATATAAAAATAGATTTATATTCTTTTAAATGCAGAACTTATAAAATATAAGATATTTTATTTTAATTTTGCTAAAATATTATTTTAAAACTAAGAAAAATGCTTGAAACCAAGTTAGATAATATAGATTTGAAAATTCTAAAACTTTTACAAGAGAATAGTAAAATTACTAATCTCGATTTGTCTAAAAGAATTGGTCTTTCTCCTGCTCCAACATTGGAAAGGGTAAAGAAGTTAGAGCAAGCTGGAGTGATTCAATCCTATCATGCTAAAGTGGATGGGAGTAAATTAGGCTTGAATGTGAGCACTTTTGTACTGGTTTCATTGGCTTGGCAAAAAGAGAACGCTTTAGACAATTTCATTGAAAAAATTCAGACAATTGATGAGGTTACTGAGGGATATATTATAACTGGTGACGGTGATTTTTTACTGCGAATAGTATGTCACGATATTCCCGCTTATGAACAACTCTTATTTAAGAAACTATCACAGATAGAAGAGGTAGAACGATTAAAAACTTTAATGACACTATCAAAGGTTAAAAAGTCAAAAATTCTACCTTATCAATACGAAGTGGATTGATTAAAGAGAGCCTTTTTTGGAAGTTTAATACTCCAGAAAACAAATCATTCTCCGTAGTATTTGGAACTGTTCATTTAAATTTTCAAGATAAAAGTATAGTTGACAAGGCGTTCCATCTAATTGATGGGTTTGATTCTGTTTTTACCGAAACATCCTTGGATTCATCAAATGCAAACGTATTATTGCCTCATATGAGGATGAAAGAATTGCAAAGATGGCAGGATTTTTTATCTCAAAAACAACTCATACGTACTCGTCACATCTTGAAAAAGGTATACAATGTAGAAGTGGAGAGTTTGGAATATCTAAGACCCTTGATAGTGATGTCTATGGTGCAAGCCAATTACCTCAACCAAGGGGCAGGGGAGAAGTTGGACCAAGTAATCTGGAATTATGCGTTAAGCCAACAAAAAAGTTGTGATGGAATTGAATCGATATATGAGCAGATAGCTATCCTTAACTCAATTGATCTTTCTTATGAGTTCTCACAGTTAAAAAGATGGGTAAAGAATATATCAAAGATGAATAGGAATCTCAAACAATTGATGGAATACTATAAGATGCAGGATATTATTAGTTTGTATAAGCATTCGCGAAGATCTCTTGGAGGTTTAAGAAAACTATTATTAGATGAAAGGAATTTGTTGATGGCACAAAGATTGATTTCTTTTCATAATCAAAAAGGTGGCTGTTTTTTTTCTTTTGGCGCAGGTCACCTGTCAGGACAAAATGGTGTTCTATCGCAGCTTAAAAGCGCTGATTGTAAAGTATTAAGTATATAGTATGAAAAAAGTTGATATCACACTTTCTATAAAGTTGAATGAGGAAAATGTCCCTGAAGAAATTACATGGAAAAGTGATGATCCTCCTTCTAAAGGAGTTGAAGCTACAGCTAAAGGTTTTTTTCTTTCACTTTTTGACGAAAAATCATTAGAGACATTAAAAATAGATCTTTGGAACAAGAAATTGGAAATAGGCGAGATGAATCGTTTATGTTATTATTCTTTAAAGGGAATGGCAGATAGCTATTATAATGCCACCAAAAACCAAGGAATGTCCAATGACTTAGGGCGTTTTGCTCAATATTTTGGAGAAGAGACTGGAGTATTAAAAAAAGATAATAAATCATCTTCTGAATAATCCAAGTTTCCATCTAATGGGGAAAGGAGTAATGTTTATCCGTTGAGGCTTTTTCAATCGAGCATTTTTAAAAACTATACCATAAAAGAACAAATTTATAGTGTGGAATTCGTGATGTTCATTTTGAATATATTTCCACGCATTTTTCATTCCTTTTGACCAATAGATGTCATCCAAAATAATGATACCATTTTCTGATAAAATTTTCCTTGACTGATTGAAATTATCGATTGTAGCATTGTAGGTATGATCACCGTCAATTACAATACAATCATATAGCTCACTATCATTTATAGCTTTGACGAAAAAATCAGTAAATGTTGAATTTAATAGAGTCAACTTACCATCTGCGACTTTATTTTGGATGTAGCGATAGATATCCATTTCTCCCTCTACTGATATGATTTTTTTCAAGTTATCTGCCTTAGCCAAGTAAAGTGTTGATACACCAAGGGATGTTCCAAGCTCCAATATTGTTTGACTTTTGAAAAAGTTAACTATAAATAGTAGAAGTTTGCATTTAAAGTCTTTAGAAACGGCATTTTGCGAAATGTGACTTACGCTCACTTTGTTTTTTTTAGTGATTTGTGATTTTGCGCCAACATTTCCAACTTTAACTATAGTTTGGTCCGATTTTAAAGCTTCTCTATATAGTGAGATACTTTTATCGTTGTAACTCTGATAAGATTTAATGACTCTTTGATGAAATTCAAAATAGAAAGGAGAGTCGATTTGGTCTATTGTCTTGGCGCTGATAAAGAATTTGATGAAATCACAAATAATATGGATTCTACTAAGAATTCTTCTCAAGGTTTTTATTTAGAAGTTACAAGAGATGAAAATTAACTAAAAAAGGGTTGATTTTAGTAATCAACCCTTTTTATTGGGGGTGAAAGACCGGATTCGAACCGGCGGCCCTCGGAACCACAAACCGATGCTCTAACCAACTGAGCTACAATCACCAAATTTGGCTGCAAATTAAATGAAGAATTTCCGATAAATCAAGAAAACCGAAATCTTATTAAAAAATGTGACTTATACATATAATAAAACAGTCTAAATTGTTGTGCAGGGATTGAGTAAGAATCACTAACTTTACATCTTATAATTAAAATGCTCCAAGAAGACGAACATATATTATCCCTATTAGCTTCCAATGATGAGAAGTCCATTGATTTGTTATTCGATAAATATTATACATATCTGTGCAATGTAATATATCGTGTGATAAATGATTCTGATTATGCAGAAGACATAGTCCAAGAGATTTTTATGGATATTTGGAAAAAGCGTGAAAAAATAAATGTACAGACATCCCTAAGGGCCTATCTAAGAAGAGCTGCGGTGAATAGATCATTAAATCATATTCGAAAGCAAAGAATGAAATTTGATGATGATGAAGATGCGGTACTTGATATAGAGTCGTCTACTATAGATGGCCAAACTACAATGGAGAAAAATGAGCTGGAGAGGAGGATTCATGAGAGTATAGATGCGTTACCTCCCAAGTGTAAATTAGTATTCAGTATGAGTAGATTTGAAAACATGTCGTATCAAGAAATTGCTGATGCGTTGGGGATTTCAATAAAGACAGTAGAGAATCAAATATCAAAAGCTTTGCGTATTTTGAGGAGTGCTGTGCAATCATATTTGGTATGAAATTAGTATTAAATAAAAAAAACAGGTCGTACATAGGGGGAGGGTGCCTAAAGGTTGTCTTCATTATGTAACCTTTTTTAATCATGACAGATCTTAGAATATATAATCTTATACACAAGGATTTAACTGGAGAAATCAGTGAAGCTGAAAAACTTGAGTTAAAAGCCTTAGAAAACACTTCGGAATATCAGACTACTTACGAAGAGATAGAGTCTCTTTGGATAGGTAGTAAGGATTATTTCCCTCAAAAGGCTTTTGATGTGAATGCAGCAAAAGCAAAATTCAAACAAAAATTAAAGCAGGAAGAAGTTGTAGATGAACAAACATCAGTTAGTTCGTCTGACAGCAGATCAAACAGATGGCCTATAGTAATAGGGGCATTGTTGCTCTTTGGTGCTTTGTCCTACTTGGTATATACATTTAGTCAATCTCCATTAAAAGAAGTGCAAACTGAGATATTAGAAAATAATAATATTGAGTATGCTATGCTTGAAGATAATTCGGAGGTATGGCTCTCTCCTGATGCAGAATTGAAAGCAGAATCATTTGATGGAAAAGACAAAAGACAATTAAGTCTATCTGGAGAAGCCTTTTTTGATGTTACTTCAAATCCTTCACAGCCTTTTCATGTTTCTTTAGGAAATGGTAATCATATCGAGGTATTAGGTACAGCATTTAATGTAAGAACTGATATAGGTGATGGTACGGCAAAGGTTGATGTCAAAGAGGGTAGCGTGAGGTTGTATAATGAGTTCAATAAGTCATTGTCAACTATTGTTACTGCTGGAGAATCTTCTACTATCAATGGTAATACAGAGACTCTAAATAAGGAGCATAGTTCAAAAGTATACTCATTGTTAGGTACTTCTTTGAGTTTTAGAGATGCAGTGTTAAGCGATGTATTTAATGAACTATCAGAGGTATATTCAGTTACATTTAATTTTGAAGAAGACGATTATAACAGTTGTGGTTTTAATTCTCCATTGCTTGACAATATGAGTGTGGATGAGATCTTAGAGATAATACAGAATTACTATATAGGATTGAATATTGAAAAGTCAGAGGCGGGCTCATACAATGTGAGTGGAGTTGCTTGTGACTAACAAAGAATACAAAATTATATAAAAAAGGGAGCTCATTTAGAGCTCCCTTTTTTATTTTAGTAAATCTTTCAATTTAGCCAATCAATACAACTATCTTTGTAATCACTAGATATTGCTAATGATCGCTAAAATTAGGAATGTTTTCTACATGGTTTTATTGGTGCAGACTTGCATCATCTATCAGTTGAAAGCCCAACAAACACTCCCTGATGAAATACCTGTTGATGTTACCTTCAGTGATATCTCCATTGATAGTGCTTTGTTATTATTGACGAAGGCTAGTAATATTAATATTTCATACGATTCTAATATTATTCCTGTTGACGCACGAAGAACGATCGTAGCTCAAAAATTGCAGTTGGGACTCATACTTGATGATATTTTATTCGGAACAGAATTGGTCTATAAACAAGTTGCTAATCAACTTATAATAATCAAAGACCCAGATATTAAGGTTGAAGAACGAGTAACTATAAGTGGTTATGTAACAGATGCTACTAATGGTGAGCGCATTTTATACGCAAGTATATATAACGAGGATATAAGTTATGGCGTACAAAGTAACGACTATGGATACTACAGTATGACTTTGCCCAAAGGACAAAATTTTATTCATTTTTCTTATGTGCAATACACTAAAAAAATAATCTCAATCGATATTCAAAAAGATTCGATAATAAATATAGAATTAGAACCCAACTCACTTTTGAATGAGATAGTGATAACAGATAAAGTTCCACAAAAGTCCAAACAAGCTGAACAGTTCGACAATGTACCAATCGAGATGTTAAATGGTATGAGTTCATTAGTGGGCGAACCTGACTTATTTAGGATGATACAGATGAGGGCAGGGGTGTCCTCTGGAGCGGATGGTTTAGGTGGTTTAAATGTTAGAGGAGGGGATCCAGATCAGAATTTAATCTTAATGGATGGTGTGCCAGTATACAATACTGGACATGCATTAGGTCTTTTTTCAGTATTTAATCCAAGTGCAATAAAGAGCGCTAAACTTATCAAAAGTGGTTTTCCAGCGAGATATGGAGGTAGATTATCTTCCATATTGGATGTCAGAGTTAAGGAAGGAAATAAGCATCACATGGCAGGTGAAGTTGCCGTAAACCCTATTTTAGCAAGAGCCACAATAGAGGGGCCTATAAAAGATGGTTTAAGTAGCTTTATAGTCTCAGGTAGGAGGACCATTGTAGATCCATGGCTTAAACCATTATCGAGATATACATTTGAATTAGATGAACAGGAAGGATTTGTAAATTATCTATTTTATGACTTGAATGCTAAGATGAATTTCATTGTAGGAGATAAAGATGAAATATACTTTAGCACATATATAGGTAAGGATAAATTTACTAATGACGTTTTAGGAAATATTACTGATAATGGAACAGATGAAAGTATTCAAGAATTAGATGTGGTGAGTTGGGATTGGGGCAATCGTATCGCATCTATCAAATGGGGTCACTATTTTAGTCAAAAAGTGGTGTCCTATGTAAATGTAGGTTATTCCTCTTTTAATTTTGAAAATTTTGATTTTGATAGAACAATTATAAGCCAGGGCACAGAAAATGAAATATTAGCTTACGGAGCTACATTTTTCAGGTCAGATATAAAAGATTTAATCCTCAACGCTGATGTTGATTATTTCATATCGTCCAACTATCATTTAAAAGGTGGGATAAACTTTACAAATCATACTATTCAGCCAGGAGTTACATTTAACAGTACCAGAGATCGTGAGTTTTTGGATGAATCGAGAAGAATTACTCCAGAAAGAATAAAATCTGAAACTGAGTTTAGCTCATTTCGAGGCGGCGAACTAAGGGCATACGTAGAAAATGAAATTACTTTGAAAAGCTTGGTTTTTAATGTAGGAATTCATGCCAGCCAGATTAGTACAGAACAGACATCTTATTTTGATTTGCAACCACGAATTGCTGCAAAAACATTTTTAACCGAGAATACTATTCTTAAGGCTTCATATAGTGAAATGGATCAATACTTTCATTTGCTCTCTTCATCTGGATTTGGATTGCCTAATGATATTTGGATACCGAGTACAGAAAGAATTGCTCCGCAATCATCCAAGGAGTATTCGCTGGGTTTGTATCAAAATTTTAATGATAAAGGGAGCATGTCAATTGGGCTTTATTATAAAGACTTCAATAATATTCGTGCGATAAGCGAAGGTGGATTTTTGTCTATTCAAAATGGTCAAAATTGGGAGAGGGATTTGCCAGTCGGACGAGGTAGAGCCTACGGTTTTGAGTTAGAGTTAGAAAAGAGAGCTGGCAAGTTTAAAGGATGGATTAATTATACTTTGTCAAAATCAGAGAGGACCTTTGAAGAATTAAATGATGGAATATCTTTTAGCTCAAGAAATGATAGGAGACATTCTCTCAAAATGAATGGAATATACCAGGTCAATGAAAATTTAGAGCTTTCTGCTAGCTGGCAGATCGCTTCAGGACTACCATATACTAGTCCAGTTAGCCTTGTGCCAGTACCCGTCCAAGGAGGCATCGAATACATACCAATCTTCGGGGCAATCAACAATATTCCGTTACCAACCTATCATAAACTTGATTTTGCAGTGAATTTATACAATGAGTATAGTTGGGGCCGGCAGAAACTTAGTCTTGGTGCTTATAATGCATATAACAGACAAAATCCTTTTTACATCGATGTAGTGAGAGATTTAAATACAAACAGTTTTGAACAAGAGGCAGTTAGTATTATCCCAATTTTCCCTTTTGTGAGTTTAAGTATAGCGCTTTGACGACATATAATAATTATTCTTAATGTATAAATCCCTTGACATATAATTGGTTGTAATTTATTGTGTCATTTTATTATTGATTTATGTATCTTGCATACATTAATTACGTCACAATAGTATAACCCTTGTCATAAATACATAACTGTGTTCAAACTATCTTACATATTATTATTGACATTGGTGTTAGTTTCTTGTAGAGAGGATTTTACATTTCATTCAACTGAAGTAAACGAAGAATTAAATTTTATAAGTGAAATAAATCCTGAAGAACCTGTAACCGTCGATTTATTTAAGACAATCAGTCTTACTGGCAACAATAGTGAGATTGACCTTACTATGGCGGAGATTGATTTCGGAGGGTCTGATTTTCCATCTAAGTCCACAAAAGTAATATACAGGGCAGTTGATGATAATTTTATATTAAGGAATACTGACTTTAGACCTTCGCCAGGTAATAGCTATTGGATGCGTGCATGGATTCCTAATAGTGACTTGGATACCATTTCTGCACAAACCTTTATTCCGGAACCAATTGGATTGCGCAGTGCAGAAATAATTTCTTTAGAAAAATATCGGATAAGTGATACTAAGGAAAATGTAAAAGTAGAGATTGAAATAGAATTGGAGACTCCTAAACAAAGACCAGGATATTTCCAAATATTACCAAGTAGAAAAGTGTCGACGTTTCGAATGGATGAAAATGGTAACCCTATAGTTAGCAATACTTCAGATATCCTACCACTAAATGTAGATCAGATTCAGACAGCTCGAAATGCCGTATTTGAGTTTAATCATAAAGATGGTGTATTCGTCGATTATAGCCGATTGAATGGGCAGAAAATCATATTGACACTATTAACAGATGACCCTATAGATAATAGTCGAGAAATACTTAGTCTACTTGATATAAAGATAAATACGTTGTCAGAGGAGTTATATAATTATCATTTAAATCTAAGTACTCAATTGATAAATAGTCAGTCAGATTTTTTTACTCCTGCAGATCACTACACCAATGTAGAAAATGGTTTTGGGGTTATGGGATCTTTTTCTTCTAAGAGTAGCACTATAGAGGTGCAATAATCAATTGTTTAATAGGGGGTATTGGTCGCTTGTTTGTCATTATTATAGACAAACATACCAATGACACCAAACTTACACCAAGAAAAGCAGTCGGTATTGATGGATAAACTAAGCGATATCCATTATCTCAAAAATGCCAATGAAAATGAACTTAGATTTTTAGCAATGAATACTGAGTTGCTAAAATGTTCCAGATTCGAAATTGTTTATCACAAAAATGACCCAAGTGAGCATGTGTTTCATGTTCTATCAGGTATTGTTAAGGTAAGTGTACATTCTTTTGTGGCCAAAGAGGTGATAAGGGCAATAGTACATTCTAACATGATATTTGGAGAGGGAAGTCTATGTGGTGAAAAACAAAGAAGTTCAATAGCTCAAATCCTCGACAAAAAATCGGAAATTCTAAAAATATCAAGCCGAGGCTTGAAAAAAGTATTTGTGCAGAATGGTGCAGTAGCTACTGATTTTTTAGAAATCGTAGGAAATAAATTAAGATCTACTTCTTCACGTCTTGAGTCTATAATAGTTGAAGATGCAAGAACCAGAGTTATAAATTTTTTAAAAGAAAATGCTATGACTTTTGGAAATAAAGTAGGCTTTAATGAATTACTGCTTAAGCATAGTTTTACACAACAAGACATCGCAGATTTTACAGGTACTTCGAGACAGACGGTCACTACAGTTCTGAATGATTTGAAGCGTTCTAACATTATAAGTTTAGATAGAAGAAGAATATTAATAAGGGACTTCGCTCAGTTGAGTTAGAAAACCCTTGGATAAAATAATTAGTATTTGGTCATATGAATTATTGAAAGCCTTCCATTAGGAGGGCTTTTTTATTTTGGATTATGGAATAAAAAAAGTGCCTATAAAAGCATATATAGGCACTACTCATCATTTAATAACCAAAACTCAAAATTATATATGCAATATTTGTGCCAAGTGTAACATAAATATTGAAGGTATGTTCTTCTTAATTTTATTGTAAAAAAAATGCTCGAGAGCTTTCTCTCGAGCAAAACGAATTTTACAATTTAATAACCAAAACTTACACAATACAAATATACATATTATTTTAAATAGTAATATATAAAATGCTATAAAATAGATATTTATGATATATTTTTATTTTACAATATATATCAAATTGAAATTCAGTTAATTTTGCATAATGGATTTAAGCATATTATATGAAGATAATCATCTTTTAGTGGTTAATAAGCCTGCTGGAATGCTTACACAAAGTGATAAGACGCAAGATTTGACTATTCTTGATATGTGTAAATCATATATAAAGGATAAATATAGTAAGCCAGGTAATGTTTTTTTGGCACCTGCTCATAGGTTGGATCGACCAGTTAGTGGCTGTATAATTTTAGGAAAAACCTCTAAGGCTTTAGGAAGACTGCATGTAGAGTTCAAAGAAAGAAAAGTACAGAAAGAATATATAGCCTTAAGTAATCATTTCCCACAGTCAAATTCGGGAATTATTGAATCTTATATTTTTAAAGACTCATCTCTTAATATTTCTAAATCAACAAATGAGGCACATAAGGGTTCTAAATGGGCTAAACTGTCTTATGAAGTATTATCCTCAGAAAGAGTTTGCTTGTTTAGCATAAAACCTCTAACTGGGCGGTCTCACCAAATTCGAGTTCAATTAAATTCATTAGGTTGCCCAATAATTGGGGACGTTAAATATGGTGGCATAAAGTGGCAAAATAAAAAAGCCATAGCGCTTCATTGTTATAGCCTCGGATTTATCCATCCTGTAAAGAAGACAAATCTAAGAGTGAATTGTTTGCCTCAAAATAATATAGGATGGAATTCATATAAAAGTTTGTTGCATAGCATTTGAGACTTCAATTTAAAAGTATATTTTTGCGGCCGGTGAGGGTCATACAGCTCGCTCCCTCAGAATCCCCCAGGGTGGAAACGCAGCAAGGGTATGAGGTCGTAGCAGTTTGGTGTGATTCCTCACTTTTTTATTTTTCAGATTTTATTTAAGACATTCCCATACTATGAGATTTTTTATTGACACAGCTTCATTAGATCATATTAAAGAGGCTAGAGAATTAGGTATACTCGACGGTGTAACCACCAACCCTTCGTTAATGGCCAAAGAGGGAATATCAGGTGACAGTAACATAAAAGCTCACTACAAGAAAATTTGTGATTTGGTTGATGGAGATGTTAGTGCAGAAGTAATCTCTACAGATTTTGAGGGTATAGTTGCTGAAGGTAAAGAGTTAGTCAAAATTGCACCTAACATTGTTGTTAAAGTGCCTATGATCAAAGAAGGCATAAGAGCAATTAGATGGTTTAGTGATAATGGTATTCGGACGAATTGTACGCTTGTATTTTCTGCTGGGCAAGCAATTTTGGCAGCGAAAGCAGGTGCCACTTATATTTCTCCTTTTATTGGTCGCGTTGATGATACTAATTGGGATGGTATTCAATTAATACATCAAATAGCCGAAATTTACGCTATTCAGGGATATGATACAGAGATTTTGGCAGCTTCTATTAGAAATAGTCGTCACATAGTTCAGTCGGCACAATCTGGAGCTGATATTGTTACTTGTCCGTTGAGTGCAATTTTAGGATTGTTAAAGCACCCATTAACAGACATTGGCTTAGCCAAGTTTTTAGCGGACCATAAAAAGTCAAATAGTTAGACTTTATGAATAATGTGATATTCTATTTGTCGACTTGTGATACATGCAGACGAATAATTAAACTAATTAATGATCTGGATCAATTCCAACTTGTAGATATCAAAAAACATCATATAAAAAAAGAGGAACTTAGAGAGTTAAAGAGTATCTCCCAACTATCATATGAAGAACTATTCAATAAGAGAGCCAGAAAGTTCAAAGAAATTAAAGGCTCTCATGATATTATAACTGAGGAGATGTACATGGATTTAATAACGGGAGAATATACTTTTCTCAAGAGACCTATTGTAGTCTACAATAACCAAGTATTCGTAGGAAACAGTAAAAATGTTATTGAGAGTATGGTAATGACAGTTAATGCATAAATATGGACATGCTCACTGCACATAACGTCGCTGAAAGATTTAAAATATTGCAGGATCACATATGTAGCGAATTAGAAAAGTTAGATGGTGTAGGGCTATTTCAGGAAGATCTATGGAAAAGGCCAGAGGGTGGAGGAGGCAGAACGAGGATTATCAATGGACAACATATAGTTAAGGGTGGGGTAAATTTTTCTCATGTTCATGGGGTGATGCCGGAAACTATAGCAAAAGGACTGGGATTAGAACCTAATCAATTTAGTGCTACGGGGGTTTCAATAGTATTGCATGCTCGCAACCCTTTCGTCCCTATTATTCATATGAATGTGAGATACTTTGAAACGGACACTGGATCTTGGTGGTTTGGGGGAGGAATAGATTTAACTCCATTAATAGTTATTGAGGAAGATGCGGTTTCTTTTCATCAAGGACTAAAGGAAGTATGTGACCAGTATGAAGAAGGGGCTTATGCCGAATTTAAAGAATGGGCAGATAACTATTTTTATATCCCACATAGAAATGAAACAAGAGGAGTTGGAGGCATTTTCTTTGATAGATTAGGTCAACAAAATGAAAGAACTAAAACTGACATATTTAATTATGTTGTCAATGTTGGAGAATCGTTTTATGATTTATATTCTGATATATTCATAAAACGATTTCAGACTGAATATTCTGAAGAGCATATCAAATGGCAAAGATTGCGAAGGGGGCGTTATGTTGAGTTTAATTTAGTCTATGATCGTGGAACAAAGTTTGGGTTGCAGACTAATGGCAGAATAGAATCTATTTTAATGAGTCTACCTCCTCAGGTTGAGTATAGATATGACTACAGGCCCAGTAAGGAGTTTGAGTTGACTACTCAATCTTTTTTAAAGAAAGGTATTAGTTGGATTTAGTTACATCTTAATACTATATCAGGAGTAGAAATTTCGTTACTCTGATTGCCTTCCTTATCAATGATGTAAATATTAAAACTTAATGTGTTGGTAGGTTGGGAAAATGGAGCAGAACATGGAGGTGTGTTGTCTTCGAATACACAACAAAGAGTTGGAATCTCTATACTTACTTGTCCTTTATTGCCATTGTCAGAAGCAGGTAATTCAGGCATAGAGTTAGTTAAGTGAACTTCACCATTTCTATTATCTATGACTACAATATTGCTATTTAATCCTCCCACGTCACCATCTATATCAAGAAAAGAAAATCCAACAATCAAGGTATCTTCGATACCAAGGCTACCTTGATTTATATTATCCTTATTCATTCCAATGAAAGATATCTCGGGAGCATTATCTTGTGCCTTGTCAGATTCGCACTGTGCAAGCATCAAGCAGCTTGTGAGAAATAAGAAAATGTAAATTCTCATATTGGAATTTTGAATAAATTGTATCAAGATATTATCAATTCTTTGAATAGTAAAGATTCTCACTTTGATTCTATCCTTAATAATGTCTTTTATTTTCAAAAGACTTACAATCCCATATATAAAGAGTTCTTAGAGCTTATAGGTAAATCGGCTTTAATCCCCCAGAGCCTGAGTGAAATTCCATTTTGCCCTATTTCAGTTTTCAAGCATCATTGTGTCCAGTCTGGCCAATGGTCAAATCCAGAAAGAATTTTCAAAAGTAGTGGTACGATGGGAGCGAGAAGTAGGCACTATGTGAGAAATATGGAGCTATATCAAACCAATGCACAGCGGATATTTGAGATGAATTTTGGTCCTATTGATAATTATTATTTTATCGGATTATTACCTAATTATTTGGAGAATCAAGATTCATCGTTAATTGCCATGGTTGATTATTTTATGAGCTCATCAGCTCTTGGAGGTAAGTACTGTTTGAATAATTATGATGAATTATTTGAAATAATCGAAAGAAATAAACTAAAGCAAATTAAAACTATACTTTTTGGTGTAAGTTTTGCTCTTTTGGATTATGTCGATGACAATACACATTTCAATTGCGATCATTTGACCGTTATTGAAACGGGAGGTATGAAAAAGTTTGCTCGTGAAATTACCAAGTCTGAACTTTATGAAACTTTGAGAAAATCTTTTAGTGGATCAATGATATGCTCAGAATATGGTATGACTGAACTTTTATCACAATTATATAGCATAGACACTCCATTTCTCAAAATGAACGATAGATTGAGAATTGTGATAACAGATCCAATTGATCCCATGTCTGTATTGAGTGCTAATCAGAAAGGAAGGATTAATATAATAGATCTCGCCAATATTGATAGTTTATCTTTTATAGCTACTGATGATTTAGGAGTTATCAATGATCTGGGAGAATTGAATGTGCTAGGTAGAATAGATAATAGTGATCTAAGAGGATGCAATTATTTGATCTGATTTAATTCTTTTCGTAATTCCTTGAAAAATCCAGTTGGCTAATGCTTGACGATTTTCATGAAGCAATATTCTTTTATGGTCATGTGGATTCTTAATATTTGCCAATTCTATAAATACGCCTTTAGGTTGTGTATTTCTTAATACATGTAAGTTTCTAGCATTGATATAGCCTTTATAATTTCGGCCTTTTTGGTGCTCCGCATATTTGGCTTCAAAGGTTTCCATTATATCTATTGCCATTTTTTTGGAAGAATTACTCTTTGGGAAATAATTAAAAAATACATCTTGTCTTTGTGACTTGGATCTTGAGTCGACATGTATTACTACCATGGATTGATCAACAACTCCTTGCTGACTATATTTTTTATATAGGTGATTGACTTTCGCACATCTTTGATTGAGTCTTTTAATTTGATTTAAATGTAGAGATGATCCATCAGGCATTTTTTCGTCGTTGTCACACTTTAGATAACTACCATCTCTTATTCCATCATTTTTATCTTGTATGATTATTTCTACGATAGCTCCATGTTCCATTAAGTTTTTTGCTAATCTAAGGGTGACATCATAAGCATACTCGTCTTCACAAAGTGTTTTGTCACAATCACTGCACATAGCTCCAGGATCTGGACCGCCATGACCACTTATAAGATAGAAAACTCTATTTTTCAATTTGGTGTCTTTAACAACAAATTCTCTGTGATTAGATCCAAATAAGTCATATTTTATGATGTCGGATCGTTCTTTGTTCATTACTATTTCTTCAGATATCTTTTGTGCCTTTTCAATATCATTTAATTCATGAAATGGTACCCAAAGTATTTTACTCTTTGTATAGTGAGTTGATCGTAATCCCTTCTCCAATAAATACTCATTATATGACTTTATTCTTTTCGCCTTATCCCAATCATTATTGCCAATAGTCGTTCTAATACTTATACCATCATATTGATATATTTTGATAGGTACTTTGTATTTTTTTCCTTTATGTAGATATGCTTTTTCGGAGGAGATATTATTCAATTCATAAAACTTCAGAACATTGGATTGATGTTGATTCAGTTTGTACCTTCGTAGTAGTGAGATTATACCATCTCCTTTTAGAGCTTTAATTTCATGAGTATATGACGTATTAAGATTGTTGTTAGAATTAAATGTAACACCAGAAAAAAGAACAAATAGTAAATTCAATAATGTCATAACTTAAAAGTCTGTAATACAAATATATACAAATTATAAAAATATTTAATATGATATGCTAAATTCCATCATCACTCTATTAAAGTACAATATCAATGTAGAGTATAGGAGATACGCTCAATTAGGTGGTGTTGTATTATTTAGTTGGATCGTGTGTTATTTGATCTATCGAGTACATCCTGGTATGGATGTGATGGAGTTTGGATATGTTTATTGGATATTTTTAATGATTTTATGCGTGAATATTTGCCTGAGGATCGAATCTCATCATGGTTCTGCTGAACATCTATTTTTATATCAACATTCGGAGCCTAACAACGTCCTGGTGGCTAAGATCGTTTTCAATGCGATGTACATCTTTATATTAGGATTCTTGTTTTATATATTCTTTATAATATACTTCAGCTCCGCAATAATTTTTCATTTAGAATTTCTATTAGTTCTCATAGTGGGCTCTATTTCATTAAGCGCTTCTATGAGTTTTGTGTCCGCCATTAATTCTTATGCGGGAGGTCAAAATACACTTCTCAGTATTTTGGCGCTACCGCTCTTAATACCCGTCATATTGATTTTAAAATCACTTACGGACGAGATATTTCTAAATGAAAATATCGAATATTTGAAATATTTGACTTTAATTAGTATTTCATTTATAACAGGAGCTTTATCATTGATTTTGTTTCCATTTGTCTGGAAAGAATAAAAACAAGTGAAATAATGTCGAATGTTATATTTGAGAGTTTTTGAGAACGTTTTATTTTTCATAAAGAGCTTTTAAAAGACTTATTGAATTATATGCAAAAACTACTATTACAATCTTGGTGGAAATTATTGGGCATAATAATCATGCTGTATGTGTTGATTGCCGGATTTATTGTTCCACTTAAACCAGGAGTATTATCGATTGAGCCCTTGGAGATCGAATGTGGTTCTTCAGCTATCCTCCATATTTCTGCTTACAATTCTCATTTCAATGAAGTTAAAAAGTTAAAGGCCTATTTAAAAATAGATTCAATAAACCAAATAGAAGCGGCAGACATTAGGGTTTTGAATAGAAAGGAGTTAGATATTGTCTTTGATATTCCTTCGCATCTCCCAGATACATCGAAAACTTCAGAGAGGGCGACTTTAGTAATTTTGGATGTTGATCAGGGCTTTTTAATCACACCATCGGCTATTGCAATTACACAATCTGAACCTTCTAATTATCCATTTTACGGACAGTGGAATGATGAGATTGATAGCTTTTCAGGCCATTGGAGTTTTGCCTTTCCTTTTAGAAGTATTCTTTACGAAACCATTAGGAACACTTTTTTTCATGTGGCGATTTGGTTTGCAATGTTTGTTTTGTTGATTGTAGGATTAATATATAGTGTCAAATATCTATATGGAAGACAACTCAATCATGATGCAGTGGCCGCTTCATTTACTCATGTGGCAGTAGTATTTGGATTGTTAGGAGTTGCAACGGGTTCTGTGTGGGCCAAGAATACTTGGGGAGTTTATTGGACTAATGATCCAAAATTAAATATGTCAGTCGTAGCTCTTATGATATATTTAGCTTACTCCATTTTGAGGTCTTCGATCGCAGGAGATGATCGACGAGCTCAAGTTAGTGCTGCTTTCAATATTTTCGCTTTTGCCGCGATGATACCTCTTATATTCATAATACCTAGGATGACGAGTAGTTTACATCCTGGCAATGGAGGAAATCCTGCTTTAGGAGGAGAAGATTTAGATCATACATTAAGACTTATTTTTTATCCTGCGATAATAGGATTAACCTTATTGGGTACATGGATTTCTACTTTATTATATCGTATTAGGAAGATACAATTAAAGATAATTGATAGAAGTCTTAACTAATTAACTATGAAAAACAAGCTTATAGCCATAGTCTCATTTTGTTTTATCCATATGTCTCTATTTGGGGCGACGGATCATTATGACAACATTGGTAAAATTTATGCCGTAGTTGCTGTTGTGGCCATCACCCTTTTAGGGATAGCGGCTTTTTTATTTTATTTAGAACGTCGTATTAATTCATTAGAAAAACAATTAGAAGATGAATAAAAAAGCAGTTAGCTTTTTCGAAACTGTCCAAACCAATTTTGATAAAGCTGCGGCTTTAACAGAATGGCCTAAAGGATTGATTGCGCAGATCAAGGCATGCAATTCGGTATATCAGATGCGCTTTCCAGTTAAGATTGGAGATTCTTACGAGGTTATAGAAGCCTATAGAGTCCAACATAGTCAGCATAGACAGCCTACCAAGGGAGGAATAAGATACAGCAACATGGTGGATCAAGAAGAGGTAATGGCGTTAGCTTCATTAATGACATTCAAATGTGCCATTGTGGATGTGCCTTTTGGTGGAGCTAAAGGAGGGATTAAAATTGACCCCAATAAATACTCTGTTGATGAACTACAAAGAATTACAAGACGCTATACAGTAGAGTTAATTAAAAAAGGTTTTATCGGACCAAGTGTAGATGTTCCTGCGCCAGACTATGGTACAGGTTCGAGAGAAATGGCGTGGATATTAGATACCTATCAAACTTTTTCAAAAGGTGAGATAGATGCGGTGGGTTGCGTGACCGGGAAACCAGTTAATCAAAATGGAATCAGAGGTCGTACAGAGGCAACAGGTAGGGGAGTCTATTATGGAATTAGAGAAGCTTTAAGTTATGAAGATGACTTAATCTCATTAGGTCTATCCCCAGGTATAGAAGGTAAAAGGATTGTTGTCCAGGGTTTTGGTAATGTGGGTTCTTTTTCAGCACAGATATCTCGAAATGAAGGCAATGCAAAGATAGTTGGGGTGGCAGAATACGATGGCACATTATACAATCCTGATGGCATCGATATTGACGCCTTGATTGAATTTAAAAAAGAGAATAAATCGATCAAAGGGTTTAAAGGTGCAAAGCTATTAGAAAATAAACATGATTGGATTGGAATAGATTGTGATATATTGATTCCAGCTGCATTAGAAAATCAGATCCATGCAGACAATGTGCATCAGATCAAAGCAAAAATTATCGCTGAGGCAGCCAATGGTCCAATTACAGCGGAGGCGGAGCAGATTTTAAATGATAAGGGTATAATGATTTTACCTGATATGTATCTGAACGCCGGTGGGGTAACCGTATCATATTTCGAATGGTTGAAGAATTTATCACATATGAGATTCGGTCGAATGGAGAAGAGATTTAATCAAAATACCTACTCCAGCATAATTAATGCAGTGGAAAGATTAACAGATAAGTCTATTAATGCCAGCGAGAAGAAACTAATTACTCGGGGAGCTGATGAGATTGACTTGGTTAGGTCAGGGTTAGAAGAAACTATGGTAACCGCTTACGCCAATATCAGAGATGTATTAATTAATAGGCATAAGGTAAAGGATTTGCGTTCGGCAGCGTTCATCAACTCTATTGATAAGGTCGCTAACGATTATATCAGTATGGGAGTGTTTCCTTAGTCGATGATTAATTCTTGTTTTTTATTCATCATTTGAGTTAGAATATTTTGACCAATCGACTTATTGGAGAGGATGATAGCAGCCTCTCCTGATAATTCGTGATTAGAAGGTAGGGCATGCCCTTTAGTACTTTTTGTATCAGTATCTATGTTTACATACGCTTTGTACATACCTTTATTATCTTCAATCTGCGAAGTGCTGATCACTTCAGATATGATAAAACCATATTCATCAACATCTACCTGATCAATTTTGATTAATACTTTTTGACCTGGAAGTATCTTGTTTTTTTTCTCTTTAGCTATAGAGATATAGTTATTACCGTGCACTTGATTAGACGAAATAGGTAAAAGTGATAATATATGTTCATTGGCTTGAACAAATCGTTTATTTAGGAAATCAGAATCAATAGAGACCCTACCTTTAATAGGAGATCTAATGATTTTTTCATTTGATAGCGTAGAAAATTTTTTCTGGTAAGAATCCAATGCGGATAGTACAATATTTAATGAGGAGGTTGTTTGGATTGTCGTATTGTCGATTAATTCCTGTTTAGAAGTCAATAATTCATTTATTTCAGCATTTATCATTTCTTTTTGGGATTCATAAGCAAGAACTTGTTCTTCAGACTTAGATAACTCCATTATTCGGCTTTGATATTCCCTATGTGATATTGAGCCTGTGTTATATAATTTTAAATCATTTCTGGACTGTTCTTTAAGCAATTTGACATTCTCATTGATCTTTAATTGTTGTTGGACTATTTGCTCAATAATTCTCTTTTTTTGATCAATTTCTTTCTCCATTGCCCTTGAAGTTAATGTGCGATAGGAGGATGACACTATATTCTGATATTGTTGCAATGCATTGCTCAGTCCATAGACTTCTCCATTAATTTCGGATATTGGACTTTGGATATTTTTGATTGAATCAACAACTTGTATCAGATGTTGGATACGCGTTTTGTCAAAACTGAAGTTATTGACTTTTTGATATAAGAAAATTTCTTGGAGAGGCAAATCCCAATCAATCAAGCCGAGGAGGTCACCTGGATCCACTACTTGTCCATCACTAACCTGATAATTAATTATTCCTTGATATGTAGAATGAACAGCTCTAACTTTCCCTTTCAACTGTATGATCGCAGTCCCTGTGATTTTATCTTGAATCGGGATAAAAAATAGTATGAACAAAGTAATTGACAAGACGATAATAGCATTAATTAAACCTTGTCTGATCAAACTACGAGGTAGCTTTTCTTTATCTATTTCATAATGTTTAATTCCTATTTTCAACTGACTCTATTTAATTAATCTTCAGATAGAAAAATATCAGAATATTTTTTCCCTAATTTGCTCAAGCTTTCATGGTTGCCTTTTTCGACTAATTCTCCCTCTTCTAATAAATATATCATATCCATTTTCTTAGCAACTTCCATCTTGTGCGTAACTATTATTAGTGTTTTTTTCTCCAACCCATCTCTCAAGTTTTTGAATACTTTCTTATAGGTGAGTCTATCAAGTGCGCTAAAGGGTTCGTCAAGAAAATAATAATCTACATTCTTATACATTGCCCGAGCTAAGATTATTCTTTGAGCTTGGCCGCGACTAAAATTAATACCTTCTTCCCCCACTATTGATCGCAAGCCATGTGCCAAGGCTTCTACTACATCTAAAACTTCACATAACTCTAAGCATCGATATACACGCTCTAAATCTGTATTGGCCGATTCTTCTTCAAAGGTGATGTTATATAAAACGCTCCTTTGAAAAAGAATACTCTCTTGGAGTACTACACTACAGTTGTTTAGCCAACTTTTAGAATCAATTATGCTCAACTTTTTAGGTCCTATGAAGATTTTGCCCGTTCCGACTGGAAGGAGCTTGAGCATCATCTTCATGAGGGTGGATTTGCCACTTCCGCTTTCACCAAGTATAGCAATAGATTTCCCGAATGGGATGTCCATATTGATATCCTTAACTGCATATTTTTTTTCTGAATAGGCATAGCCCACATTCTCTAAAGTGATACCTGCGGTCTTAGGGATATCTACGCTGAGCTGATCAGTTGCTGATCCTTGATCAAAAGATAAGGCAGCATTGATTCTTTTCAGACTTAATTTGGCATCTTGATATTGAGGTACAAAGTCGATGATCTTTCTAATTGGTTGATTCAGATTTCCCAATATGTATTGTATGGCAATTAATGTTCCTAATGTCATGGAACTCTCTATAGTTAATTTTGCCGCGATGAAAAGTATGGCTATATCTCTCATCTGTGATAATGAATCGATTCCACCAAAAATGAGCTGATTAATGCGGAGCATATTCAATCGGATATCAGAAAATTTAGTTTGTACTTGATCCCATGCATTGATTCTATTGATTTCTTGATTATAAGATTTCAGATCTATTATCCCAGAGAAGATTTCAATTAATTCGGATCGTACCACAGCACTCAGTTTGAATCTATTTTCGTCTACATATTCTCTGGTCGAAATAAATAGATTGACCCAGATAATAAGTAAAATGTTGAATGCCACAAAAACCCAGCCTATGTAGGCATCAAATATGAATAATAGAATCCCGAACATTAAGAGCTTAATGATAGCATTGAAAAAATTGGAACTATGATTGGTCAAAAATGATTCAATCCTAAGATTGTCATTAAAATGTTGGATCGTATTACCTTGTTCTTTGAGACTGAAAAAACTGTACGGCTTTTTAATGATACCTGAGAGAAATTTTAAAATCAATTGGAGATTCACTCGTACGCCTATATGTCTTAACAACCATTTTCTGAATATGTCGGCGATAGTAATTCCGATAAAAATTAAAAACTGAGAAATCAACAAAATCCAGACGATATCCATGTCTTGATTTTGAATACCTGTGTCTACCAATGCTTTGGTAATAAATGGGATAGAAATTTGTAGGATGGACCATAGAATATTCAGGAGCACTACTAAAGTTATCCCTGATTGATACTGAACCATTAGGGATATAAGGTAACGAAAGCTAAATTGAGTGGGTCTATATTGCTTCATAAAAGTTAAAACTCCATCTGTCAATTGACAGCAGCTAATATAGACAAGCTTAAGGTATTTATAGGGAGGCCTGTTATGAAGACTTTGTATTGGTCTTTGGAATGATTTTCTCTAATTCTTCGATTTTTTCAGCTAACCAGTCTT
>JAHDDE010000096.1 GCA_020629515.1 Saprospiraceae bacterium | reverse complement strand
AGAGCGGCGGACTGTTAATCCGTAGGTCCAAGGTTCAAGTCCTTGAGGGGGCGCATAGAAAAGCCCGAATTTTCGGGCTTTTCTTATTTAAACACACTTCAATCTCAAGTCCTATAACTACTAAGGATGTTATCCCATTAAGTAACTATCAATTTTTTTTAAATCGATAATACATAATGTGCGGGTTTAAAGGTGCTTTCCTACAGATTATATAGGATGTTTAGAAAAAGGGCCATAAAGAGTCAAATTCAATTTTAGTTTGTTCTATGAGATCAGTTGCTGATATCTGTTGGTCTTTTTGAAATTGGCAAGACATTCCAACTCTTAATAATGCTACTGCTTCTTTGGCATCCTCGATATCTTTGGCTGACGTTCTACCCTCCATGTACATGCGCTTAGTACCGGTAGATATAAGAGACTTTACTTCTAATCTAATGTTAGGGGTATTGTTGACTGTTGGATAATAGTGAAGTGAATGAGTAAAATCTTCGAATAATTGAGCGATAAGAAGTTCATCAATTGGTACTTTTTCCATGATGTTTTTACACTTATTGAGCTTAGGGTTCATATGCTTTACTATTCTTGATGATATCAATGCTATATTTTTTAACAATGAATAATTGAATACATGAAGCGCTTTATGTATTCGATATGAACTTAATTTATGTGTTTTTAAAGTGTAATTTGGGAGTGCATAGATAGTAGTCAAACCTCAGCGGGAATTTTTACTGATAAATACACAATTGTCTCATGAAAAAAACAATTGTACCTCCTAATGAAATAATTCACCCACTCGAATTAAAGAAGTTAGAAATCAGTAATATGTTAACGAGCTATAGATCGGGGGTTGATATAGTTTATTAGTTGCGGTTAATTATTCTTTATATAGCATATTGATAAGCTGAAGACAAAAGAAAGGGTAGATGATTGTGAAATTGGGTGGACATTTGTACCTAAATTATAGGCTATTTTAAATTTTCAGGCTTAATTGATTTGGACTTTCATAGATCAGTCGACTTTCGTTCTTAGGAAGGATGTAAAAAATGAGTTGAGGCTGATTTAATTCATTCTAAAAAAACTTAAGATCGTCAACCATTAAATAGCTGGCTTATGAAGTCGTCTTTTATTCTAATTCAATTCGTGTTCGTTATCACTTTGCAAATTAATGCCCAAGTCAGGGATAGTATTGATATCAATCATGAACTTACTCAAATAGAAATACATGATACAGAGTCATTAAAAAAATATAATACTTTATTCATCCGCTCAATTGAAAAGATTGACCCTAAACTCATCAAGCAATTTTCCCAGAAAATAATTGATTCAGCTAAAGAGCTAAAAGAATATAAGACCCTATACAGTATTGGATATCATCTATTTTACTATAATAAGACGATAAACAATGATTTAGATAAAGAGCTTTATTATGCCACAATTCACTATGAAGCTTCATTAGAACTGGCTAAGACTTATGAAGATCCAGGAACAATATTGTCAGATGCGTCTAATAACTTAGGTATTGCATATCATGATCGCACGGAATTTTATAATGCTTTCAAATATTATTTATTGGCTGTCGAGCAAAGTCAGGAGTCTAAGATCTCATCTAATGCTTCACTACCCTTAAGCAATATTGCCAGTTTATATGCAGAGATGGGAGACTTAGATAATTCTCTGAAGTACCTAAAGTATAGCATCCCATATGCTAAGTCAGAAACGGATACCGTTTATCGAGCGATGTCAGAATCAATGATTTATTTGACTCTATCCAAAATATATGAAGAGAAGGACATGTGGGACTCTACATCTTTTTATCGAAATAGAAATAATCAGGTTATTGAGGGCTCAAGGTTAGATAAGAGACCTAATATTCAAGAACATATTTGTAATTCTTATCTGTTTTCAGCGAGTAGTTTTCTCAATAAAAAACAGTTGGATAGTGCTAACTATTATTTGAATAAAGCTAAGTCCTGTAAAGACTTTGCCAATGAAGCATATGTTCTAACAGAATTTCATTTTTGTTTAGAATCCGACTCTTGTGATCCAACCGAAGAATTATTTGATAATATTGAAAATGAGTGGCCAGACTTTAAGGAGAATTCGCTTTACAAATACTATTTGGAATTAAAGGAGTTGTATTTCCTTAAAACCAATCAAGTTGATAAAGCTTATGAGCAGGCTAAGGATTTGCATGAATACGAATCAGAAATTTGGTCTAAGGAGAGAACAAAATATATTTTGTTTGCTGATGCTCAATTCGAAAATTCTCAAAATCAAGAACGTTTAAAAGAAGCTGAAAGAAAAAGGATTCAACAAGAGATGATTTATCAATCAGAGAAAAAATCGAATGAGATCATTATTTGGACTATTTCATTATTCTTAATCTTTTTAAGCGCCATCTCTTTTTTGCTCTTTCGCTTATCAAAAATTAGAAAAAGGATATCACAAAAATTAGAATTAAAGAATCAAGAGCTTGCGGAAATTAATGCAACTAAAACAAGATTTTTTGCCAATGTATCTCATGAGTTGAAGACTCCACTTACTCTAATTTTAAACCCGCTTCAAAAACTTGCAAAGAGTAAATCTTTATCAGATGATGATAAATATCTTGTTAAAACGGCCGAAAAAAATGGTTTAGACTTATTGGAGTTAACCAATCAAGTCCTAGAGTTAACAGCATTTGAGGTTAGAAAAGTGGAACTCAATGAATCAAGCTTTAACTTCTTAGAACTGCTAAAATTTGTTTATGCCGAGTTTGAATCATTAATCAAAAATAAGGCTGTCGCATTTGAGTTAGACTATCAAGGCAATGAAGAGCTGACTATAATAAGCGATCGATATAAAATAAGGACTGTTCTTAAGAACCTTATTTCAAATGCGGCTAAGTTCACTAGTCAAGGGGATACCATTCGATTGACGGCAGAAGAGAATGAAGATACTATAACAATTGAAGTACATGATTCAGGCAGGGGAATCCATCCTAATGATTTGCCACATATTTTTGATAGATATTTCCAAACTAATGCCCCAAAGCCTGTCACCGAAGGGGGTAGTGGAATCGGTCTTGCCATATGCAAAGAGTATTTAACCATATTAGATGGCTCGATAAGTGTAAATAGTGAGTATGGGCAGTTTACCCAATTTATTATTAGGCTGCCAAAGAATTCTGCCAGTGAAATTGTCCCTTTGGCTGATGTTAGTTCAGTTCAATTATCATCTCTTGTTGCACCAATGAACCCTGGAACATCAGATAAAACTGTGTCCTCTGTGCTTATCGTTGAAGATAATATTGAAATGTTAGACTTCCTCAAATATTCATTAAGCGGATCCTATAACATAGTAATAGCAAGAAATGGTGTAGAAGGATTAAGAATTTTAGAGAGTGATT
>JAHDDE010000011.1:64166-88365 GCA_020629515.1 Saprospiraceae bacterium | reverse complement strand
TAACTTGTTTATACCTGATCAAAACCTTTGTTTTTGATCACTTTTTTCACTTATTTCTGACAAGATAAAGATTGATTTGACCTCTTTGAGAAGGGTATAAATGGGTAGTATTACGTTACGGACTATCAGATCATTCATTTATTTCGCCTTGTACATTTTCCAATATAGGAACTAATAGTATTATTTCAGAAGAATTGATTTCATTTTGGCTCCATTCTTCTTTTTTCTTATGGCTATTAATTCTTATATGTTATACATGTTACTACCTTTGTTTTTTCAATAGTATTAATTGGTCTATATATGATTCTTTTCTTTCAATCTTCCAATGAAAATATTTTTGTTCTTCAGACACATAGGATATTGAGTAGTCAGGATATAGCCAAATTGATCTGGCTATTTGGCGGTGCGACACCATTAGATGTAAAAGAGGTCAAAGGGGACTATATAGGTCCAAGGGCGGCTATGATTACTCCATGGAGCACTAATGCTGTTGAGATCACGGAGAACATGGGTTTGGAGGGAGTTGAGAGGATAGAACAGTTTATAAAAGTTCAAACTGAACAGTTTGATTTTGATCCTATGATTAGCCAACACTATGAGAATTTGTCTCAGGGGATGTATACTATAGATATTGATCCTGCGCCCATAGTATCTATAGCGAATATAAAGGAGTATAACGAGCAAGAAGGGCTGGCATTGAGCGAAGATGAAGTCTCTTATCTGGAGATACTGTCTAAGCGTTTAGGACGCCCTTTAACAGATTCAGAGGTATTCGGTTTTTCTCAGGTCAATAGTGAACACTGTAGACATAAGATTTTTAATGGCACTTTTGTGGTGGACGGAGAGGAAAAACCTAATTCGCTTTTTCAATTGATCAAAAAGACTTCGCAAGAGAACCCTAATGGAATTGTCTCTGCATATAAGGATAATGTGGCGTTTGTATCTGGTCCAAGAGTAGAACAGTTTGCACCAGAATTGCCCAATAAGCCATCTAATTATAAAATTACCACGTTTGAATCTGTCTTATCACTCAAGGCTGAAACCCATAATTTTCCCACTACAGTTGAGCCTTTTAATGGGGCTGCGACAGGATCGGGTGGTGAGATAAGGGATCGATTGGCAGGTGGTAAAGGATCAATTCCTTTAGCTGGGACTGCGGTTTATATGACCAGCTATAGCAGGTTGACTCAAGATCGACCCTGGGAGCAGGCTTATCCAGTCAGACCCTGGTTGTATCAGACTCCCATTGATATATTGATCAAAGCATCCAATGGGGCTTCAGATTTTGGCAATAAGTTTGGTCAGCCTTTGATTAGTGGGTCGTTATTGACTTTTGAGCATTTTGAGGGCGCAGAGCTCTTAGGTTTTGATAAAGTGATCATGCAGGCTGGAGGAGTTGGATATGGCAAAGCTGATATGGCTCTCAAAGATGTCCCACAGAAAGGGGAGAAGGTGGTCATATTAGGTGGAGATAATTATCGTATTGGAATGGGAGGAGCGGCGGTATCTTCAGCAGATACTGGCTCATTTAGCTCGGGATTAGAACTCAATGCAGTACAGAGATCTAATCCAGAAATGCAGAAAAGAGCGGCTAATACGATTAGGGCATTAGTGGAGTCGGACTTGAACCCTATAACTTCTATACATGATCATGGGGCAGGAGGGCATCTCAACTGCCTATCTGAGTTAGTCGAAGAGACAGGGGGTAAGATAGAGTTAGATCAATTGCCTATAGGGGACCCTACTTTATCTGCCAAAGAGATAATAGGCAATGAGTCACAAGAACGGATGGGATTAGTACTGCCGGTAGAATACGTTGGATTATTGAGAGAGGTAGCTGACAGAGAGCGAAGCCCTATGTATGAGGTGGGAGTGGTCACCGATGATCAGCGTTTTACTTTTGTGGGTAAACAAGGGGAGGAGAGCCCTATGGATTTAGCGATATCGGACATGTTTGGGAGCAGTCCTAAGACAGTCATGACAGATACCACTCGAGAGCGTGACTTTGGAGATGTAGTTTATGATGCCAATAATCTCAGGGACTATATAGTTGATGTATTGAAATTGGAGTCGGTAGCCTGCAAAGACTGGTTGACCAATAAAGTAGATCGATGCGTTGGCGGGAAGGTGGCTAAACAGCAATGCGTTGGTGCTTTACAGCTACCCTTGAATGATTGTGCCGTCATGGCATTAGATTTTGATGGCCCATATGGCATAGCCACTTCGATAGGGCATGCGCCATTGAGCGGTTTGATAGATGCAGGTGCAGGTGCTCGCAATGCGATCACAGAAGCATTAACCAATATAATATGGGCGCCATTAACCAAAGGTATAGAGTCCATATCGTTATCAGCTAATTGGATGTGGCCATGTCGCAATCCTGGCGAAGATGCCAGATTATATGAGGCGGTACAAGCGGTATCAGATTATGCTATAGATTTAGGGATTAATATACCTACTGGTAAGGACTCCCTATCTATGGCACAAAAATATCAGGACAAAACTGTTTTGGCTCCGGGTACAGTCATTATTTCTGCTGTAGGAGAGTGTAGCAATATCAGTCAAGTCATTGAGCCCGTTTTTCAGAAAGATGGAGGCGCCATTTTTTATATTGATTTTTCTCAATCAAGTAAGGCTTTAGGTGGATCTTCTTTTGCTCAGATCCTCAATAAAATTGGTACTCACGCACCTGATATTTCGGATGCTAACTATGTGGTCAAGTGTTTCAATACCATACAGCAAGCTATTAAGAGCGAACTGATCGTCGCAGGGCATGATATATCAGCTGGAGGGTTGATTACTACCTTATTAGAGATGTGTTTTGCAGATGTTGATATGGGCGCAGATATCGATTTGACAGGATGCTCAGAAGAGGATATTGTAAAGTTGCTCTTTGCTGAGAATTGTGGAGTTGTGATACAAGCCAAGGATGATAGATTCATGGAATTGTTAAATCAAGAAGGGATTGAATACAGTATTTTGGGCAAAGTGACCATCGGAGGGGAATTAAAGTTGTACAAGCATAAGGTAGAGCATACTTTGGATATCAAAGTTTTAAGGGATATCTGGTATGAGACTTCCTATCTATTAGATGAAAAACAGACAGCTAACGGTTTGGCAGGAGATCGTTATGCTAATTACAAGGAACAGCCTTTGATATATAAGTTTCCTGAAGCATTTGATGGCTCCGCTCCGGCGATCATAGGTATAGCCAAACCTCAAGCGGCCATCGTAAGAGAAAAAGGAAGTAATAGCGAAAGAGAAATGGCCAATGCAATGTATCGGGCGGGATTTGAAGTGAGGGATGTTCATATGACTGATCTCGTTTCTGGACGTGAGGATCTATCTGACGTACAGTTTTTGGGAGCTGTTGGAGGTTTTTCTAATAGTGATGTATTGGGATCTGCTAAAGGATGGGCTGGCGCATTCAAATATAATGACAAGGCCAGATCTTCATTAGAAAGTTTCTTTATCCGTGACAACACGCTTTCTATCGGCATATGCAATGGATGTCAGCTATTCTTGGAATTAGACTTAATCAATCCAGATCATAAGAAGTTATCTAAGATGGTCTATAATGATTCTCATAAACATGAAAGCGCATTTACATCCGTAGAAATTCAGCCAAATAACTCAATCATGTTATCCACCTTAGTGGGTACTACTCTTGGAGTATGGATATCTCACGGTGAGGGGAAGTTCTCACTTCCTATGCCTGAAGATCACTATAACGTAGTTGCCAAGTATGGGTATAAAGAGTATCCGGCTAATCCTAATGGAAGTGACTACAACGTGGCAATGTTATGTAGTGATAATGGGCGACATCTGGTGACTATGCCCCATATAGAACGTTCGTACTATCCATGGAACTGGCCTTACTATCCTAAAGATCGTCAAGACAAAGTGACTCCTTGGGCACAAGCGTTCATCAATGCTAAAAATTGGTGTTAGCGTTCTTAATGATATGACGCATAATGTTCATTTGATTTATAGTTCGTCATGATCTCGGATTAAGAATTTAACAAGAATTTTGTAACAAATTATTAAGGGTTCTCGTCATCATCTCGTATACCGAAATAGTACCCGATAATGGGATCTGTTACAATAGAAAATTTAAAATCAAATGAAAAAATTATTTGCTGTTTGTGTTTTTGCAATGTTCCTGTCTGGCATACATGCTCAAAACATCATAGATAAGCATTATCAACATTTTGTAGATGCGGATGAGAGTACTGTAGTTCATGTCGCTGGACTGACTTTTCAAATGGCATCCAATGTATTAGGAGAAGAATTAGAGGAGGAAAAAGAATTCATTCAATCGATTCAGTCTTTTGATCTTGTCGCAATGCCTACCATAGACAATCCTCGAGAAGAATATAAAGCAGCGGTGGCACTGATAGGGTCAGACTACGAGGAGCTAATCAATGTAAAAGAAAAAGATGGAAACTTTTCATTGCATATTGATGAAGAAAACGGGACAGTTTATGAGGTCGTGGGAATTGCTGGAGGAAATGATGAGTTTGTGATATTTAGCTTGCTTGGCCAGATGGATTTGGATCAAATAGGTGATATGATCAGTAAAATTGATGATCAAAATTTTGGGGCATTAAAGGATGTAAATCTATCCAAAGTAGAAGAGGTGAAAGTATATCCTAACCCGGTTAATACAGCTAATCAATTTACTATAGATATACCTGACGAAATGATAGGAGGTAAGTTGATAGTAGTGGATCCGTCTGGCGCCCAAGTGAAATCCATTAAGATCAATGGCAACAAAGAAAACATAAAGACTAATGATATGAATCCTGGATATTATGTGGTGACTATCGAGAATGCCGGGGTGACCATCAAAAAGAAAGTTTTAGTAGTCAGATAAGAATTATTTTGTTTTGATTATAAAGGGATAGGATGATCACATGCTATCCCTATTTTTATAGACATTTTCGGCATTGATGATCATAATTAGAATCAGATAGAGCTCAGAAAGAATAGACAATGCCTATACCATGAGAAGTGCCTTGAAATGTTATTTGACTGAGCCCCTTTGTTCTTAATGAGTCAAATAGTCGATTGCGATGGGTAGCTTTTGTCACCCCAGCGAATAAATTGCCGAATATAGCTATAGCTCCTCCTCCTAAAAACCCTACACCAAACGATATCAACCTGTTGTAATTATGTTCGCTATCTCCAGCATCAAGAGTGACGGCACCAATCATTCCTATGCTGAAAACACCAAGACTTGTATAATTCAAGAATTTTTGTGTTTTACGAGTCTTATTAAATTTTTTAAATATTTCAGCTTGCTCTTCATCATTTTCAAATATATAACTGAACTCATGTAACTTCCCAATGTGATTATCATATTGAAATAGATGTGGTTTGAGCTGCACGAATTCTTGAGTACGTTGGGCCATGGAATTCTGGCAAATTATAATCAATAGTAAAAGAAGTAGATAAAGTCTCATCTGTGATAGTATGAAGTCTCACACCAAATTAAAGTCTTTTGATTGAATTATCTAAATACCTTAAAACATCATTGGACGGAAGAGAATCTTTTATAGAGCAGTAAGTACAGTACTCCCATTATTACAATTATAGTTCCGATCCATTGTATTGGGCCTATACGTTCTCCAAGGATATAATGCGCTAATATGATGGTGGATATGGGGCCAATTGATCCAATAATGGAGCTCGTATTGGCGCCTAATATTCTTATTCCTTCTACTATCATGAATGATGGTATCACTGTGGCAACAGTGGCTATAAGAAAGGATATAATATAGATCTCAAAAGGGAAGCTAAACAAGTTAAATCCATTTAATAATGCATTATGAATCAATATGGCCAAACAGGCTATACTCATAGCTATGGCATTATAAATCCTACTATTCATATTGGCCATTATTTTTTGACTACCCACTAAGTAAATCGCATAAGTTAGCGCAGATCCTAAGACGAATAGTATACCCTTAATAATATTTTGATGGGCGTTAGTATCAATATTGCCATAGTAAGCTACGATGATACCAAAATAACAGATCACTATAGCTATTAATTGGTTAATCGTGATGCTTTGACCAATCCAGAAATATGAAATTAAAACGACTAAGGTGGGATAGATGAATATTATGATGCGCTCTAAGCTGGCATCAATATAGTGTAGTCCCTCCAAATCTAAATAGCTCGCTACATAATAGCCCATCAAGCCTAAGAAAAGTAAAATACCTTTATTTGCTCTGATTTGATCAACGACTTGTGGTGATCGGAAAACTTTAATCAGAGCTATAGTTAGAAAGAATGGAAGAGAAAACAACATACGCAGCATCAACAGTGAGGTGGTGTCTATATCATATTGATACGCCAATTTGACCATTATGGCTTTAGTAGAAAATAGGATGGCTCCAACTAATGCTAACAGGCCTCCACGGATATATTGGTCAATTTTCAAAATTTAATATGTTGGTGCTTAGCTTAACTAAATGTATCATAATTATGAAGTCTATTAAGAAATTGGATAAAGTTTATTGTAAGTGTTTAGTTTTCACAGATGTGGATTTTTTTGAGTTTCATATCGTATACTGTGGCATAGGAAAAGGCAGAAATATTGGGGAGTCTATGGATGGTTAAATCAATTATAATTGTATTCTTAAAAGCATAATTAGCTAAATAAGTTTTATAAGTATATTAATAGAAATATTGGACGTATGAAGTTTCCTATTAATACTGTTATTGTATTAGAAAACGAGAGAGTTTTGATCGAATCAATGCATAAAATGGAGCACTGTGATGTATTGAAGAAAATAGCAATAGGACATCCAGAAATATTGACTTATTCTCCGTCAGAATTTCATACAGAGGCACTGTTTCATAGCTATATGAACCAAGCGTTAGACCAATCAAAAGCAGGGCAAAGGTGTATTTTTAGAGTTTATGACAAGTTAAAGGGTGAATATGCAGGAAGTTCAAGCTTTGGCAACATTTCAGATAAAAATGAAAGAATCGAGATCGGCTGGACATGGATTGGCAAGTCATTTCAAAAGACAGGTCTCAATAGAAATATGAAGTTGCTCATGATGGAGTATGCATTTGATCAATTGAAGGCCAAAAGAGTAGAGTTAAAGGCAGATGCTCGCAATGAACAGTCTCGCACGGCAATGGAGGGGATAGGAGCCACTTACGAAGGCTGCCTCAGAGAGCACACCGTTATGTCAGATGGATTTCGACGTGACACTGTTTATTACAGTATTTTGGCAGGAGAGTGGCCTGATATACGCCGAAAGCTATTGCTGAAAATAAGATAGTTACTCTACTATAATTCTAAAGGTCTCTTTCAATTCTTCTTTTTGTAATCGAACTATATGGATCCCTTTTGTGGCAATCTTTGTCAGGTTTATTTTCATTTCTTCATCTACGATGGTTGATTCATATATCTCCTGACCGAGTATGCTATAGATTTTAATAGATCCATTGATATAATCTGCGGGGATATCTAAATGCAAATATTCAGAAGTTGGGTTAGGGTAAAAACATATTTCATCTACCTTATCATGATTGTCTTCATTGTACCACGATAGATGAAGTAGTCCAGTCTCTTGATCTTCGATTACTACTTCAGGTAGTAAGTATGAATCGATTTCTAACATTTCAGATAGCCTACCAGATACTAAAGGGGTCACACTGATGATCATCTCAAATGGTAGTTGCTTCTCTGGAGATAAGAAAGATAGGCCTAATGACTGTGGATTGCTTTGATGATATTGAAGTAGCGAATTGCTATATGGATGATCAAGATGATTGATTACTAAGTTATGTGTCTTGAGCATAAGTGAAAGAGCAGTTATCTGTTGAGGGCTCTTGATTTGCACAGGTATATTGAGTATCTGATTTGCTTCTACACTTTGATCTTTTATTGATAGGGCAATGTCTATAGGTTCTATACCATTGGTTTTATGATAATCTGATGCTGCTCCGCTAACATCTCCGTAGTTGAATATCTCAAAGTTGAACCCTTCTGTTGGGTCGATGTTCGCTTGATCGAATGAATGTTGATAGAAATTATTATTGAAATCAAACAAATCAAAATCTGAAAAATCGGAAGCAGTCTCTACCATGAATTGCTTTCCAGTATGAATTATATTTTCTATTCCAATTATATTCTTGCGTAGGATGAGTAAATCTTTGGTGGTTAGACTGCCGCTCCAATCCAAGTCCATAGCTATAGCCATAGTAGGAGTAGATTCTTGTGATATTATTGCTTTGTACATCATCACCAAGTCAAGCGTGGATATGTTATTGGATAAACTTGGAGGATTAGGATTGATCTCAATCAAATTATCTCTATCTATGACATCTGTGCTGTTTATAGTATAGAGAGTCGGGCCCCTTTGATTGAGAGTTTTGCCATTGATCGTTAGATTAACCGAAGTAGGC
Organism: Saprospiraceae bacterium; assembly: GCA_020629515.1. GTDB lineage: Bacteria > Bacteroidota > Bacteroidia > Chitinophagales > Saprospiraceae > GYS-P2D. The sequence goes on along the minus strand of JAHDDE010000011.1, from coordinate 79,935 downwards.
GAGGCAATGTTAACCATGATTTCATCATCAGGTACAGATTGGTTCGTGCATTGATCTTCATAGTTCTGGAGGTTTATCACTGAGGTACACAATTGTAACACTACTTCGTCACCTGTTTCTAAGGTTCTCACGGCAGAAATAGGAATTGAAATCTGGTCTTGATATTCAAAACAACTTAATTCAAAACCATTTCTATCTGTATGCGTGATTGATGAATATGGAGTAAAAAACTGAACATCACAAGCAGGAATAAAATTGAGTAAATCGTGATATAGTACGGTGGTAAAAAGGCTGTCTACATCTACTACGATGTCTTTGCATAGAGAAGTGCTTAAACAAGAGCTTGTAGTTAAGATGCAGCTGCTATAGTTATCAGGAATATCAAGCTTAATATTAGGCCTACATATTTCAATAAAAGAATTGATAGAAGCTGTATTCGGATTCGCCTTATGAATTAATGCAACTTCTACTTCTTCATATAGGTTATCACAATCAATGGTGAGATTTCTTTCTATTTGCGCATTCTCATTGTTTAATACTAAAACATAGATTTCATCTTCTTCTACTCCCAAACAATTGATTACCTCTTCGTAATTACTTATCATTTCATTAGGTTCGATGGTCATCCCTGGCACAAAAGCCAGATTGATATTGCTTACACAGTTTTCTGATAAGTCACATGGCGGTGCTACCGTGAGGTTGATGTTCCCATTTTGAATTGTATAAGGTACGAGTTCATTGTTAGTATTAGTTATCTCTATTTGGAGATTTTCAATGCTGGTTATGTTGATTTCAGTGGAAGTTGGTTGAGTAACGTTGGGTTCAAAACATACTTCGACGATTGATTCTAAGTCTTCTAATGTCGAAGGGCTTAAGGCAGAATCAAACCATAGTAGCCTAAGTATGCCTTCATCTGCTTGAGTGGATCCTTCTCTTACATCACGTAATGTTGTATTTACTATCGAAGTAAAGTTGAGAATGGAAGGGTCCCATCTTAAGGCTAACTGAAAAGAAACAATATTGTCAAAATTTTTAATCTGGATAGGAATACATAATTCTTCGCCTATAGATGAAGAAACATTAGGTGTACTGATGATTACCGTATCTGCCATTCCATTGGCAGAATAAACGAGCATTTGCAGTAACAAGACTTTTATTATAACAAAACCTTTCATTGAAGAACCATTGAGAGTTATAGATTGATTTTAGTTCCGAATTCTAACATATAATTAGATAGGGACTCCTTAATACCAAGATTAGAATCGTTAATACCAGACAAATAATGCTGATACCCAACTCGGCTAATTAATTCCATATTAGAATTAAGAGGGTAGGATATACCTAAAAAAGCATGTGTGGATAGCATTGTTTGAGTGGCAAACCAAGACTCATCATCTATGGCAATATCATATTCACGATCTTCATATGGATGGATGTACCCTTTCTTAATTGTGTTTATTGATCCTGCGATTCCTGTACCTAACTCAAGATTGATACCTCCAAGCCGTTGCCGATACATAATTGACAGTGGTAATTCCAGCATCTTAAAACTACTGATCCTCTTTGTAGTTCGATTTACTTGCTGAACCAGATCAAGATCTGCTCTTACTACTTGTAGCCCATTCACAGAATAAATCTCTTGGACAACTGCATCTGCTAAGTTCACATTTTCTAAAAATTGTATGGTTTTAAAGGATTCTTTGTAATGAGTTGCATAACGGATGCCTGTCATGACACTCCAATTATTATTGATTTGGTATCCTATATTGGCCCGAGCACTGTAGGATAATAAGCTGCGTTCTGCCGTTTTTCGGCTTTCAAATATGGATGTAGCGTCAGGATTGGTCAAGCTTAATTGACTGTGACCATAAGTAAGGCCTCCTGCCAATTCAATAAACCAAAGGTTTTTTTTCTTCTTAAATGGATTTACCATTTTGGTCGGTGCCCAATTGGGAAGATTGAATGCTCTTTGATCTATGGGCAAAGGATTCATAGAATTTTTAAAAAGTTGATCGATGTTAATCAATGTGATGCTTTTAGATTCTATCCTATCGGACTGGTATGATATATTTTCTCCAGTGACTAAAGGTGATTGGTGTTGCGCTAATAGGTCCGATTCATCTATAATGGCTGAAGAATGATTATCCGAAATTTTAGTAAATGTCGACTTTGAATAGGATGAGGTGTTATAGTTATTTTGAACACTATTACTAGTTCTCTGGTCGGATGGAGTATGCTCACCGCTATTCATTAAGCCAGAGGTGCTTTGAATGCTTTTTGATGAAGTATTGTCTTGATGAATTTTATTAGATGAAGTGGCAGTTCTTGATTCATCTGATATAGACTCTCCTGAATTGACAGGGGATGTTAGTTGTTCTGTTTTTTGGTTTGCATATGTGGGATCTGAATCGATTTTTATTTTTTCGACTGATCCATTCCACATTGCCCCAAATAGGATAATAACAGCTGCAACAGACAGGCCTCCCCAAATCCATAAAACGAACCGATTTTTCTTTTTAGGTTGCGGTATGTGAGGGCGTACTGAATTCCATAAGGCATCAGTATTAATCGGATACTGTTCTGCTTCTTGACTTGACTTCAATTCTCGTTCTATATTCTCCCAGTCCATGCGCTTAGTTCTATTGAATTTGAAAAAATGTTTCGAAGGTACTTCCGAGCATTGGTGAGGTGAACTCTGGAGGTACTCTCTTTTATATTCATAACTTTAGCAATCTCCTTGTGACTTAACCCATCTATTACATTCATCATGAATACATCTTTAGCGGGAGGTGGCACAGTATGAACTATTTTCATTAGGTCTTTCATGTTTAAGTTGCTCTCGATGACAGGGGCTTGATGTCCTTTAAGATTAATACAGTCATCAGTATGGATAGTATGGGTATATGACTTAGTGCTTTTCATCTTTAGGATGGTATTGATCAAAATTGTCTTGAGCCATCCACTAAGTTTATTTTGATCTTGGTATTTACACATGTTGTTGAATACCTTGATCCATGTGTCTTGTAATGCATCTTTGGCCTTGGCTTCATCCGATAGATACCTCATAGCCGTACCCATGAGCATAGGGGAGTATTTCTCCAAAAGCATTTTTTGATACTTTGGATTATTTTTTAAACAGCCTTCTATGATTTTACTATCGGTCACTCGATATTATTACTTTTCTCTTATTGCAATGAAACTGCCGGTATATCCTGGACACATCGCTGATTCATCCATTATGAAAGTTCCTTCGATCAGCTCGCCTACCTCACCATAAGTAGTTATTGTAGCTGTTCCTTCGCACCCATTACCTCTATTGTCCAATAGGCGGGCACTAAACGTTCCTGTATCAAATCCATCTATACCCAAAATTATTGGGGTTGCACTATTTTCTTCTGCTATTATTACCGTCTCTTGAGGATTCTGACGACCTATAATTTCCTCTCCATAATAGGTGTCACCTATTCTAAATTCAGAAGCAATGTCAGATGAGTAATCACAAAACGTCAAGCCAACGCTATATTCTAATATATCAGGTACGATTGCTACTTCTACATTTGCAACAGCACCACTAATGGGGTCTACCGCAGAAACGAAAAAATATTCTGACTCGAAACAAGGATCCAAAGTGATAGTAAAATCATCGGTCACTTTGCCATAAAAATCTTGGCTCAGCTCGGTATTATAGTATAAGTCGACTTCCTGAGATAGAGGATTTTCAAAGCAATCAGAGACATTGCCATTTATCACATAGCCCATTGGTTCTGACTCTATGGTTACCACTACTTGCTCACCTTCTAATGCACTTCCCTCAAATCCTCGCTTGTAGGTACTCACAAGGCAAGAGGTAAAGACCTCGATAATAAACGGTTGTTCTATAGGGATAAGCAAACATACATCTGAATTGTAATCCACACCACCGATATGTATCACCGAACCGTCAGATTTGGATATGATAAATATGTTGTCCTCATTAGCGGGTCCCATATTAAGATTGAAGTCGATACATAGTTCAGTGCTCTCTTCGGTAGTAGCTACACTCCACCAACTAAAGTGATTTAAAAATGCTTCATACCCATTGCCTGTATAATTAGCTTGTCCTTCTTTGATCCATAGTCCCAAGTTTTCGTTGAATGATAATAGATCGGCCGAGGTGGCATTGTCAGCCTCATCATTAGTCGGGAAAAATACTTTTATAGGGGATTCTGGTTTTATATCTAACGGAATACCATTTTGATCCGTAACAGATATGTAAGCAGTGCTAAATGAGTTTATTTTATCGAATTCAGTTTGATTATCAATAAATGCATCAAATACTTGAAGACCATAAGGAATTCCTTGAGGGGCTTTATGATTGACCCAGTATATATTCACATTAACTTCTCCGTCATATTCAATGTTATCTCTAAGGAAGTTAGATGGTACAGTTGACAATGATACGCCTGAGGGGTCAATTATTTCTTGACTTTCGCTGCTGCTAAAAGAGTATGTAATCCCTACAGGGACTAATACTATTGTGGTGTTAATACTTAATTGATCTGCCCCATAGATCCTGATACCGCCTTTGAGGTAAGCCAGGTGAGTGGCGGATATATAGCTTCCTTGTTCACCGATAGGAACATCGGAGACTACAAACTTTCCATTTTCATCTGTATAAGTTATTTTGTCATTGACTTTTATCTCTACCTCAGAGATGGGCATGCCTAATGTGTCGATGACGAGTCCTCTAATTTCGTTCAGATAGATTTTTTCAGGAGAAAAAGAAGGGCTCAAGGTGTCTTCAACCAAGGTGTCCTCATAGCAGGAAGAAAAGGTAAGAATTCCTACAATAGCGTATAGGAAGTATAGTTTTTTCAGCATATCTTATATCGATTCTGTTCAATATATAGATATAACTTCTTGAGCGATAGAAACGCTTATAGAGAAGGCATTATTTTTAAGAAAATATAAATTTTAGTATTGCGGAATTGAATTATCGATCTCCCGAGACCATGCTAAAATTCCACCTTTCAAGTTATATATATGATCTAAACCAGCTTTTTGTAAAGCATCTACGGCAGCAGCACTTCTTTGACCACTTCTACACATTACCACTTTAGGTATATCTTCTTTGATTTTATCAATAGATGACATGATAGTGCTGAGAGGCATTAATTCTCCACCAATATTAGCGAATTCAAATTCGTGACTTTCTCGCACATCAATGAGCTGAAATGATTTATTTGCATCTTGCCATTCTTTTAACTCTTGTACGGTGATCTCCTTTAATCCTGACATATTCTTTACACTTTTATTATCTGCGGCACAAAAATGATGATAATCAATGAGTTTTATAATGTTTGTTGTAGCCCTTTTTTGATATTTAATGGTCCTCATTGAATTACCCAACGCCTCATATAACAACAATTTATTTATTAATGGTTCACCAATTCCGGTGATAAGTTTGATAACTTCTAAAGCTTGCATGCTTCCTATCACTCCGGCCAGTACACCCAGTACTCCTCCGTGAGCACAATCTGGAATCTTCCCTTCAGGTGGAGGAGTTGGATAGAGGTCACGGTAGTTGGCACTATAAGAATGGTCATCAAATTGGTAGTTGAACACTGAGACTTGTCCATCAAATCTGAATAGGGAAGCGTAGACATTGGTCCTTCCAGTAAGTACACACGCATCATTGACGAGATACCTTGTTGGGAAGTTATCAGAACCATCAGCTACTATATCATACTGCTGAATTATATCTATGGCATTTTCGTTAGATAATTGTTCTGTATGACAGACTATATCAATATCGGTGTTCAAATTCTTCAGTCGATCTACGGCAGCCTCTATTTTGTACTGTCCTATTTGATCGGTGGTATATAATATTTGTCTTTGTAAGTTAGAGAGAGCAACGGTGTCACCATCTATGATCCCTAAAGTCCCGACACCTGCTGCTGCGAGATATAATAAGACAGGGCTACCAAGCCCTCCAGCACCCACTACTAAGACACGAGCTTTTTTTAATTTGACCTGTTCCTCAATACCAAATTGAGGAAGGTTTAAATGCCTGCTATACCGTTTGTATTCTTGAGATGACAACATATTTTCAGCTACAAATATAGAAGAGATTTAATTAAATATGTAAATGCTTAAGTGCCAACGATAAATACATATTACGATTTTTTATAAAGTGTAAAATGCTGATTTTTAGATAATTTTATCAAAAATATTCTTTGAATTGTACTTGCTGTTAATATATTCGCATTTATAATAATATGATATTATGGCCTCTAAGGTTAAGAAAGCGAAGAAGAGCAGAAAGGCAAAGAACAACGATCCAAGAATTTTTAAAATTTTAGGAGTACTAATTATTTTTCTATCCATATACTTATTGATAGCATGTACTTCCTATTTCTTTACTTGGAAGGCTGATCAAGATGCCGTATTGAAGTTATCATGGGCCATTTTATTGGATGACCAAGTTATAGTAACTAATTGGTTAGGTAGGTTAGGTGCTGTCATCTCTAATTTTCTCATTTACTGGGGATTCGGAGTTGGAGCCGTGCTTATAGTTCCTGTCTTGTTTGATATGGGCAGACGTCTTATTAAGCGCCTTCCATTAAGGACAGGTTGGCCGTTCATTCAAAAAAGTTTTTTTGCTATGTCATTCATTTCAGTGACATCAGCACTCTTATTAAGAAATTTTGCATTTCCTTGGGGAGGTAGCTTTGGAAGCAATGTAGTCTATTGGATGTCCAATTTTATTGGATATGCCGGCCTCGTGATTATGTTAATTTTTGCGATAGTAGCTTGGGTTATATGGAAGTTTAATCCATCATTAGAAACCCTTACTTTATCTACTCCTCAAGGTATGATTAAGATACCGACATTTTTAAAATTCAAAAGAAGAAATGACTCCGCTGTAACTGCGAAGCCAAAGACGGAGCGTGAAGATGCGCTCACACCGAGAACCGATAATAGTTTCCTAAGGCCCAACTTCAGCGATGGAGTGGCCATTCCTAAAACCGAACCACTGACCGACAACCCAAGTTTTAATAGTAATCAGGAGCATACAGGCAATTTAGAGCTTGAGCTTCCTGATACTATGGTTGGTGAACCATCAGCAAAATCCGCTAAACCATTTGAAGATATAGAGGTAGAATCGTTTGGTGTAACAAGCAAAACTCAGAAAAATCAAGGTAAAATTGAGGAAAAAGTATCTGACTTCAAGTTAGAAACTGTCTCTGAACCGGAAACCTCAGTTCCAGACCTTAGTATAACTGAAGAGAATAAAGATCACTTAGAACCATTTGACCCTACTTTAGAGCTGTCTAATTATCAATTTCCTCCACTGACTTTATTGAATGACTATAGTGATCAAAAAGTGGAGATTGATCGAGGAGAACTTGAAGCCAACAAGGATCAGATCATCAGAACTTTACTCAATTACAAGATAGAGATCACTAAAATAAGAGCAACCATCGGACCTACAGTCACACTATATGAGATAGTGCCAGCTCCAGGAGTGAAGATTTCAAAAATTAAGAATCTTGAAGATGATATTGCTCTGAGCTTAGCAGCTTTAGGGATTAGAATAATAGCACCGATACCAGGTAAAGGAACCATTGGGATTGAGGTGCCGAATAAAAAGAAACAAATTGTTTCTTTTAAAGAGGTGGTGAAGTCTGATAAATTTCAGAATGCTAAGATGGATTTACCTTTGGCATTAGGTAAAACTATATCCAATGAAGTATTCGTAGCAGATTTGGCTAAGATGCCGCACCTTCTTATAGCTGGTGCAACTGGTCAGGGTAAATCTGTAGGCATTAATACCATCATATCCTCTTTATTATATAAAAAGCACCCGAGTCAGGTAAAGTTGGTATTAATAGATCCTAAAAAGGTGGAACTCTTCCCTTATGGAAGTATCAACAAACACTTCTTGGCGTATCTGCCTAATGAAGATGAACCAATTGTTACCGAAACCAGTAAAGTAATCTATACGCTTAATAGTCTTTGTATTGAGATGGATGAGCGATATGATTTATTAAAACTGGCGAGAGCTCGAAACATCAAAGAATATAATGATAAGTTCACTGCGAGAAAGCTAAACCCTCTTAATGGCCATAAGTTCATGCCATTTATTGTATTGGTCATAGATGAGTTTGCCGATCTAATTATGACAGCGGGTAAAGAAGTTGAATTACCAATAGCACGTATTGCTCAATTAGCAAGAGCGGTAGGTATACACCTTATAATTGCTACTCAGCGTCCATCTGTTAATATTATTACAGGGGTCATCAAGGCCAATTTCCCTGCGAGATTAGCTTTTAAGGTAACTTCTAAGATTGACTCACGTACTATACTTGATGGTGGAGGAGCTGATCAATTAATAGGTCGAGGTGATATGTTATTATCGGTAGGAGGTAATGTAGTACGTCTACAATGCGCATTTGTAGATACTCCAGAAGTAGAAAGTATAGTTGATCATATCGGAAATCAACAAGGTTTTGCAGAGCCATTTTATCTGCCAGAGTATGTCACTGAAGAATCTGGAGCAGGGGCGAAGACACTATCTATTTCTGACTTAGATGATAATTTCTGGGATGCAGCGCAATTAGTGGTAGCCAATCAGCATGGATCTACATCTATGTTGCAACGTAAACTTCAGTTGGGTTATAATCGTGCAGGTCGTATCATGGATCAATTAGAAGCCTTGGGTATAGTAGGAGAAGGTCAAGGCAGCAAACCACGAGAGGTCTTATATTTTAGCGAAATGGAGCTCATGAACCTTAAAGAAAATATGTTGAACCGAAAATAATCGGTATTCATACGTTTAGTTCTACATCAATTTGATCTTCTTTTATATCTTAAATTTCTATTTCAACTATTTAGATTATGGGTGGCTCAATTGCATTTGACCGTGAGGTTTATATCAAAAGAAGGAATGTTCTAAAGAAAAACTTTGGAAAAGGTAAAATACTGCTTTTGGGTAATGTCAATAGTAGTATGAACTTTAAGGATAACCACTACCCATTTAAACAAGATAGTACCTTTTTATATTATTTTGGAATAGACCAGCCTGGTCTAATGGCGATCATTGATGTGGACAAAGATAGAGAGATCATTTTTGGAGATGAACTCTCCATAGATGATATAATATGGACGGGACCACTTCCTACTCTACAGTCTTTAGCAGAACAAGTAGGAGTCCAAAAGGTGAAATCCACCTCTACTATCATAAAGTACGTAGGAGATGGTATACATTTCTTGCCTCCATATAGGCCTGAGCATAGTATTTTATTATCAAGATTATTAGGGAAAAAACTGCACAAGGTTACTAAAAGGGCTTCGGTTAAGTTAATAATGGCTATCTCTCAACAAAGGGAGATAAAATCTGAAGAAGAGATAGTAGAATTAAACAAAGCTGTTACGATCACCAACAAGATGCATTTGACGGTGATGGAGTCAGCTCGAATTGGGATGCACGAACATGAATTAGTTGGAATTGCTGAAAAAGTGGCAAGAGATCATAATGTAAGTTTGTCATTTCCTCCGATTATGACTACTCAGGGCGAGGTACTGCACAATCACTACTATGGTAATACATTGAAACCGGGCGATTTATTATTATTTGATGGAGGTTGTGAATCTATAAGCCAATATGCGGGAGATATTACCAGAACATATCCCGTAGATAGTGTTTTTTCCGATCGTCAGAGAGCACTATATGAGATAGTGTATGACGCTCATCAGTTGGCTGAAAGCGTGGCAAATCCAGGGACAAAATTCTTAGATGTACACAATGCGGCAGCAGCAAAAATTGTGGAAGGCTTGATTGATATTGGGTTGATGAAAGGAGATCCAGAAGAAGCTATAATAAACGGTGCACATACTATGTTTTTCCAATGTGGCTTAGGGCACATGTTGGGACTTGATGTACATGATATGGAGAATTTTGGTGAAGAGTATATTGGTTATACTAAAGACATAATAAAAAGATCAGATTTCGGATATAAGTCTCTACGACTTGGCAAAGAATTGAAAGAAGGTTTTGTGATTACTATTGAGCCAGGTATTTATATTATACCTGAACTTATAGATATGCGCAGAGAACAGAGAATGTATTTAGATTACATCAATTATGACGAATTAGACAAGTGGCGAAATTTTGGAGGGATTCGATTAGAGGATGACTTTGTAATAACTTCAAATGGTGCCCAGCTTTTAGGTGATGATTTACCACGGATGATTAGTGAAGTTGAAAATATTAGATCAAAAGCATATTCACAGTAAATCAGATTAAAATAAACTTTAACATTTGAGGCAGTGACTTATTATTTTAGCTTATGTCTTAAGTAAGTAACTATTGGTTTATTGATTATTGATCATAACACCTTTTATAAATGATCAAGGCTCTCTATGGAGAGCTTTTTTTATGGGTTGAAAATTAAAAGTATACTGGCTCATCTGTCCGCTTTCTTTGCCCGTTATGGTTCGCTTATAGTTCCTTCTACTACTTAATTCATATTTCACTCTACTTGGGTTATCATAATCAGTATTTTCAAACAAGATATAATCACCATTCAATTCAATGGCTTTGAAAATTTTTGGATTATTGCCCTTAATGATTGTAGTTAGTATCAATTCGTTGGCTATTATTTTAATCAGATTAGTAGATTCATATAAGACTTTATTGTCCTCGATATATTCTGCAGTCTGATAGAGATCTCCTTCTGCAGTGGTTTCCCAAATCTCTATGATTTCTCCTTCCCAAGCTTTAGAGGTCCACGAACCTTTTAGTCTATTTTTCATTAAGTTAAACGCTGTCGTTTTATCGTATTTTATTGAGACAAACTCCGTTTCTAAGAATTTTTGAACCCATTGGCTGTCTTGATAGATTCCTACAGTATAATTATAGGAACTGTCGTTCATATAGCCCCAGTAATCTGTTACTTGTGTGTCGCCATACTGATAAGAGTAGTAAATGTCTCGTTTATCAAATAAGACATCTCCTGTGGTGAGCCCTCCGAATACATCAAATTCCCAAAATTTTACACTATTGGAAGATTGGTCATATTGTCTCACCCCGTGGTTGCGTGGGCCATATTCAGATTGAGCTTCATTGGTATACCCAAGACTTTCTGCAATCACTATCATACTATCAAGGCCGTATTTAAATTGTACTTCTTGTTTAAATGAAGTGTTATTGCCCCAAGTTCCTGATGCTTTCCATGTTTTATTCATTAATGGTTTGAATCCATCAATAAGAGGGTTCTGTCCTAACAATATGACAGGGCTTAATAATAATAAGACTATGCGCTTCATAGAAAATTGAAATAATTGTTACCCGAAATTAAAGATATTCGGGGCTTTAATGCTTATTGAGTTTTTGGAGAACTATATAGAGATGCTACTATACCTAAAAGAAGTGCTGTTACAATAAATCCTAAAGATGCCCATTCGGGTAAATGGATATATTCTGAAGCCAACATTTTTAATCCAACAAAAGTGAGAATTGCGACCAAGCTGTATTCCAAATAATGAAATTTTTCTAACATATTGGATAGGAAGAAATACATAGACCTCAGACCCAAAATGGCTAAAATATTGGAACTGAACACTAAGAATGGATCAGAAGTAATAGCCAAGATGGCCGGTATGCTATCCAATGCAAATAATACATCTGTCACCTCAATAACTAATAGCGCAACAAAAAGTGGGGTAGCAGCAAGAATATGTTTTTTACGTATGAAAAAATGCTCTCCATCGATCGTTTTGGTAATTGGCATTATCTTTCTTACCTGTTTAAACACATAGGAATTACGAGGATCAAATTCTTCATCTTTACTGGTCAACATTTTAAAAGCTGTATATAGCAAGAATACCCCAAACACATAAATCATCCAACTAAACCTATTGATCAATGCAACCCCAAACACGATCATTAATGCTCTAAAAACTATGGCACCAATTATCCCCCAGAATAGTACCCGATGTTGATATAATAATGGGATATTGAAGGAGGCGAAGATAACAGCTATCACAAAAATATTATCAATGCTCAATGATAGCTCAATAAGGTATCCAGTGACATATTTAAGCATCGCATCAGTAGGTGTAAGGGCATCAGGATTATCAACCATACCATTTGCATATAGGTAATAAATAACTCCTGAAAAAGATAATGCTACCGTAACCCAAATCGTAGTCCAAACGGTAGCTTCTTTAACACTTATAATATGCGCCTCTCTGTTGAATAGACCTAAGTCTATTGCCAAGAAGAGGATAATCATGCCTATGAATAATGCCCAAACCATGATGAGAAGCTATTAGTCTGCTTTATTACAGACTGCGAAAATATGTAAACCGTCACTTTTATGTGCTTATTTTTCGATTAATGAAGGTGTATCCGTGTCTAATTTACTTCTTGCTTTTTAATATTATAAAATATTATAATGTGATATTTGTTCATATTCAGTGATTTATAGTAAATTTGATCACTTTCCTGTAGTTAGTATAATAGGGCCATATTGTTTATTGTATATAGACTATGTCTTTCATAATGGTTCGATCCTTCGTTTATATTTGGGTTTTAAAATTATTTTGTGCCACAAATTTTCAGGCACAATCCTTTGATAACTTTAATGATTTTTCGGGGGTGTATTCATTTGATCGATCGGTCAAATCGTCAATCGGCAAAGAAATCCGTCAATTGTTTAATATTTCTGACCATATCGATTATACACCCATCCAAAGGCATAAATACCAATCCTTCTATAAAGGAGTAAAAATTCAGGACGGAATAATTAATATAAACGGAGAAGTCATCAGCGGCGGCATTTATAATTTTGATTTGGATCTTGATCAATCAATAATCCCTGTCAAGGAAGCTTATGAACAAATAGTAAGTAGCTTGGATTATCCACAAGTTGAAAGCCTGTTTCTAGATCAAAGTGAGTTAGTAGTCTTCATAGATAAAGATGATAAGAGATATCGGCCTATATTGGCTCATAAGATAGAGGTCAAAAGCCGCAATATAGGATATAATGCTACCGTATTTGTTGATGCAACGACGGCCAATTTGTTGGAGGAGAGAAGTAATATTTGTCATAATGATGTGGCTGTATTGGCTAAATCATTATACAATAACAACGTGATACTCAATGTCAGTAGAGAGGATACTATTTATACCATGGAAAATCATGAGGTACCTGTGAGGACTTTTGATTTAGATGGTAGAACTCAATATGCAACTGCAGATTTGGTTAGTGGTCCAATTGATATTTTTGTTAATAACTCCTCTGCAGTTCAGGCTCATTACACGGCGCAGCAAACTTATAGATATTATCAATATCGCCATCAAAGAGATTCTTATGATAATTTAGGTGGGCATCTTGATTCTTACATCAACTATGATCAAGATTATACCAATGCTTTTTGGGATGGTGATAAGATGGTTTATGGTGCTGGAGATAACATTAGATATGCACCTGTCATATCCTTAGACGTGACAGGTCATGAAGTAACTCATGGGGTTATAGATCATTCGGCAGACTTGATCTATTCGAGAGAGTCAGGCGCTCTCAACGAATCTTTTGCAGATATTTTCGGCGAGATGATTGAATATTTTGCAACAGGTAGCAATGATTGGATATTAGGAAGAGATGTTGGGTTAGTGGAAGTGCTTCCATTGAGATCTATGATAGATCCTAATTCTAACGATGACCCAGATACATATGGAGGAATACATTGGTATGATCCTAACTGTGAACGACCCGTTGGGTCGAATGATCACTGTGGAGTTCACAATAATTCTGGTGTGCAAAACAAGTGGTTTTACATATTAGCAATGGGCGAATCTGGAACCAATGATTTAGGAGACGAATATAATGTTGTAGGAATTTCTCGGAATGCCGCAGCAAAGATTGCATATCGTAACCTTACTCAATATTTATGGCCAAGCTCAATGTACATCGATGCCAGAGCAGGATCGATACAAGCTGCTATAGATCTCTATGGTGAGGGAAGTCAACAAGTGATTTCTACCACTAACGCTTGGTATGCAGTTGGCGTAGGAGAAGCTTATATAGAACTGGATAGCATTGATGAACATAGTTTTGACATCTATCCAAATGTTCAGGAGGTTACGTCTTCATCGATTACGCTTACATGGTCTGCGGATATACCTAATGACAGCTTATTATTTGGGGTGTATTTGGATAAGGCGCTGATTGGTATAACCCAAGATACTTTATGGACATTTGAAGAACTTCAAAGCGAGACGTCCTATGAGGTAATCATAAAAGTACTTAAAGAAGATTTAGTCTTGTCTAAAAGTGCTGCCATCGATATTTTAACTCTAAGCAACGAGAATACTGGATTGGATACTATTATGGCTGTATTTTTTGAAGAGGGATTAGAAGGTTGGACCAGTTCTGGTGGTGATGCGAAGTGGTACAGCGGACATAGATCACCTGAAGGTATAGGCGCAATATTATTAAGGAAAGAAGGTGCGGTACATTCTGAAGCATTTGAGTTAAGCGTGGGTCATCATTATGGCGTATCATTATCGGTATATACATGGAGTATGGAGTTTAATGAACAACTGATTGTTGAACAGTGGATAAATAATAACTGGGTGCAGATTGGGTCGTTTTCCGCGATGATAGACTTTTATAATTACAATGTGTCGCGATTTAATATTCCACTTTTGAGTACCAATGAGTCAACTCAAATTAGGTTTTCTAATCATTCATCTGCGATGACGGATCATGTATATATTGATGAAATTATTATCCATACAGAGCCATCTACAGAGACATTCTCTGGTCGCCTTAATGATATCCTAATTTGGCCCAATCCAACCACCCAGAAGCTTTATTATAATTACGACTTATTAAAAAGTGATATAGAAGTCATTGACCATGCCGGTCGATTGGTGAAGGCGCTAAAATCCGGGAGCCATTATGGCTTTATTGAGGTAGCCGATTTAACCGAAGGCACTTATTTCGTTCTACTTTATAGTGAGGGGCAAGTACACTCACAATCATTTATTAAATTGTAGAGCAGGATCAAATTCGGTACAAAATTTAAATCCCGGCCACTCTTCTTGTATGCCGTATAGCTGATATCCTAAGGATCTCGATCCTTTATCTCCATAAAAGAAATTAAATATCAGGCTTGGGTTCTCACTTTTCCTATTCTCTTGATAAAATTCAGAAAGATGCGCTACATTCCGTAATGGTAGATACCAAGAATGATACATACATTTTTGAGCTATGTCAATTTCTTGTTTAATATGATCTTCAAGGGTGACCGGGGGAGTACTCCATCTATAAGATCTATGGCAGTACTCTTCAATTATTCTTTCTAACTTTTCTTTAGTGTATGTTTGACTCGCATACAAAACCACTGTACAAAAGTTCCTAACGTGATATCCATTGAAATCAAATTTGGCGCTATAATCAGTAGCATAAAGATTCGTCCAACCTCCATGCACATCATCGGCTAAGGCAATGGAGACTTTCATTATTTGCTTGCTATTAGACTTGATCTGGCTATTCACTTTTTCTATAACCGTGCTTGCGATTTCCTCGATATGGAGAGCTTTAAGATGGCTAAGTTTATTTATGATATGTTCTTTTGCCATTGGATTAAAATGGGGAATAGGCATCTTCATATCCCCAGATCTCCCGATTAATATGTTCAAATATTCGTTAAATCGTGAGCTTGAACGTGGTAGATGATAGAACTCGATCATTCTATCAATTATTGGAAATAATTC
>JAHDDE010000011.1:0-64066 GCA_020629515.1 Saprospiraceae bacterium | reverse complement strand
TTTATTCACTATTTAGTTTTAGGAGTTTTGTAGTTGCCATGAGGTTGAATTAATAGCATTTCATGAATTTCGCCTTTTTCGTTTTCAAAGAATTCAACTTTAAAACCTTCTAATATTTTAAAAGAAAAATGATGCTTTGAGGTTGGTAATAGTTGATATTCTGGTTGTCCTGCAACGTATAGAAACAATGTATCATCATCTTTTGTATAGACTTTGATAGGAGTCCCCATGAGATCATATTCTCCCACATAGCGATTGAGTGTGGTAGTACTGACATCTATTGTAGTAGGCGTTCTCTTAAATTCAATTGGGTCTATGGTGGGTTCCAACTTAATCTCAGCAATTGATATTTCTCCGGATGAATTACTTCTAAATTGAACTGTAGGCCATCCTTCAGACTCGTCTACTATACCTTCTTCCATCAAATAAATTTTGAAAATATCATACTTGTGATGCTTGAGGAATAGATTATGAAGAGCAAAATGTGCGAAGAGAGAGTCGTTTTGTTCGGCTATGATAAAAGTACCATATCCCGGATGATGATATTGACCTGTATAATCTTGGAATATATGTGATGGTTTAGTCCCTGATAGTTCTTCCTCTTGTTCAGCTTTTTCACTTGATTCTTTATTATTTTTTATTTCGTTTCTGTAGTAGTCAACCCAATCAGTAGCATCAGTATTGAGTAACTGGTCAGCGATAGTATTTCTAACCATGTATGGTACAGACGAGCCATTTTGATTGGTGAGTACTATTATCCCTATACTATCGGTAGGAAAGAATGATGCACTTGCGGAAAATCCATCAATATTGCCGCCATGCTCGACACGATAATGGCCCTTGTAGGATGACATCATCCACCCATATCCATACATGGACATGTACATGTCAGGATATTTGGGATCTGGTCCAGTATTATTGACGATCATCTGAGGAGCCATAGCCTCAGAGAGATAATTTTTGGGCAATATCTCTTCACCTTGGTAGAGGCCACCATTTATCCAAGTGATTAACCATTGGCTCATATCTGTAACACTACTATTGATACTGCCTGCAGGAGCCATAGCAGCGATTTTATAGTAATCCATTTTTTTTATGATACTATCTTTTGTGACTTCATATCCGATGGCTTTATTAGTGCTCTTTTCTAATTCAGCTATAGAGGCATTAGATCTGGACATAGACAGCGGTTCAAAAAAGCGCTCTTTAATATTTTGCTCCCATGTTTTTTCGGTTATGCGTTCTGCAATAACTCCCTGTAATAAATACATGAAGTTATTGTAATACCATTGCTCTCTCATGCCAGTAAATGGCTCATGGTACTCTATACGCTGTATTAAGCTATCTCTATTAAATGTGGGGAAAAGATACCAAGAAAGATCATGTCGAGGTATTCCTGTCCGATGACACATGATGTCCTTTATGGTTACCTTATTATTCAATTCATCATTAAAAAATCTTAATTCAGGGATATAATCAATAGGACTATCCTCAAAGGCAAGCTTTGATTGATCTCTCAGCTGACCTAAAATGCTTGAAGTGAATGCCTTAGTACTTGATCCAATGGCATAGAGGGTATTCTCGTCCGCTTTAAGCTTTTTGTCATAATCACTATATCCAAATCCCTTGCTATATATAACTTGATCATTTTTGACCACCGCTACGGCAAAGCTCGGGGCCAATGTAGCGTCAAGTATTGATTCCATTTTTTCGTCAAGATGTGTTAACGTTGAATTGGACTGAGAAGAAATTTTTAAAACAAAACCAAACGTGATGAGTATGAGAATAATAGAACGATTCATTTGATAATATGATTGATTTCTTTTACAAGGTAATTATTGCATTTCAATTGTCTTAATCCAATAGACTGATCTGTGTATACTTTCTTCAGAAAAACTTTATACGCTATAGGCTAATGATGTCAGAATAGAACTGCCTTTGACAATTAAGGTCGAGCGCTCCATGTACCGATTTTATTTTTTCACTTTAGGGAAACTATTTTGGACTTATTGTTGTACTTATTTCCAATATAATGCAATGAACCTATGAAGCAACATAATCCTTCCAGAGCTCATATCTCTAGAGCAGCCATCAATAGGTTACATATCGAAATGCGTCATCTAATCTTGCGTGGCCGATATAAGCCCCAAGGTCGTTCAGGCTCGGCTATGATAGAATCCTTATTAGCATTAAATCCAGAGATATACGGTTCTATCAATGATCCGGTAAGGGTAGAACTTAATGGTTTGCTCTATGTTTTTGAACGATTACCACAAGGTATTGAAGAATGCCGTTATATTAAATTAGTCAGCCGGGAGGGGTTAGAAGAGTCAGGCTTTGAACCGTTGATAGCTAAAAAAAGAAGAAGGAATTGCTATCGAATAGATGAAGAGCAGATGTATGTTGAGATGACGAGAGGTTCCAGTGATGTTTATGACATTCTTACCCACCTGACTTTTTTATACAATGAAGCTGAAAAAATAGGACGTCACGCTCTTAATAACCGCTCTGAAACGAATAGGGCATGGCAGACAATCAAAAAGATTGTACAAAAGATTAGCAAAGGGGAAGATTTCAATGTTAAGGTAGGACTGACTTATATGAGTACTCTATTAGGGAGAACCTATGAGGAGACAGCAGAAGTCTATAGCAAGTTTAATAAAGCCAGTAGAGTAAATGATCTTTTCTCTATTGTTTATAATATGGGTAAACTTAGTATAGAAGAAGCATTGGATAAGAATGATAGAGAAATTAGCTTTTCAAGTGCATTAGTACAGATGTTAGGGCATCATATATATGGTGAACATTGGGCCAATAATATCAAAGAGTTCTTGATTAGCAAAAATCTTTACCACAGACCGATCCATGTGATAAGCGCTAATATGCATAGTGTGCAGAATGTATTATTCGCCAAATGTGCCTTGGGTAAAAAAGGAACTACGAAGTCTTTTATTGATGTGGCGTTTGACCTCAGCAAGGATACAAATAAAGCTATGCGTAATGCGGTTAAGAAATATGCCCTTAAAAATGGCATGTACCAAATAGAAGATGAGTCTGGAACAAACCTGTCGGTCCAAATATTTGATATAGCTAAAGTTAACCAAAAGCAATTAGCAGATACTTTGGGGGGATTTGAATTTGATATTGATGGACAAGAACCAGTTGTCTTGGTGATGGATTACGCATTTGGGGAACAAGCATATGAAACCATGGACGAGTTGCTAAAACCATATGATGAAGGTCCTGAAAAGCTACCTATGAATGTCAAGTCTGTAAATATAATGGGAAAAGCAGGAACACTATCTGGCAATAAAGGAGATATCATGATACCGACCTCTCATGTAATAGAAGGGCGAGGAGATAATTATCCTTTTATAAATGAGTTAACAGTTTCGGACTTCGGCAATGTTAATGTGGAAGTCTTTGAAGGAAATATGATCACAGTCTTAGGGACTTCATTGCAAAATCATGATATACTCAAATATTTTCATAAATCCTCTTGGGCAGCTATCGGATTAGAAATGGAAGGGGCACATTATCAAAAGGCTATTCAAGCTAATTCCAAAATTAGGAAAAGTGTTGATCCTGACATTAAAGTCAGATATGCCTATTATGCCTCAGATAACCCACTTCATACTGGTAGCACCTTGGCATCAGGAAGTTTGGGGGAAGAAGGAGTCACTCCGACCTATACAATTACCAAGGAGATTCTTAAAGGTATTTTGAGAGGATAGTTCAGGAGATATCTATTCCTTCTCTTTTGTGACAAATACCCACGCCATATTTTGGTCAATCTGATGCAGCTCGTACATGGTCATAGCACCCACTACAGCACCAATTAATGGACCTAACAAGGTGCCTAACAGCGGTAACATCATAATAATATATACAACTAACCCTACTATTAACGCAACCGCAGCATATTGCTGAGTATACTTGAAACTTTGTTTGATAGTCATATGGTATATCTCGTTGTAATTGTCAATGACGGCAAATCCTAAGAAGTAGGATTGGATAAGCAAGGTCGCTACAGGATCTAAAAAGTGAAGTCCCAACATGGAGAAAGCTAATTTTACAACTAAAAAAGTCACGATACTCTCCATTAGATAAGAGTAAAAAACTACTTTGACCATCCGTATTTGTGCTTCAATAAAAGCCTTTAGAGAAGTGTCTATGTCTTCTCCAGTTTTGATTTCGATAGTTCTTCTGGCGAAGTGAAAAATAACGACTTCCATCAAAATTAGAATGACATATTTCAGTCCGCCTATGATAAAGAGATCATATCCTTCAACAAAAAAGTTGCCTAAGGTAGTACCAAATCCCGCTAAAGACTGTGTACTAATGTCTGGCGCTGCACTCCAGTAATTAAAGACAAATCTTATAAAAGCGATTCCTCCAATAATACCCACAAGCATTAAGAACTTACTGAGCCAAGTATATTTGGTCAAGCCATTCCATATCTGATTTTCTTTGATAAAGTTAGAAAGTCCATGAAAGTTGGCTATGGTTTCACTTCCATCTCGCCAGATATTAGCTAAAGCTACTTTATATGGTTTTTTCATACAGTTAAGATAGGAATATTGTTATTTAATGATCTTTTTTCAATTACCATAATCATGACTACAACCTTCTCGCAATTGTTACACCAATCAATAAAATTGCACCTTGACCTGTTGGTGCTCCCGATGTTTTAATGTTCCACTCCCAACCAAAAGAGAGGGAAGGAGATAAAAAGGTATTGCTACCCAAATTCCAAGAATACCCTACAGTTGCTGTGGGTTGTAAAACAGTAATATCGGTTTGTCCTTCAATTATTATATCATTGGGGCCTTGATCATACCAATCAATGCGATTGAACCATATATCGCTTCTAACCATTCCGAACCATTTAGAGCGACCGCTATCTTTAAATTTTTTATATCCCACAGAAAAGCCCCAACCATTGCCTTCTTCATTGAGATGAACACCCAGATCCCTGTGGTCTATCGATTGATATCCAATTCGAAAATTTATCGCTGATTGATCGCTTATAGCTTTGTCAATGCTCAATCCAGGGATAATACCGGTAGGATAAGCTTGTAACTCTATACCTGCATCCCACTGTCCGAACAATAGTTGTGAACAGCACATAAAATAGATCAAAAGTTTATGCATATCTCTAAAGTAGTACATCTGAATACATCCTACTACAATACGCACGCTTTTTTAAGATGGCGAATTCTGTCTAATTTAAGCTTGCACCTTGACTTGATTACTGGCTATCCACTTGTATAGTATAGGTACAACAATCAAAGTTAATATGGTACTTGAGATCATACCGCCAATGATAGTCCAGCAAAGGGGGCTCCATAAACTTGATCCAGAAAGTGTCAATGGTATTAGACCTAATATAGTCGTTAGGGTTGTAAGTATTATTGGTTTGAGCCTGCGCATACTACCTGCCACTATGGCTTCTATTTTGTCAGTTCCTTCAGCACGCATTTGATTGATGTAATCGACTAATATAATGGAGTTATTTACGACTATACCTATTAAACTGATGATGCCTACAAAGGCAAAAAATGAAAAAGACCATCCTGACAGATATAGCGCAATAAAAGATCCTGATATCGCCAGAGGGATGGCGGCAAATACTATTAACGGTTGAAGTATAGATCTGAATTGGAGGACTAATACTGCAAAAATTCCTATTTGTGCCAAAATGAGAATAACGCCAAGACTACCAAAGGTGCTCTGCTGTTCTTCATACTCTCCTCCGACCATTATCTCATAACCTTCTGGTAGCTCAATTTTATCGAGTTTCTCTATTAGTGATATTGTGGTAGGAATAGTTTTGTCAAGGTTCAATAGGCTCCCTGTGACGGCAACATATCTTTCGAGATCATAATGAGAAAATTCTGAAGCGGCTCCTTCAAATTGCAATTTGGCTATATGTGATAAAGGTATCTGTCCACCATAACGATTGGCAATATATATTTTGTTGAAGTCCGAGAGTGAAGGTTGATCTTCATATGGCATTCTTACAACTAAAGGATAATCTTCTTTATCTTTTTCCATTATTACATTGTCAATCTGCAATCCATTCAATGCCGCTCTGATCGTTTGATCAAAACTTAGTTCGTCGACCCCGAGAATACCTGCCTTTTCTTTATCCAAGAGTATATTAATTTGGGTCTGATTTCTGCGTAAAGGATTTTCAATATTAATGATGCCGTCAGTATTTTCAAGGAGATTTTCGACTTGCATAGAGATAGATTTCAATACTTCAATCTCTTCTCCTATTATTCTCAATTCGATAGGAGCTTTTATTGGCGCAGCATTTTTTAATTCTTCTACCGTGATTTTAGCCCCAGCATAGTTTTTAAATTCTTTCCTGAGTTGACTTATGGTAGTGTAAAAAGATCGATATTCCCATTTCTTAAGATTAATCATGACCTGACCATGATTTTTGACAAACTGTTTAGGAATTCGGTTATAGTATATTTGGGGGTTACTATTTCCGACATTTGAAGAATAGCTTACTACTATGTCCATAGTGTCTACAATGGACTCGACAAATTCTACCGCTTCCTGTGTGTAGGCGATACTTGATCCTCGCGGTGCCTCTATGTCGATGAGTAATATAGGCTTGTCAGCGGTAGGAAAGAAGCTAACGCCAATCTTGGGGAAGAGCAAAGCACTAAATATAGTTATGGCTACAACGATGGCTATAATTATAACTCCAAAACGTAAACTAAACCTTATGATAGGCTGATAAATACCATTAGAGAACCAAGAGAAGGCTTTATCAGCTATGGTAGGTTTACCCGAATTTTTATTAAAAACCCAGCTCGACATAATCGGTGAGAAGGTAAGAGCAAGTATCAATGAAATTATTAAGGTAAAAACTACGGTTAAGGGCAATGACATGATGAACAAGCCAGCACCTTCACCTAATTGAGTTAGTGGAAAGAAGGATAGGAGGGTGGTCACCGTAGATGACGTCACTGCCATTCCTACTTCACTTGCTCCCTTCAATGCGGCTTCACGTTTAGGATAGCCTTCTTTGATAAAACGAGTAATGTTTTCTGTGACCACTATCCCATTATCAACTAAAAGTCCCAATGCGATAACTAACGATGCAATGGATATCTGTTGAAGCCCATATCCAGAACTGTTGAGTATGGCAAGAGCCAGAATCACACAGATAGGAATGACCGTTATAATAATAAGAGATGCACGCCATCCTAAAAATATGAATATGACTATGCCTACAAGCACAATGCCCTGTAATAAGCTGGAGAAAAACTCATTGATTCTTCCTGCTACTCCTGATGCCTGTTCAAAAGCCACGTTTATATCAACATTTGGAGGCAAGGTCACTTTGTAATGATCAAAGACATTCATCACTTCTTGATCAACACTTAATATGTTGAATCCTTTTTTGAGCTTAGCCGTGATATATATTGATTTTTGATTGTTAAATTCTCCGATCCAGAGTTGATCCCCTTCTTTGATAGATACTTCTGCTATATCTGAGAGCCTTATCACCTTATTGTCTCCTCCACCAACTATGGTTTTTCTTATCTCGTCAATATTATCATATCCCCCAGTACCTATAAGAGAGAAGTTTTTAGTACCCATAGCTATATCACCTCCGGGAATATTCACATTATTAGATTGCAATGTGCTCACCACTTGTCTAAGATTCACGTTGAGTGATGCCATTCTCTCGTAGTCTAAGGCTACTCTTACTTCCTCTTGTGGAAGAGCTTCAAGTTTAGGGTCATTGACCCCCTTGATGTCTTCTAAGTCTTCTACAATCTCATCTCCGATGTCTTTTAAGCTGGCGTAACTGGCGACATCAGAACTTAAAGCAAATACTACAAAACAAACTCTATCGGCCGGTTTAATTTGTTCCACTTTGAAAAGTGCTATTCCAGAAGGAAGGGTAGGTCTGACTTGATTGATTTCTTGTAATAGGTCGTCTAATTGATCCTGAGGATTAATACTATATGAGCCATTAATTTTTATAACGGCAGAACCTTCTCTGAGCTCTGCGTCAATTTTTTCTATATCATCAACTCTGTTGATGGCTTCTTCTATAGGATCAACAATTAGTGTTTCAATGTCTTCTGGACTTGTGCCAGGATAAATTATAGTAGCTACATAAATAGGGAAGTCTACTTGAGGATCCTCCGCTCTTGGCATTTCCATAAAAGATCGTACTCCTAATAAAATGGTAATCAATAATATGATCACAACGAATTGAGCATTTCTAACTGCGAGCCTCGTTAAATTCATATTTTATTGATCATTAGAGTTGAGCAATACCGCATCTGAAGCAAAATTTGATCGCATTAATGAGAGGTGTTTTCTTGAGACTTTAGGATCACATGATATAGTAATCCCAACCTGAGTCAATGATCTAAATGGTCGTGTAAAAGGCTCATATCCTGCCTTTTGCAATCTCCTTATCATTTTATCTACATTGCCATTTATAGCATAGGCCCCCAAAACAATAATACATTCTCCATTGATTTTTCCTAGCTGATCATGATCTCTTGAAGTAAATGTAGCTTGTTGCGATAATTTGCTACGGTTCTCAATTTTAATCTTGTCTCCATCCATAAGATACGGTGCTCCAGCAGTGATAACTTCATGTGGAGCATCACCTTCAAGAAAGTTGACTAAAACAAAATTTTCATCGATATGAACTGGTTGAGTCTGCCATTCTTTTGCAATAGTGTCACCAACTAATGGGGAGAAAATTATGACATCATTATTTTTGGTCTCAACAATGGCGTCCATCGGTACACGATAATAGGTTTCAGATGATTTGGGGTATATTTCTACTCTTCCGATATTCCCATTTCTCAATCTTTTGGACGTTTTGTTGATGCTGATGTCAACTTCAAAAGTGCCAGTTCTTGGATCTGCCGATTCTGAGATCTGTTCTATACTTCCTTTGAATTCATCGGCAGGATATGCATCAAAGCTCATAATGGCTTTGTCTCCATAATTTATTCTATTTACATCTTTGTCAGATAGAGCCGCTTTCATGACATAATTACTTCCAGAACTATTGGTGATCACAAATATGGGCATCCCTGGACTTACCAATTCATTGGGTTCAGCGTTGCGTCGAAGGATTCTACCGGATATGGGGCTTATTATTTTCGCATATTGTTGGTTGAATTGGGCAACTTCAAGATCCGCTCGGGTGACCTCTAAGAGGGTGGTTAGATCTTGTACATTTTCAAGGGTAGCCGCTTTATCGTTATACATGTTTTGCACTCTTTCTAAGTCTCTTTGAGCTTTCTTATAAGCTCGTTCTGCCTTGAGAACTTGCGCATCGATTTCATTTGTGCGTATAGTGGCTAATAGTTTTCCTTTTTTAACATATTCGCCTTCTTCTGCTTTAATAGAAGATATGATTCCACCAATTTTAAAGGATAATTTTACCTCTTTGTCAGAAGATACTCGGCCAATGGCGTATACTGCTATTGGGTCGTTTGTGACTTCTATTGGCTCGGCTTTCACTAAAGTGAAATCCCTTTTTTCAATACCTTCAGTGATATCATCAATATTCTCTTTACAGGAATTATAGAGGCATAAAATTATTATTAGAAAAATATATTTTTTCATGTTGTTAACGGGCTAATTTTTTGTCTAAAAGTGCTTTTTGAATCAAATAGTCATATTTTATTACCGCTGAGGATAACTGACCATTAATAAGTTGATTTTGCGCATTTAACAGTTCAATCAAAAGTGCTGCATCGTTTTCATATCGAGTTCTTATGATATCTAAACTCTTTTGAGCACTCTTAATAATTGATTTCTGATTTTCTATTTGTTGGAGACTTGATTGCAGAGCCAAGTAGGATTGTACAATTTCTATCTCAACTTTTTGCTTTAACATGGCATTTTGATTATTCAATATGGCTTGATCTATTTTGATTTCATCGATTTGTTTTTTTCTTAGTCCACCGTCATTTATTTTCCATGATAATCCAAGCGCTGCAGTATAGAGAGGGCCTCCATTATCGAAGTTGAATTCTTCAGTTTGTAGACCGATACCTGCATTTATTCCTAAAGTGGGTTGTTTAGATTTATTGATTCTTTCTACATTTAGATTACTTATATTTTGAGCAATTTTTATCCGTTCAAATTCTACTCTATTAGAAAGTGCTTGTTTATACAATTCAGCTATAGAGCGAGTTTCGATATTCAAAGAGGCTACAATATTCTCATCGATCAATATCTCAGTATCAAGAGACTTGTTAAGCATTAGATTAAAAAGAGCTTTAGCCATATCTTGCTGCTCTTTTAACTGTACTCCTTGGGTTTTTATATTAGCTATCTGTATCTCTACATCACTGAGAATGTCTATTGTGGCCTTATCGTATTTGATTAATTTTTTGTTGAATTCTAATACCTCATTAAGAAGATTAACATTTTCATTAATAATATTGATACCTTCTATAGATTTGAGGTAATTATAGTAAGCGGTTTTGACTTGGTAGGTTATGTCTTGTTCCGTAAGTTTTACATCAACACCGTTTAGATTAACCAACTCTTGTTGTATAAGTTGATTGTATTTAATCGTACTATTTATTAGAGGCTTTGAGATGCTTAATTGGGCATCAAAGAAATTATTAGGCGTTAATTGGATTTTTTCATTTTCAAGATCGGTAGGAAAGTTTTCAGTGCCAGTTAATTGGTTTAATGTGGCGTAAGTCGGATTGAATAGATCTCCAATAGGGAATACTAAGTTTCGACCTCCTTGTGCCAAAAGATATGAAGCAGATAAATCTATATTAGGATTCCATAGTTTTCGGGCTTGTTCAGCTCGACTTTTTTGTTTGGCGATAGATAGTTCTGTAGCTTTTATTGATAAATTCTCTTTGAGCGCCTCTTTTATGTATTGATCCAGTATCTCACTTTGACTCAGTATTGATATAGGAAGTAGCAAGATAATTATGATTATTCCTCTTTTCATATCGTCATAGTCTTTTGTAATAAGCTCGAAAAATATTGTCTAACTTGATCTATGACATGATGTATCTGCGATTCCTCGATAGTGTGACATCTATCCATGATGACCAGTGAGACTATACCATGTACCATAGACCAAACCATAAAAGTGGCTACAGTCAAATCTGGTAAGTTCATGCTCCCTTCCTTATTGCATTGATCCAATATCTCCGTAAGTAACTCGTGATTTTTTAGCCCTATTTTCCATTCAGGATCAAGTCGTTCTGCTGCATTCATAGGTTTTTGCATAATAAACATTAGCTGATAATGATGAGGATTACTCAGAGCAAATTCAACGTATGTCTTACCCATCAATTGAAATTTTTCTATTCCAGATAGATTGCTGGCTCTCAATGGTTCGAACTCTTCATAAAACTTGGTAAATGCCCTGCGCTGTAAGGCATAAAATATTTCTTCTTTATTTCCATAATAATTATAAATGGTCGCTGGATTATATCCGATGGCTTGCGCTATTTTTCTTAACGTGGTCTCTTCATATCCTTTATGTATAAAGAGCTCACTTGCGGCATCCAAAATGCCTTCTTTCATTTCGACAATAGCTCGCTTTCTTCTTGCTGATACTGGCATAACTTGAAATTATAAAATAAATAACGTTTAAAAAATAAACATTGTTTATATTATTTAAATTCTTTCTGTAATATATGTAACAGTACTGCGATATCCTGACTACTCTTGTTGGATGGTATATTTTGGTTCTTGAATGGTCATATCTCCATATTTAATTATCTTAATCTATTCAACACATCTACTTATGAACATCCACAGTAAAGCACCATTAATTTTTGCCGTTATTGCTCACATAGGACTTATTGGTCAATCATGGGATAATATGACCACAGTTACTCAAGAAGTAGAAGTCCTTGTGGATCATTGGGGAGTACCACATATATATGCACAAAATCAAAATGATCTATTCTTTGCTCAGGGTTATCACGCGGCTAAGGAGCGGTTGTTTCAATTTGAGATCTGGAGAAGGCAAGCTACAGGAACGGTTGCAGAATTATTAGGCCCTTCGGAGTTGGATAGAGATATTGGTACAAGGCTTTTCCAATTTCGTAAAGATATCTCTACCGAACTGTCGTATTATCATGAAGACGGAGTAAATATAATCAATGCGTATGTAGATGGAGTCAATGCATATATTCGAGAGATAAGAAGTCGGCCAGATGATCTACCCATAGAATTTAAGTTATTGCAGACTCAGCCAGAATATTGGACTCCAGAGGTTGTCATAAGCAGACATCAAGGTTTATTAGGTAATATAGGAAGAGAGCTTAATATAGCTCGTGCTGTTAGTTGTGTTGGGGAGGACGTAATCAAAGATCTGCTTTGGTTTCACCCGAAAGATCCCGATTTATCAATTGATTCGACTATTAATAAAGCGCTACTATTTGATGATATTTTACACTATTATAATGCCTATCGACGACCAGTAGTTTTTCGGAAAGATGATAAAGGCATAGGATATCAATTCTATAATGACTTAAGAGGTGATGATTTTGATATTGGCAGCAATAATTGGGCGATTAGCGGCGCACATACAGAGTCAGGGTTCCCGTTTTTAGCAAATGATCCTCATAGGACTTTAGCTGTACCATCTTTAAGATACATGGCACATTTAGTTGCTCCGGGATGGAATGTTATAGGTGGAGGAGAACCAGAGATTCCAGGCATATCTATTGGTCACAATGAGGTAGGAGCTTGGGGGCTTACAGTATTTAGAACTGATGCTGAGGATCTCTATGTTTATCAAACAAATCCAGTCAACTCTAATCAATATTGGCATTTGGATAAATGGTATGAGTTTAACGTCATAAGAGATACCATATCCATTAAAGGAGCAGAACCTTATATAGTTAATCATTACTATAGTATTCATGGTCCCGTGAGCTATAGAGATACAATTAATCATGTGGCTTATGCTGTGAGATGTGGTTGGTTAGAATATGGCGGATCTCCTTATTTGGCAAGTTTGCGCATGGATCAAGCACAATCGTTTGAAGAATTCAGAGAAGCCTGTAGATTTAGTCACATCCCTGGCGAAAATATGGTTTGGGCAGACAAGAATGGGAATATAGGATGGCAGGCCGTTGGCATAGCCCCAATACGAGATACGCACAGCGGTCTCATTCCTGTTCCTGGCGATGGGCGCTACGAATGGACAGGCTATCTTCCTATTAAGCAACGACCCAATAGTGAGAACCCTGATAATGGATTAATCATCACCGCCAACGAGAATGTCACTCCTCCGAGCTATCCTCATTGGAACACTATAAACTACGAATGGTCAGATCCGTATCGAGGAAATAGAGTTAAAGAAGTACTGGGACAATCCAAACGTTTTTCTATGTCAGATATGGTGGCTCTACAGACCGATTATGAGTCTATTCCTGCTCGTCAACTGACTGGATTACTCAAGGGCTTAGTGACTGCAGATAGTGATCTATCGAAGGCTGTACAGCTATTGTTAGATTGGGATTGTAGATTAGAAGCAAATAGTGTTGAAGCGACCATTTATCATACTTGGGAGTCTCTCATGAAAGACGAATTGTATAAAATGACCGTACCTGAAAACATAAGAGAATATATAAGTGCGATTCAACACAAAAGGTTCGTAGAATGGATGATTTATCCAGATGATAAGTTTGGAGATAATCCAGTGAAGAATAGAGATAAGTTTTTATTAAAAACATTAGAAGAAGGAATCAAAACGTTAAACGAAAATCTGGGAAGCAATTGGGATAATTGGTACTATGGTCAAACTAATATGAAGCATAGTATTCTTACTCATAATATGTCTGAAGTAGTAAATGATAGTATTCAGTCACTGCTCAATGTAGGTCCAATGCCCAGAGGGGGAGATGCCTATACAGTGGGGTCAACTGGTTATGGATTGAAGCAAAGATCAGGAGGAACATTCAGAGTTTTGATAGATACAGGGAATTGGGATCATTCTTTAGCTACTAATTCTCCAGGGCAAAGCGGAGATCCGAATAGTAAACACTATAAAAACTTGTTTAATGAGTGGTCAAAGGACCGATATTTTCCGCTATTTTTTACCCGTGAGAAAGTAGAGAGAGTGGTTGATTACAGATACTCTCTGCAGCCTTAAAATCTTGGGTTAACTATGCTATTATTTTGAGAGCCAAAGCGATAGTTGAATCCAAAATAACTCCAATAAGAAAAATTGGTATCCAACTGTCTATTTTGAAGAATGATATCTTGATCAGAAATATCGCCTTTAGATATGTTTATTCTATCGTTGACCCAAGAAACTTCTCCTCCAAAACTAAGTCTTAACCCTTTTACGATATTCAACTCTATATTAGGATTGATCGAAAGACTATAGAAACTCAGATTATGTAAAAATTGGTCAAACTCCATATCCATTGATAAATTACCCCATTGTTTAGTTTGGGAGAATTCTATATCTAAACTGTGTTGAGGAAGAGCTTCTGAAAGCTTATCAAAAATGGTAAGTTCAGTATAATTCTTGTAATTAATACCAGCAGAGTATAAGAAACTGAACCGACGAGTACTATTATCTTCATAAGGATAGATATTATACTCAATTGCTGGTCTAAATATGGCTTCAAAATCAGTATTTCCAAAAGTTGATGATCCCGCCAAGGATCGAAATCCCGTTGACCAATGTGGTGATAGACTCCAAACCATCTGGCCAAACGTTCTATTTCTTTCATTGCTGCTCTCAACAACTTCCCCATCTGACAATGTGAATTTTGATTTATCATAGTCATAAAAGGTTGTAAGGAAAATCTTGTGTTTTTCAGTTATTCGAGATGCAGATACTCGACCGAAATAACCTTGTTCAGTGAAAGAATCTTCTCCATTGAGATAAAGATTTACTCCAACATCAAAAGACCAGAAATTCCATGGATCCCCTTCGGCGATAAGCGAATCTTCACTACTGCTTAAGTCTTCAACAGAATACGAAATATGTTCCATTATAGAAGTATTCATCAAGTAGGGGAGCAAACCTTGCTTTAAGTTTTTAATGAATAGATTTCTTTCTTCCAGATCAGAAACATTAGCGGGCCTATAATACTTTATTGTATCATTGAGGGTTCCATCATTGGCCAAATCAGTGAATAACATTTGTATTTCTCTCGCTCCTGCACTCG
Source organism: Saprospiraceae bacterium (assembly GCA_020629515.1). Taxonomy (GTDB): domain Bacteria; phylum Bacteroidota; class Bacteroidia; order Chitinophagales; family Saprospiraceae; genus GYS-P2D. The sequence continues at coordinate 48,887 of JAHDDE010000011.1, read as the reverse complement.
CTCCTTGAGCAGTAACCATAATAAAAATATCAGCTACTTGTCGGTCGCGCACATATTCGATGAATTCTACATCTTGCTTTACAAAAAATAAATGACAGTTTGTCTGGCAATCAAAGTAAACCTTAGGTTTGCCATGTGAATTCTGTCCGATGAGTAGAGAGCAGAAAAAGAATAAAAATAGAACTACTAAAAATCTTTTGAACATAGATAGTTTATGGTCTTTTCAATCTAATCACTCATTAAACAGGATGAAAAGCTATTTGGTATAAATTGAGCTGGTTTATTTTGTAACCATTTGTTAATGCAGTTAAAGAGCTGCGATCAATATTTTATTCTGGTATTCGGATGTCTATTTACCCAAGCAAACCAAAATATATTGTGGCCAGGGATTCTCGATAATTTCCTGTTGTTATTATTGATTAAAAAATCATCCTGAATTGTCCATTGAGTTCCTTCCTTATCTATTAGGAAGCCATTCTTTATTTTTAGGAATTTCACAGATTCTGTGTAATATGCCTTCGCGGTTCCCACGTTCTCCGATATGACGACGAGGTTTTCTCCTCCGATAGAGTCTTGATGTATCTTCTTTTTATTGAGATAAGAAAGAGATATGGCCAAGGGGTCAGTAGCATATTCATTAGTTCTTATTACGAATACTTCATCTTTATTATTCAGTCTATCGTCTTGTAGAGGGACAGGAAACATTAACTCATCAGTGCTAAAATAATCCTGATAAGCGATACCCTCTCTATAGTCTCGATTATGACCTGTATTTGTAGACAATACTTTTGAGTGAGGATAAGCTTTTAACCACTCCTTCCAAGTGGTGGTGATAACTGGGTATGGAGTAAGTTGAAGATTCTGATTAACTAATGGACCTATTACAGGCTTCCCATCAATAGTACTCCATAGTGATTGAGTCGCTTTATCATACATCAGTTTATTAGATCTATAAAGAAATCCACTTGTGCCTAAGTCGTATCGAGTCCCATTAATTTGAGTATCATAAGGAATGACAGTGCCACATAATGTGCAATAGACGCCTGCTATTTCAGTAGCTCCAAATGAGTCCACAAAAAATTCATGCCATGCCAGTATCCTTTTAGGATAGGCACGTGCTTCTCCATCGATGACAATGCCAAAGACTATATCTTTAGGATTGAGATATTCAGCTGAGTTGGCCGCAATCATATCTGGATACCTTAGTGGGGGTATCCCATCCTGCTCTACACCTCCCCACATTACTTCATCCAATCTAATTAAGGATTGATTTTGACGAGAAGCAAAATATTTCTTGAATTTAGGGTCAATATGTTGATATATTTCTCCTTTAAAGTCAAAATAGAAATCCTCATAAGATACCGAGTCTTTCCACAGATTTTGAACACCTTGATAGAAGGTTTTATTGGTTTTGCCTACTTTGTCTTGGAGTAGATTTTGAATTTCGCTGATTAGGCTTTCGTCACCACTTAAGCGCAAAATTTCATAAAGTGCGGGAAGATATTCTTTGGACCAGTTGTTTTTAAGATATTGGATCGTTTGAGCATATTCTTGGGCAGAATTATAGATGAGTTCTTTTAATAAATTGAACTTCTCAATTTGTGTTAGATCAAGACCATTGGATTCTCTTATAGTTAGCTCTTCAGAATAGTCGATTCCATAATCCAAGGGAAGGGTCGCAGCCATCTTCTGCTCTGCCCAATCACCATATTCTTTGACAGATTTTTTATTGATAACATGGCCATGACGATTGAGGTAAACGTTTTTAGAGTTTTTGTACAATAGACTCTTTGCATATTTTATTTCTTCTCTCGATACATCACCCGTATTACCAAACTTGCTACTCTCTATAGAGTTGGCTACATTGGCCAAACCTGTTGAGACAATGGACTTATGTCTGGTGTTGGTTATTTCCAAGAATTCATTAAAATTCAATGCATAAAGTCCTGTATGTTGATCATAGCTGATTACGCTATCTCTCGTTAGGTTCCTAATAAGAGAAAAAATTCCGTTTTTATATGATATTTCTTTAATCACATAACCATCCTCATTTAAGCTATTATTGATTAAACTTAGATAGAAATGTCGTGGACTTCGTTCAAAAGCTTTTTTCCTATTCTTAGCAATTTTTTTTGTGTTATAATCATCTATTTTATCAGTGAATTTCGCATTACCCAAATAGACTACTGATCCATCACTGTCTATAGTTAAGTTCTTGAGTAAAAAGTCTATATCATAACCCAAATAGCTATTTTTAAGTTGCAGTAAGTCTACAGCATTGGCCGTGAATGACTTGCCAGAATTAAATCTGAGTGCTTCAGGATTGATGATCTCACATTTTGAAGATGGATTATTTCTACCTAAGAATGCTTCTTTAAATTTATTGAAGTTCTTTTTCCACTTTTTGCTTCGTTTAGATGAAACGATAATATTGTCAATGTTCAGCCCCGAAGGACTTATCAGAAGCGTGTCTCCAAGATCTAAACTATTAAATTCTGAGGGAGATAGAGTAAGAGGAAGATAATTTACGTGAGAAACGATCAAGTCATTCGGGACAGATAAAGGCAAGCCCATTTCGCAAGTCCCATCTTCATCTGTGAATGTGCCGAATGTGGAGTTGGTTAAAAAGACATGAACATTTTCAATGGGCAATTTTGTAGCAGCGTCAAGAACACGAAAAGATAATGAGTCCCTTTGCGCACTTAAGTAATTTCCCCAAAATGCTATTGTGATGAGAAGAAAATAGATCCTTACATTCATTGTAGTAAAAGCGAATATAAATCTAACTACATGTTCGATAAATAGTTGTCTCTATGAAGACATAGTTGAAAGTAGTAACCTTCAGAATGAGTACAAAATGGAAATAGAAAAAATAGCAAATGAAATCCATAAGATAAATTGTGAAAAAGGCTTTTGGGATGAGGGTAACAAAAGAAATGTGGGAGAGCTACTTATGTTGTGCGTCTCTGAATTGTCCGAAGCCCTTGAAGCCCATAGGGATAACCACTTTTGTAATATTAGTAAAAATGAAAAGTCTGAGGCCTTGTTTGCTTCAGAACATGACTACAAAAACTGGTTTGAAGCAAATGTCAAAAATACGTTTGAAGATGAGATGGCAGATTCGATCATTAGGCTCCTTGATCTTAGTATAGGTATGGATATTGACTTGGTTTGGCACCTCCAATCGAAAATAAAGTACAATAAACTTAGGAAGCATAAACACGGTAAGTCCTATTGATCTCCCTAATTATAGGGATATATTTCCATCTTAAAACCCGTAATTTCATGGAATCAAATTTATTACTTGAAATCGTCAATCTACATATATACATCCATTTTGATCGTAGGGCTGAGTGGCTTAAGTAGAGCAGCAGAGTACTTGGTCGTCAATAAAAATGAGTCTGGAGTGGGATCTTTACAATGGGCTATACTTGAGGCAAATAATAATCCTGGTATGGACGAAATACTATTTAATATCTCTGATACGCTTGACTTGACTACTTCATATGATACTAATGGTTACTTGCCTTCGATAGAGGACAGTGTAGAGATATATGGGAATGAGGTTGTGCTTAAGGGTATTGGCACGCATCGATTTATTGAAATCAATGCTTATACTTATATCGAAGATTTGTCTTTTTTTAGGGGGTACAACGCACGAATAGGTGGAGCCCTCAAGATAAATGAAGTAAATGTTTTTTTAGAGAATTGTGGTTTCGCGAATAACCAAGCTGAAGGTTCAATACTCGAAGGTCTTCCACATATGGGATGGGGTGGGGCCATAAGCATATCTAACGGCCAATTGACAATTTCGTCTTGTTTTTTTATTAGTAATTCAGGACGTACCAGAGGAGGCGCTGTTTATGCCGATCTCAGTGCCTCTGTAGTAATCGTAGACAGTGCCTTCATGTTTAACAATCTTGAGGGTAATGATCAGACAATATATGCAATAGATAATAGCAGTATATCAATCAATTCTATTGTCATTAATCATAATTCAGTTAGTCAATACGCAGATATTATCTTGGGTAATAATAGCAGTATGACATTTACAGAAGGTTTTGAGATAAACAATGACAATATGTTTGAGGTGGACATAGAATAAATTATGTAAGTTGAATTATTAAAATTTCATTGAATAATTAGTAGAATTTTCTTTCTTTCGCATTCCTAAATAAGTAATAATATCATGGCAGCAGAAATACATACTGAAAAAGGTGTGATGAAGGTTGAGTTTTATAACAACGATGCTCCAGGAACTGTAGAGAACTTTACGGAGTTAGCGAAAAAAGGATTTTATGATGGTTTAACCTTTCATAGAGTTATTCCGGATTTTGTGATTCAAGGAGGCTGTCCTAATGGTACAGGTGCGGGAGGGCCAGGATACAACATACCTTGTGAATTAGATGGAGACAATCAGTACCACGATAGAGGAGTGCTTTCAATGGCTCATGCGGGAAGGAATACTGGAGGGTCGCAGTTTTTTATTTGTCATAGCAGAAATAACACTTCGCACTTAGATAGAAACCATACTTGTTTTGGAAAAGTGGTTGAAGGTCTTGATGTTATTGATGATATTAGAGCGGGTGATAAAATAGAAAAGATTATAATTACTGATTAAAGATTGAATAGAAGTCGAAGGGGGCCATCTCAAAAACCGATTGTTGATATCTTCTTCGCTTCATTTCTTTTCTTCTTTCCTTTTAGAGCGTTATTTTAATGGATATTGCTTAATACCTTATGTTAAGGTCCATAAAATCGGATGTGATGCTCAACTATCTTAAAAATATAGATTTAAGTCTTGCTTATTCAAGATTCCCGATTTCTTTATGCTATTCAGTTCTTTGTGCAGTAATTCTTTTTAGGTTTATTTATTTAAATGATGTTAGGTCACTCGACGAGGCTTTTTTTATTAATGCTTTCTTCATATCATTTTTACTTTTTCTCTCAAGTATTATAATAAGACTTTGTAGGGAGTCTTATGATTTATCCTTTTTACAAGAGCTTGTTTATAATCTTATCGGCTTGTTATTTGGTGTTTATGCTTATTTTTCATTGTTGCCTTATGACTTTGATCTAAACAACACCAGAGTTTTTAGATTCCCTTTTTATATGATAGGCCTTATTAGTTGTTTGCATCTTGTCATATCATTTGTCCCATTTATAAAGAGAGGTACGAATAGGGACTTTTGGGAGTATAACAAGAGGGTATTCTTACAATTTGTTGAATCAGGATTTTTTACAATTTTTTTATTTGCTTCCCTATCCCTTGCAATTGCAGCCGTTCAAAATTTATTTGACTTAGATATTGATGGTAAAATATTTGGATACTTGGCGGTTTTTTTAGGAGGAATATTTCACAGTACTTATTTTTTAAGCAAATACCCGACTATTGAATACGACAACAACCTGGATACTTTAAATAGGCCATTTTTAGTGTTCGTTCAGTTCATTTTAATTCCAGTCACAGTAATTTATATGTCTATACTATTTGCTTATGGACTTAAAATTGGGTTTAGCTGGAATTTGCCCAAAGGTTGGGTGGCACAGCTGTCTTTATGGTTTTCGATAATGGGCCTATTCACTTATCTTATGAATTACTTTAGTCCCGAATTTGGTAATAAATTATTCGTCCGATTATACCAAAAGTATTTTTTTATCATATTGACTATTCCTACACTTTTGCTTTTTATCAGTATTTATAGACGCCTATCTGATTACGGAGTGACCGAGTTGAGATATGTTATCGCCTTAGTTGGCGTATGGCTTCTGCTCTTGATATTGGTGTATGGTTTTAAGTTGACTTACCAATTGAAGTGGATACCACTATCCTTATCTATTTTTATAATTTTTGCATTATTCGCTGGCCCAATTAATATGTTTGACTCAACACTTAGTAGCCAAATAAGTAGGTTTAATCAATTTCTTCAATCCGAAGACTTCTTTGTAACTGACAGTTTTAAGGATATCACTAACAATGAAACTAAAAAAGAAGTGACGTCCTCACTTAGATTTTTGGATACGCGATCTGATATGCAATGGATCAATAATTGGGTGAAGTCTCCGATAACATTGGTAAGCGAAGACTCTCTACGACATGTGGATAAAAGTAATGCACAAATTATTGCTGAACATTTTGGACTGGATAAGCAAGAAATGATGAATTTGGGTACATCAGAGTATTTTAATTACAATTCTGGTCCCAATATCCAAATTGATATTAGAGGATATGATGAATTGATCAAATTTGATATCAACTTTTATCTAACAGAAAATGATACTCTGATCACTCTCAATGAAGAAGGACAATTGACACTTCAATTATCATCTCAGGAGTCAATCATTGACATAGGAGCTATGTTGAATCAATTGGCAGAAAGCAAAGCAAATCATACTCAACTGGACATTGAACGATTGACTCTCGAAGATAATTTGGGGAATGAGGTTGTTAAGATAGCTTTTAACAACATTGGTGGAAAGAGGTCAGGTGGAGGTATATATAAAATTGAATATGCTCAGGGCATTCTATTAATCAAAAATGCCACAAGCGATTAATCCTCTCTAATCAAAAGTATTAAAGCGGAATTAGGTACGACAATATACTTTTCTTTATTAAAGACCATTTCAAAACATTGTTTTTGAATGTATACTGCAAGATCGCCAGGTTTAGGTTGTATAGGAACATATTTTACTTCCTCTTGTTGGTCCTTCCATGGTTCATCTATATCATGAATAGCTGGGATAGGATATCCTGGCCCAACTTTCATAATATATCCCGTATATAGCTCTTCTTGTTTTTGTATACCTTGAGGTAGGAATAAGCCACCTGGAGTCTTATTATTTTCTTTAGAAGGTTGAATAAGAACTCGATCTCCTATAAGGATAATTTTTTTAAGGTCTTTGTGTTCTAAATGTAACATCTATGATTTGTCCTAAATTAAGTTGGCGAATATAAAATAGAGATTACTTTTAATATTTAATGATTACAGAAAAAAATAGAATTATTCGTTCAGTATTAGATATAGCAGCTGCGGTAGGTGGAAGAATCAAAGGAGACAAATCTTTGGTTATAAAAGTACTTAGTCCGATTGAATCCAAAACAGCAAATTCTCTCACTTTTTTATCTAATAAAAAGTATCTCCGACATCTATATGGCGTGAATAATCGAGCGATTTTGTGTCATGATGACGTCATAGATATTCCTGAGATCGATGATACATTAATTATTGTAGATGACGTTTATGCCGCTTGGTCTATAATTCAGAAACTATTTCAGGGGAATGATGAATTAACATTTGAGATCAGTGATAGAAGTGTGGTAGCATCGAATGTTTTATTCTCACCAAGAGTGAGTATTGGACATTTTGTGGTTATAGAAAGTGGTGTCACTATAGGCGATGAAACGGTGATAAAGTCAAATGCATATATAGGAAAAAATGTGTCTATTGGATCTAATGTAACCATAGGAGAAGGAGTTAAAATATTTGCCGATTGTAAAGTAGGCGATAATGTTACAATACAAGCAAACAGTGTGATCGGCAGTGATGGATTTGGATATCACTTTATAGATGGTCGATATCATAAAATACCTCAGACGGGTAATGTTATCATAGAAGATTTTGTCGAGATCGGTGCTAATGTATGTATCGATAGAGCGTCAATAGGAAGCACAATAATTAGGAAAGGGGCTATATTGGATAACTTAATTCAGATTGCTCATAGTGTGGAGGTAGGTGAACATGTGGCTATAGCAGCACAGGCTGGTATATCTGGTAGTTCTAAAATTGGAAATTATGTCCAATTAGGAGGTCAAGCTGGTATTGCTGGCCATGTGAAAATCGCAAAGGGGAATAAAATTCAAGCTCAGTCAGGAGTGGCAAAGGATATAAAAAGTGAAAATGGTAAATGGTACGGGTATCCAATTCTTTCATACATGAATTATCTAAGATCATACGCTCTGTTCAAAAAACTTCCAGAATTCATCAAAAGACTTCAATATTTAGAAAAAAGAATAAATCAAATGTCGGAGAAGGATAGCCAATGAATTTAGGCTACCTTTATATATTTATTGTGAATTAGAGGGAAAATATGAATCAAAAAACGCTTAGAGATTCGTTTAGTTGGGATGGGGTAGGTCTCCATAGTGGTAAAATAACATCAGTTAGAATTAGTCCAGCAGATATTGATTTTGGTATTAGGTTTAAACGCTTAGATGCTGAAGAATCACCTACCATCAAGGCGGATGTTAAGTTTGTTGAATCAACCATTAGATCCACAAACTTGAGAACTGGAGATGGAGCAATAGGTACAGTAGAACATATCATGGCTGCGCTTTATGGAGCTGGAGTGAATAACGCATTGATCGAAGTGGACGGGCCAGAAATTCCTATTATAGATGGTAGCGCACAGCCATTTTATGAGAAAATAGCGGGTGCCATCATAGAGCAAGAAAAAGAACAGAAAGTCTTTGAGTTACAAGAAAGTGTAACATTTGTTCACGAAGAAAGCGGTGCAGAATATATCGCTATTCCGTCTAATGAATTTATGCTCGAGACTGTGATTGATTTCGATCAGAAGAATGTGGGGCAAAAGTATGCTTGTTATTCTTCATCACAAGATTTCGGAATAGAGCTGGCTAATGCGAGAACTTTTGTTTTCACACATGAGATAATCGAATTGGCCAAAGCAGGATTGATCAAAGGAGGTAGCATTGAAAATGCACTGATATTAAAATCAAATGATGCTTCCGAAGAACAATTTAAAGAAGCGCTTAAAGTACTAAAACATGATAATGTTGATGCCATAATTGAGGAAGTTAATAAGGAGCCAAAGCTCAATTATGATAATGAATTGTCTCGTCATAAATTGTTGGATCTATTTGGCGATTTGGCCTTATTGGGTGTACCTATAAAGGCTAAAATAATAGCCAAGAAGCCAGGGCACACGGCTAATGTGGCATTCGCCAAAATGTTGAAAGAAGTTTTTGTCAAGCAAAATAAGTTAGCGGGTGTGCCGATCTATGATCCTTCCATTACACCAGTATTTGATACAGAAAAAATTAAATCTTATTTACCTCATAGATATCCTTTCCTTATGGTGGATAAAATCATTGAGATTTCTGACAACCATGTCGTAGGAATAAAGAATATCACTTTTAATGAAAATTTTTTCATGGGACATTTTCCTGGAAATCCCGTTTTTCCTGGGGTATTACAGATGGAAGCATTGGCTCAAACAGGTGGACTATTAGCGCTGAATAATGTGGAAAATCCATCCAATTGGGATACTTATTTTTTGAAGATGGACAACGTCAAGTTCAAAAGAAAAGTGTTACCAGGTGATACACTTATTCTTAAAATGACCCTCACGGGACCAATCAGGAGAGGTATTGTTCAGATGAAAGGTACCACATATGTCGGTAATCAAGTTGCTTCTGAAGGGGACCTAACTGCCCAAATTGTAGATAGAACTAAGGTATAAATGAATATAAGCCCAAAAGCAATAGTTGATACTCGGGCTATTATTGGCAAGGACGTTAGGATAGATGCTTTCGCTACGATAGAAGGGAAAGTCAAGATCGGTAATGGATCGCATATTAAATCTCATGCGATCATAATGAATAACACGGTCATAGGTGACAACTGTATCATATATCCAGGCGCCATATTGGGAGGTGATCCTCAAGATCTAAAATATCAAGGAGAAGAGACACACCTAATCATTGAGGATAATGTTACAATCAGAGAATATTGTACCATAAATAGAGGTACTTCTGCAGCTTATAAGACTTTAATTAAGCCTCATGCGTTGATCATGGCTTATTCTCATATAGCCCACGATTGTATCATTGGAGAGCATGCCATAGTCGCAAATGGAGTTAATATGGCTGGACATGTAGAAGTAAATAAGTATGCGATTGTAGGGGGGATGACTGCCATACAGCAATTTGTTAAAATAGGGGAATCGGCATTTATAGGAGGTGGGACCTTGGTGAGAAAAGATGTACCACCTTTCATAAAGGCAGCAAGAGAACCATTATCTTATGTAGGCATTAACTCTATAGGACTTAAAAGAAGAGGGTTTTCTTTAGAAATAATAAATCAGATCAAAGATGTTTATCGAAGTCTATTTATTAGGCATAAGAATATATCTATTGGTCTGGAGGAAGTGGAAGCACTCTTAGTAGAAAGTACTGAAAAAGAGAAAATTGTAGAATTTATCAACTCCTCCGAAAATGGATTGATTAGGGGGTTTCGACAAATTAGAAGTGATGATTATTCGGCTTGATAAAATATCTAAGAGATACACTCGACATTGGATCATCAAAAATATGGATTATCACTTTACCGATGATGAAATATATGCGATAAAAGGTTCTAATGGATCCGGTAAGTCCACCTTAATGAAAATGATATCAGGGTTTCTCTCACCATCTAAAGGTAAAATTACTTACCAATCAGGTGGAAACGTTATCGAGAGAGGAAATATATATCAATCGCTCTCATTTGCTGCACCCTATATTTCCTTGTTGAAATCACTCACCATAGAGGAAATGGTGACATTCGCTTTTAAATTTAAAGATAGATACAACGGTATTTCTGAAAAGGAGTTTTATAGCAGAATGGAGTTGCCAGTGAATAAGAAATCATTGTTAACTGAGCTTTCGTCAGGTCAACTTCAACGACTCAATCTGGCTATTGCCATCATGAGTGAAAGTAAACTTCTACTATTAGATGAACCCAGTTCTTATTTGGATGTAACCTCAAAAAAATGGATGAATGAGTTGATTTTTAATCACGCCAAAAGCAGATTAATCATTATTGCGTCCAATGACAAAAGTGATCTTGTACATTGCACAAAAGAGCTGAACATAGAAAAATTTCAATAGTGATCTATTCAAGAGAATCTCTAAGTTCTTCCAAGCGACTTTTTAGTGTTTTGAGTCTTGTGGTCAATGAAGATTCTTTGTTGACTGTCCTCGAAAGCTTAATTTCTTTTTTTGCACCTTCGATGGTAAAACCTCTTTCCTTTAATAAATTGTAGATTTTTTCTACCTGACGAATGTCTTCCTTGGTATAACGCCTGATACCATTTCTTCCTTTGGAAGGATTAAGATGTTGAAATTCGTTTTCCCAGTATCGTAATACAGAGGTGGCTAAATCAAATAGCGCGGCTACCTCAGAAATAGAATAATATCTTTTAGTCAGTTTGTTGTATTCTATCAATTTAGATCGTATTACTTTTCTATCAACGCTAATAGAATGAAATTCTTATGTGTTTCTTAATGACTAACGCCGTCGGACAGGAATAATTCAATATAAATTTAATTATTGAGCGCTTCAATTAGTTTGCTCTGTATAGTTTTGGGATTTATTGCACCTTTTGATTTGCGCATTATAGCTCCAACAAAAAATCCTATGACATTCTTTTTGCCTCTTTTATATTGTGCTACCTGTGCTGGATTTTCTGAGATTACTGAATCAATAAGTGTTTGGACAAAGTCATCGTCGTCATTAATAATTAATTCCAGCTCTTGGGCTAACTCTAAAGGACTTCTTTGTTTGTTTTCTAAAAGTGATGGCCAAAGTCTTTGACTCGCAATGGAAGAAGAGATTTTGTTTGCTTTAATTAGATCAAGATATTGAACCACTTGCTCATTCGAAATTTCTAATTGCGAGATATTTATATCGAGGCTTGAGATGGTTGGGAGTAACTGATTAATTATAAAATTAGAAACCAATTGAGGAGCTTGGAGGACGTGGTTGAGTTCAAAAAAGTAATTTCCGAAATCAGGATCTTGAGTTAAGACATCGGCGTGTTCAGACTTGAGTTGATGTCTCTCCACTAATTCTGCTTTAAGCACCCAGGGCAATTTAGGCATTTGCTCTTTGAGAGAATCGACGTGTTCTGAGCTAATCTTTATAGGAGCCAAGTCCGGATCAGGGAAATATCGATAATCTTCGGCGCCCTCTTTTTCTCTGAGAGCTTGAGTCTTTTTTTGCTCGACATTATAATGTAGGGTTTGTTTAGAAAAGGAAATCCCATTTTCTATCATCTCGATCTGTCTTTTTGCTTCGTACTCAACCGCTTCTTTAGCAAATCTCTTTGAGTTGAGATTTTTGATCTCACATCTTTCTCCGAGGGTTGTTGATCCAGCAGGTTTGACTGAGACATTGCAATCGCATCTCATAGACCCTTTTTCCATATCCGCATCAGATACATCAATGTAACGCAGTAGTTTTTGTAATTCAGCGATAAACTGATATACTTCTTCCGAAGAAGATAAGTCTGGTTCAGTAACTAATTCTAAAAGGGGAGTACCAGCCCTATTTAGGTCTACTAATGAGAGGCTCTTATGTTGATCATGGATGGTTTTTCCTGCATCTTCTTCCATATGAATGTGATGAATCTTTACCTTTTTGGATCGTCCATTTACGCTTATCTCGAGATGTCCTCCAATGCAGATTGGTTCGTTATCTTGTGTTATCTGATATCCCTTTGGGAGATCAGGGTAGAAATAATGTTTTCTATCGAAAAAGTTATATTCGTTGATTTTACAATTGAGAGCCAATCCTAATTGTATGGCCTTGTCAATCTGATTTTTATTTACTACTGGAAGAGTACCGGGATGTGCGAGAGATATAGCAGATACATGAGTATTAGCTTTTTCGCCAAATGAGAGGGCATCACCGCAGAAGGCTTTAGTCGCCGTATTGAGTTGAATATGTACCTCTAATCCTACCACTGTATCGTATCGCATAGTCCTACCGCATTATTATTTAAGAGAACAAAAGTATTCAGATATATTCTAATATTTAGAAAATTAACGCACTTAACAAAATCACGAACATTATACTGAAGACTATGATAATTAGGTAAAGAAAACTAATCATCGTGGCTTTGATGAAACTTTTGATCCACCCTTGGCCATAATAATATTTTAAGGTTAAAACACCATAAATTCCTACGACCGTAGCCATAAATGACGAATAGGCCCCTAATTGGTTAGGGTCAGAATTAAGTTTCATGAGTAGAAAAGGGATAGTCATCAATATAAAGGCGAAACTATGAAAGTTGAATAACACGAGAATATGTTCAACATAAAATCGCCCGCTTCTGATATATAATATCTTCATGAACAGTGCAAGGATGATGATTGTGGTTATAATTCCCCATATCATATTACCTACAGCAAACCTGATAGCATTCTTAAAATCTTTTAAGCTTCTTACACATTGACCAATTAATATGCGCTTTTTGTAATCAGTTATATTGTACAAATTGAGCAACGAATCACTGGATAACTGTACGATGTCTTTGCGTGCCAGAGGATAATTTTTAAAGTCAAAAACACCTATATTCAGATCAATTCTAACAGTATCTGATATACGTCTATTCGAACTAAATAGTAGTTTTTCAAGAGAATCAACTTGAGGATTGTTTTGAAGTTGTAAAGAGTCTGTTAGGATAGCGAAATTCTCTTGTAATTCTCTTTTAGTGGTATGAGCAAGATTGTTATCTGTGATATTTTGGGCAAAATCTATATTCATGATAGACGATAATACGCCAAAATGTACCACCAGGGTCACAAAAAATAAGCGAAGAGGATTGAGATATGACTTCCGTTTTCCTTTTACATATTCCTTAGTAAGATGTGCTGGACGAAATACTCCGATAAGTGACTGCCAAAGACTATTGTCAAAGTTGAAGATGTTAGAAATTAATTCAGAGAATATCGTCCAGACAGTAATTGTGCTTTTCTTATTTTTTTGTCCACAGGAATAACAGTATAAATTATTGGCTGCCAAAGTAGCATCGCAATTTAAACAGGATGCGTTCATCTCATTTTGTACAGTTTCTTTTTTATTGATATTTCTAAGCAATTTTTGGATCATATTGCAGCGTCGTCTACATTTTTTGATTCTCTCAGATTAGTAAAAATAGTTATTTGTATTCTACCTATTGGTATGGTACTTGTATTGTTCTTCATATGATCATAAATCGAAATATGTTCATTTGAGAATTATATGACTGATACTCTTGTTAAAACCAACCCATTTTGGGTACTGCTGCTGATATCAAGCTTTTGGCTGATAGGATCAAATCTATCAGCCCAGAGTTGTTTTGATGCTTATGAACAAAGAGATAGTATCAATTTTATTTTGGATTTGGGTGATTGTGAGATTGCCGAAGTAGATATACTTGAAGAAATAGGGTTGTCAGCTTGTGGATCACGAGCATCGATCACAGTTTCTGCAGTGGGGATTGGTGAGCAAAGAAGTGTGGATTTGATAGATGAAATGAATAATTCGATTATAGACAATTTTTTGGTCATAGTACGAAGTAATCACGATTTTGTCCCAGAGGTCATCTCATATGACCTATCTCCTTTTGATTGTATAGCAAATAAGGATTTTGTATTAGATCAGCTCAATGTGGTGGATGTCGATGCCATACGTGCCAATATTCATTTCATTTCAGGGACTTCTCGTATAACAGAATTCATCATTGGCGATACAACCTATATTGATCGTATCGTTTGTGGTGACGGATATACCTATGTGAATGATGTGAAAGTCTTTTTTGGATTAGACAATGTCTTGCCCGACAATCATTTAATTAATCATCACACAGGATTTACTACTCAAAAAATAACTCTTCAATCAATTTTAGACCAGTATCAATACTTTAATTACTCATGTGATTTCAATAGTTATGCTATTGATCATATTGGTCCTTTTGGGTATGGTCTAAGTGAGGTAGGAGATCTGCGACTCGATGAAGCTTATATAGCTCAAGGACTTCAAGTAAATGTGATTCCACCTGCTTGTCCATCATCTTTGCTTAATTTCTCTTTAGTAGAAAATCAGTGTTTTCTCACTAAAAATGATATTCTGGATTCATTAGGCTTTAATTCAGGTATAGATGATTATTCTCTCGTAGATATTAATTTGAAAAATGGGGATTCTTTTGAAAACGAAAGTTTTACCATTGAGAATATTGCAGTTGATGGCTTTATTGTTTGCTCACAAGAAATATCAGTTTCCTACACTCGTTCTGCCAATGTTGATATAGAGCCTTCTTCTTTTGCGTGCAATGATGTCCTAAATATTTCATTAGGAAATGATTGTTCTATTATGATTAGTTCTGATATCCTGTTAGAAACGGATAATGTCTGCTTTTTGAATTTTATTGTTAGGGCCGAAGATGAAAATGGCAATTTGATTGCGGAAGATCATGGTATCATTCTATCAGAACCGGGTTCATACAACGTATCAATCACTGATCCCACTAATAATTTGACCTGTTGGACAATTGTTAACATCGAAGACAAACACATTTTCGATGTGCGATGTGCCAATGATACGATAGATTGTAATATCGGGCTTGTTCCTTCTGATAATGGTGATGGGCTAAACTTTCCATATTTAGGTACCCAGTCACAATTCGTTTTAATCGAGGAAGGTAAATATTTGATTGAGAATTCAGATGACTGTGGTATAAAAGATGCCACCTATAAAGATAAAGTGATAGAAGAATGCAGTGGATCATACAAAGAAATCATACAACGAGATTGGACATTTTCTGATAATGCCGGTAACATAGATACTTGTTCACAGCTTATTTATGTACTTAAAACACCCATAAACCAGGTAGACGAATTTGAAATTTTTGAGGCTAATTGTATCGAAGATTTCATGACGTTGGATGCTAATGGTCACCCTCTGCCATCAGAGTCTGGTGTACCTACGATATTTAATGGATTATATTCTGCAGATGGGTGTGGCAACCTCAAGAAAACTTATAGCGATAATGTCTTTCCATTATGTGGTAGATCCAAAAAGATCATTAGAGAGTGGTCAATAATTGATTGGTGTTCAGATCAAATAATCACCAGAAATCAAACAATTAAAATCGAAGATAAGGAGGGGCCAGAGATTAATGTTGAGCTTGCTGACATCGAAGTGAGTTCGCACCCTTTTCTATGCGGAGCTGAAAATATTGAATTACCACAACCTGATATTTTAGATTGTGGTAGTGACTTAATTGACATACAAGTAGGGTATCAATACATTGATACAGCAGGTCATTCAGTCCATATAGATAATGGTACCAGTTTTATTATTCCATTCTTATCTATGGAGGGTACCACCTCTTCATATACGGTGGAATATATCTACACAGACGAATGCTCCAACGTTACAAGAGACTCCTTTGTCTTATCAATTATAGATAATCAACCACCAGTGGCAGTTTGTGATCAGCATACTGCTATAAGTATAGCGGGTAATGGACAAGCTCAACTTCGGGCTATAACATTTGATGATCTTAGTGTAGATAATTGTGGCATTGAAAAGTATGAAGTTCGTAAAATGAATGGTTTATGTGGTTCCAATGAAGAATTCAGTGAGGTCGTACTATTTTGTTGTGACGAAGTGGGTCAGACAGTGGAGTTAGAATTTAGAGTAACGGATTTAGCGGGCAACTTCAATACTTGCATTGTATACGTAGATGTTTTTGATAAGTTCCTTCCTGTGATAGTATGTCCCGATGATATTACTATTGATTGTTCTACTGATTATAGAGATTTGTCAATAACAGGCGAAGCATCAGCTATTGATAACTGTACAATAGATAGTCTATACTACGATGATGAGTTAGATCTTAATGAATGTGGAAAAGGAGTTGTGAAACGGTATTGGAAGGCAAAAGATTTGGATAATCAAGAAGTAGTCTGTGAACAAGTCATAACCGTAGAAGATCAGAATACTTTTGTTATGACGTCAGATCGGTTTCCCAGCGATACATTAACCATAGGGTGTATAGAAGAAGTTGATCCATCATTTACGGGGAGGCCAAACTTAGAAGGTATGGGATGCTCGGACGTAGTAGCTACTTATGAGGATACATATTTTAATAATGTACAAGGAGCTTGTTTTAAAATTATTCGTGACTGGATTGTCATCGATTGGTGTGAGTATAGTACTTCAAATCCATCAGAAGGGTATTGGAGGCAAGCTCAAGCCATAAAAGTTCAAAACAATGTAGCACCGAATTTTATAGACCTTCCTTCGGACACAACAATTTGTTTAAGAGATGAAGGGTGTTTGGGCTTAGTTACTATGCAAGCAACTGCTTTAGATGATTGTTCTAATCAGTCAGAATTAGATTGGTTTTATGAAGTATTAACAGATGATGAAAATCAAAGTACCATAAAGACTTCTACATCATCATTGCTTTCGGTAGAACTCGAGGCGGGAAGTTATATTGTGAGATATACAGTTGCAGATGGATGTGATAATTATAATAGACAAGTAGTTAGACTCAAGGTGATTGATTGTGTTCAACCTTTGATAACCTGTCCAGCTGAGTTGATAACGAGACAATTAGATCAAAATGGTCAAATTGTACTATTCACCGATGAATTGAATTTAATCGCCACTGATAACTGTACTTCTTCTGACGAAATATTGTTTTCTTTTTCTCCAGATACCATGATAAGTTCAGTCGTCTATGATTGTCAAGATATAGAGGATGGCATCGAACAAATTCGAGATATACCTGTGTATGCCATTGATCACAATAGCAATATCGCCTTTTGTTCAATCCAACTTGTAATGCAAGACAATATCAATGACATCTGCCAAGACATTGTCAGAAGTGATACCCTTCAAGCTTCAGGAGCGGTATATACTGAACAACAAGCTATGATAGACGAGGTCCAAGTATCACTGAGTGATGATTTAGGCAATGGTAGTTCGTTAATGACAGATATAGATGGAGTATATAAATTTGAAAATTTAGATGGTCGGAGAGCTTACAAGTTAGCATTTGAAAGAGAAGGACGTGCAGATGATGGAGTCACAACATTGGATCTTTTGTTGATTCAACGACATATATTAGGTTTAGGATTGTTAGATACGCCATACAAGATTATAGCCGCGGATATTGATAATAACGAAAGAATTACTGGGGCAGATTTGGTACAGTTGAGAAAAATAATACTCGGAATTGATGATAGTTTTGGAGCTGATCAAAAAAGCTGGAGATTCGTCTCCACAAATGTCAAGTTTGTGAACCCATATGTACCTTTCCCTTTTAAGGATGAGGTATTACTAAATGACATTTCAAACTATCGTTTAGACCTTGATATAATGGGTATGAAGGTAGGAGACGTTAATGGCTCCAATGAAGTATCATCGAGATTCAAATCTCAGGGTAGACATAGTAAAAGATCATCTATTTACCTGCCTTCTTTAACTTATGTTTCACATTCAGACAATATTCGAATACCTGTATTTGGCAGTGATAAGTATTTATATGGTATCCAGCTCTTTATGAGTATTGACAATAGAATGGGTGAAATATATAACATAGAAGGAGAGCAGTTGGATATAACTTCAGATAACTGGATTTATAATCATGAAGAAGGCACATTTTCTTTAAGTTGGACGACTCCTAACTTATTAGAAATCAAACAAGATCTTCCTCTTTTTTATATCAATATAAAGTCGAATGATCATTTGGATATTAATGAGTTGTTTTCAATAGATGAGAATACTCAACAATCTTTTATAATTGATAGTGAACTCAATGAAAGTCAGATTCAACTTCAATTTTCTGATAGGCTATTTAGATCAGAAAATACTTCAGAATTTGATCTGGTTAAGATATCGCCAAATCCTGTTAAAGAATCATCTACAGTGACAATTAATTCCAAAAGAAAAGGATCTATGAAGTATAAAGTATACGATGCGACAGGCATAATGCTTGTCAAAAGTCAACATCACTTATCGCTTGGAGAAAACCGTATTAATTTAGATTTTAGAAGTATAGCCAACTATAAGGGGATCTTATTCATTCAATTTGAAATGGGGAAAGAATCGAGAATAGAAAAAATAGTCAAGATGTAGCGATATAAATGGGTTTTTTCTATTTGGCTATTTTAATCACAAATGCTTCTTTATATCCTGATTCTTTGACCGTAATTAGAGCTTTTTCTGCTTCTTCTTGAGATACGAAATCTCCCAAAAGATACTTCGTTTTACGCTTTACTCTATCTCTCTCCTTTATGACGAAACCTATAGGATACAGCTTAGGGAAAAATTCTCTATCACTTTTACTTTCTTTAATCTGGATAAAATAGGGCTTCGCATTTTGATGCTCAGCTGATTCTTCTATAGTAGGGAAAGCACTTTGTGCTCCTAAAGAGGTTGTGATAAAGACTAAAATGATTATGATTATATTTTTCATCAAGCTTGATTTTAAGATCGCAGTAATTAACTACGACGAAGATAATATTATATTAAGTTATAATATTTAGTGTTTACCATTATTTGTTTTAATCTTCTCTTTTTTTCTCGATTCTTTGCACCACTATAATACCGACTTGATAAAGCCCCATAAGAGGGATGGCAATTAAAAATTGAGTGATTACATCTGGTGGAGTAATTATAGCAGATAATATAAAAGTCGCCACAATAGAATGTCGTCTAAATCGCTTCATGGTAGCGGAACTTACTAAGCCAGCTTTGCCTAAAAAGTATGCCACGACGGGCAGTTGAAAAATGATCCCAGTAGGAAGTGTAATCATAGTCATATAAGAGACATAACTGGATAGGGTTGTGGTTATAATCGCTTCTTGTGTGCCAAAATCATATCCTGCCAAAAATGAAATTGCAAATGGGGCAATAATAAAGTATCCAAATAATACACCCATAAAAAATAATAATGTACATATAGCTACAATTCCTCTCGCTGCTTTTTTCTCATGTTCATATAATCCAGGTTTTACAAAGCGCCAGAACTCCCAAAAGATGTAGGGAAACCCAAATATGAAACCTAACCACATGGATATTTTGAGGTGTGAAAAGAATCGTTCACCCAAATCTTTGAAAATTATTTCAAATTGAGGAACGTCACAAAAGGTGTTGAAATTTTCACATATTAACTGATAAGTAGGGAAGTCCGTAAATCTTGGTGCAAATAAAACGGTGATTACAATATCCTTTTGCCAAAAAGCAATAATTCCAACTATGATGATAGCAATTACTGATCTAAATATATGCCATCGCAACTCTTCGAGATGTTCCAAAAAACTCATCTCTTTTTCTTCAGTTGGATCTACACCTTGTTCTATTTTCGATGGCTTCATATTAGCAAAGATGACAGTTACTAGTCACAATTAAAAGAAAATTTTCGTTCATTCTTATGGGTTGTGAGTATTCTTAATGATTTTAATTAATTCCAAGTATTCCGCAAGCGATTATCCCACATATTTGCCACATTTGTTCAAAATTGCAATGTGATTACTGCTGTAGCTCTGTTCATAGGAAGTTTGGTACTACTGGTTTACTCTTCAGATAAATTCATAGGATCTTCAGAAAAGATAGGATTAAACTTAGGGATTTCACCGTTTATTATAGGCGTAACAGTGGTAGCTTTTGGGACTTCACTTCCTGAGTTAGCGACTTCAATAGTATCTGTATATGAAGGAAGCTCTGAGATAGTTGTTGGCAATGTAATAGGTAGTAATATTACTAATGTGTTATTGGTAGTGGGTTTATCTGTTGTTTTTGCAGGAACATTGCACATAAAGCGCAATCTGATGGAAGTAGACATGAGCTTGCTCTTAGGTTCTGCATTTTTATTATGGTTCGCTTTGAAAGACTTAAATTTTTCTTTTATCGAATCGTTGATTTTTAGTGGAGGTTTAGTGGTTTTCTTAGTTAGCAGTATAAAGAGTGGACAAAAAGAAGAAGTTACAGTACTTCAAAGAAATACTTTATCGACCTATCTATTTTTAATCTTTGGTGCAATCGGTATTTACTTTGGTGCAAGATATACAGTTGTAGCAATAACTGATATTTCCGAATTTCTGAATATTAATCCAGCTGTGGTTTCTCTTAGTGCATTAGCATTAGGTACATCTCTACCTGAAATTGTAGTTAGTATTGCGGCATGTAAAAAAGGCATGCCTGGAATGGCTATTGGGAATGTAATCGGTTCAAATATATTCAATACTTATGCTGTTATGGCTATCCCTTCTTTTTTTGGAGAAATAATTATTCCTTCTTCGGTATTATCTTTTAGTTTGCCATTTATGATAGTTATTTCCGCACTTTTTGGATTAATTTGTTATTCACAGAAAATCTCAATTTGGGAAGGACTTATGTTGTTAGGATTCTATATCTTTTTTTTAGCAGAATTATTTCGAATGGGATTCGTTTAGATTCTGTAAAATTTTAAGTTTTGAATAGTTTATTAAGAATAATCTTTTTTCTCTTTTCTTTTAGTCAGGTTCATTTGGCAGTTGCACAATTAGGGTTGATTTCTGAA
This sequence comes from Saprospiraceae bacterium, assembly GCA_020629515.1. Classification (GTDB taxonomy): domain Bacteria; phylum Bacteroidota; class Bacteroidia; order Chitinophagales; family Saprospiraceae; genus GYS-P2D. The sequence goes on along the minus strand of JAHDDE010000011.1, from coordinate 27,548 downwards.
TTTACTTTTGATAATTGTTCTGTAGAAGATAATGTAGGTAATAATGACGGATTCATATTTGGCAATCCATGTACTTGTGGAGTGCTTTCAGAAGGATTAGCTTTGGACGGCAATCAGGCAGTAGAATTTGGTGCTGGGTTAAATTCTACTATTAGTGGAGACTTTACCTTGAGCTTTTATGTTCAGTTTGATCCGGATAGCCAGACCAGTTCTGTTGATCTTTTCTCCATGGCAAGAGAGTGTAGCACAGATTCTTCTTTTTTGATGCGATATATCCCTCAATTTGATTTATTGAGAGTTGATTTTTCTGATGGTCCATCCAATCGCATCTCACTTGATGCCTCTATTGAAAATCCTGAATGTTGGAATTATATAGTTTTTACAAAATCCTTTGCTACCGGTGAGTTATATATTAATGGAGAATTAGAAAGTTCAGAAAATGCATCAAACAATATTGCTTTAAACATACCTACGAGATTGGCAATTGCAAATTCTCCATGTAGTACTCAACCTCCATTTTCAGACGTAGGATTTAAAGGTAAAATTGATGAAGTACGAGTTTATGATAAAGCATTAACCCAAAGAGAAATCCGTGGCGAGGATCATAAACCGGATCAGATTTTAACAGAGGATATCACTATTTTCGAAGGAGAGTCACTTCAAATTGAGACAGGACAGACTTGTTCGAGCAATTTTGATTGGAGTCCTACTGATGGATTACAAGATCCTACTGTATTATCACCGATAGCGTCCCCTACTGCTTCGTCAACAACCTATGTTCTAACCATTAATAATCAAGGTTGTACCAATACTGATGAAATAACCATAAATGTTGTTGATAGAGAAAGGGTATCATGCTCTGATCTTTTATTACCCAATACTTTTACACCTAATAATGACGGTGTCAATGACCTTTTTGGAATTAGCAATAATTATCTGATCGATGAACTGATTTCTTTTGAAGTATTTGATAAATGGGGTGGTAGAGTATTTGGATCTCTACAACCAAATACATTTTGGAATGGGAATCATAATAATATCAACGAACCAGTGGAGAATGGGTCATATGTCTATAGGGTCAAATATATGTGTGAAGGAAACGAAAATTTAGCTACAGGTGTAGTCAATGTTTTGAGATAATTATTGGATCAATGCAGTAATTGAGGCAGATTTAGTATAATCTATCCTAACAAATTCTGAATTTATTTCAATCTTGTAAAACATATGCGCACAAGTTTACTTTTTGTAGGTCTATTAGGGCTCTTGTCATGTCAATCATCATCTAATGATAAAAAGAATGAGACCTTGGAGGTGGTTCCTCCAAAGGAGGAGGAAATTGTCTTAGGTGATACGATTTCGACGCAAAAAGAAGATTTCAATCTTGAAGAGTTTTCAAAGAAAAGAGAAGAAAAATTAATAAAAGAAAAACAAATAGTCGCTGAGGCTGAGAAAGAGAAGCCTACTAAGCCTAAAGTAAAAAAAGTAAAGCGTCTCCCAGTAATCACTTTTGATCAGGCGAGTTTTGATGGGGGAGAAATTATAGAAGGAGATATAGTTAAGCATCAATTCAAGTTCAAAAATACCGGCAAAGCACCTTTAGAAGTTACCAAAGCAGTTGGCACATGTGGATGCACTAAGCCGAGTTATCCTTTTTTAGATATAATGCCAGGAGATTCTGCGATAATTGGAGTGGAATACCACTCTGTAGGTAAGAATGGTTTGCAAGAGCCTGAGATCTACGTTTATTCGAATGCAACGGTTGAAAGAACTACACTTAAGATGAAGTTTGATGTGGTAGATAAAGTCAAATCAGATGAAATTAATCAGACTGACACCATTCAATAAATTTTTATCGTATCAGTGTAACATTTCCTCTTCTTATTTCGGTTCCTCCATCTAAAAATGCAAATTCCACGATATACATATATACACCTGATTCCAATTTTTTACTTGGGTTTTCATTAAAAAAACCTTGCCATCTTCCTACTCCAGCGAGTTGTATAGGTTGCGTTTCTTCTTCTGAGTGCACGAGATTGCCGTATCGGTCAAAAATATTGATCGATTCAACTGTAGATACACCTGATCCACCGAATACTTTAAAAGTGGAGTTGCCAGGTACTGTAGCACTTGGAGAGAAAGCATTTGGAATGTAGATGTTGCTTGTCCTTTGCACAGACACTGTGATCTCATCCGTAGCCTCGCAACCATTAATGTCTATAGCTCTTACTTCGTATTGGGTTGTCAGAACTGGTGCAACATTTACTTCTGTACAATTATCAAAAATACAAGAAACAGATTCTGCAGGAGTCCATAATATAGTGTCAATTGAACTATCACTGGTGACTATAGCCTGTATGTCTACAGATTGACCCAATTCAATATTTTCATCTGGTCCAAGGCTGATATCCAAATTTAGGGGTTCTAATATGGTGATCATGGTGTCCCATGAGCATCCGTTTTGGTCGAATACTCGTACAACTAAGTCACCTGGAATAACCGCAGCAGTGTCCATAATTGGTATAGCAGGCGCAGTATTAACTTGGTAACGATAAGGTTCACCAATACCTCCTTCAGCATTAGCAATTGTGATGAAGCCTTGATCACCGTTACAAAGAGGATCATTAACTTCTCCAATTTCAGCTACTACAACATCAGGTTCTTCTACAACAACTTCAATTGATGTGCTACAATCATTTGCATCAGTTACTTCATAGGTATATAAGCCAGGAGCAAGATTAGAGGCTACACTATCGGTAGAAATATTATTGCCACTTTCATCTTCCCAGTTAAAGTTATATTCTGGTGTGCCACCTAATTGAGTGGCAACTATTTCTGTATTGTTATCACCTCCGCACAAAGCAAAGACACTCATAGAGCTATCAATGGTTACTTGCAATGAGTCAGGTTGTTCAATAATTATGGTATCTAATGAGGAGCATTCACCAACTGCTAATTCTACCGTATAAATTCCAGCACCTAATCCTACTTGTACCGGTCCAGTACGTTCTATTTCTAACCAATTAAAAGAAAGATTAGTAGGGCCTATTGCGGCCAGATTGACAATTGCTCCATCATTACCTTCATCTCCAAAACATGAAATTTCAGTTATTGTAGAGTTCGCTAAATCTAATTCAAAAGGAATCGCTTCTGGAATATCAACAAAAACAGTGTCAAATACACAAGTACCTTCTGAATCAGAGAATATGATGAAATTATCTGATCCTGCGGGGAAATTATCTACAGATAAATTGTTTGAAGTATTTCTTAACCCTGTGGAAGATTGAGATATATAATTGGGGCCAGGAAAATCAACTGATGGAGTAATTGTTAATACGGCTGTACCATCACTTTGTCCAACACACGAAGGAGCATTTACATTCGAAATTATACCATCAGGGGCGACCTTATCAATTAATTCTGATGATTGACTTGTCATACATCCATTTTCATCTCTTACTTCAACAGTATACACACCAGCTGGAGCATCAGCTAAAACTGAATTTGTACTGCTATCCGGTAACCACAGATATGATAATTCTCCGATTCCGCCAGAAGCTTCAGCAAATAATTGTCCAGTTAAACCAGGACAAACGATTTCCTGCTGAGTTATTGATAAACTTATTGCCTCAGGATCAGTCAGATTAAATGAATAAATTTCAGATGAACCAATATCATCAGTTACTGTGACGGAGTAGGGGCCTGCACTTAGACCGCCAATAGAATCAATATCTGAACCACTTTGACCTGTAGACCACTCAAAATTTAATGGGGGATTAGAAGTCGTAATATCAACTTTAATAAATCCGTCTGATAATGATGGACATGATGGGTTGGATACTAAACTATCTTCTAATAAAATGGTGCTACCGATTAAGAAAATATTTTCTATGTCCGTGCATCCTTCTGCATCCTCTATTCGAACGGTATATTTTCCGGTATTCAAACAAGGAGTAGTTACTGAAGTTGTTGTCACCGCTTCATCAAATACAACTTGATCCGCACTATCAATAAGTTGGACATTAATAGGCGTACTTAAACTTCCAGATGATGCATTTATGTCTAATCCTGCAATTAATTCTTCCGAATTACAGCTTTCACCAGTTGTATTGTCATTATTTAACTGAGTAGTAATATCCCTTTGGATTGACACTTCGAATACTTGTTGGTTAGAGCAAGACTGCCTTCTGTCTATGGAGTCTCGTGCTGTTATTCTATAATTTCCAGCTTGAAGTAATCTGAATTCTGGGTTGAGCTCTGGATTGACACGTGAATCGACTGTTATAGTCGATCCATCTTCTTCTAATCGCTCAATATTCCATATATAACCATTTTCATAAGGACCACCTCCTGTGGCACTGACTTGAATTATCCCATTATTTCTTCCTTCACAAAGAGCAGGACTAATGTTAGTTGGGACCACCTCGATTGGAGATCTTTCTAATGTATAGCTTGCGCTCTGTTTACATCCTAAGCTATCTAATATAGTTACCGAATAAGTACCGTTAGTTAAATCCTTTAATTCATTTTGACCTAATCCAATTTGGGCTTCGCCCCAATCGAAAAAGTATTCTCCATTTTCAAATGGTTTTCCTCCTTCAATTTCTAACTCTATCCGACCGTTAAAATCTGTGGGGCAGTTTGGTGCTCTCTGTGTTAGGACACTTATGTTAAATGCAGGATCATCTGTTATATTGATAGATAAGTCATTGCTTGAAAGACCATCAGCATCTACTGCAGTAAAGCTTTGAGCTCCTAAAGGCAAATTATTGAATACAAAAACGTCTTGCTCAACGCTTCCTACCATATTCCCTTGACTGCTGGCGATAGTGTATGGTGGAGTTCCGTAAAACACTTTTAATTCCACTATGCCTTCATCTGCACCTGATGCAGACCCGCATTGTCCAGTTACAAAAATCTGCGGATTATTACTCTCTTCAGGTACTACATTTATAACTCCTGATCCTGGATTTGGGTTACAGGGGGTATAAGAATTGTTAAGATCGTCCAAAAATTCGGCAGGACTACCCAATCCAGTATCATTAAAAAGTATTCGTCCATCAATGCCAGGGTCTCCGATCGCTGTAAAACACAAATTAATAATCGGGGAATTATCAGGTAAGGTTGAAGCTTCAAGATTAGGGTGTGACCATAATATCCTGATTACATCAGGGTCTCTCATCGTTGGAGGGGTTACATCTCCCGCTGTGAATCCTGTTAAACCACTGACTAAAGGGTCAGCACTGTCAAATTGTAAAACGGTCGAATTGAAATTTATAACAAAGAAGAATAGGACCATATTATTGAAATTGGCCACTTCAACATCAAAACAAAATTGCTCACCTGGTTGAATTGTGATATTGTCTGGCAATGTTAATTGGACAGATTGAGTCTCACAATTTTGAGCTATAAGTTGAGTGCCAGGGTAGGACGCATGTAGTAATATAACAATGAGGCAGCGGAAACAAAATTGTTGAATTGTATTCATATGTACTTTAACTCTCTATTCGGTATTGTTACTTGTTAAAAATAACTTTGATAAAACGAGTACTCTAAATAGTTATTGCAGTCTTAGGATATCTAACAAAAGACTTAGAGTTAACCCGTATAATAGAGTACAAAGTTACATCTTCATTTGAATATCAAGAGATTACATATATAAAAAATTATCTCTTTTATTTGATATGACAATTCTACAAAAGACATAAACAAAAAAAAGCACCATAAACATAGTCTATGGTGCTCCTTTAAGGATATTGGATCAATAATCAATAATATAAATTTGAGTCTATATTGAAGTTTCTCTTTAAGTCAGTTTTGTAAATTTCTGCTTCTATTGTATTCTTAAAATTGCCTGTGAGGACGCGATATATGGTATTATCTCCTTTGTAATCATGAAGTATTATAATCGGTTGATCTACGGATTTTTTAATATTACGATAGTACTTTAGAGTGCTTTCGTAATTGCTGAACACACCTAATTGTAGTTTATATCGTGCTGCTCTTTCTTTTTTTGCACCAACATTAGAAGTGCGTGGGGCAACATAACTTAGCTTTTCTGGGGAAATATTGGGTTTGTGGACGATTTGACTATGGTTCATCTTATTTTTATCTAAGACCATATTCATCTTAGAAGGAGGCAATGTTTCCTCAATTCTTTCAATTATTTTTCCTTCATTATTGAATATAAGTACGGTAGGTAAGACCTTTACTCCATAATGTTCCTTAAGCGCATAACCATCAAAATCATCAATATTGACTTTTACTGAGACATAGTCTTGATTGATCTTTTTAATAACAGAAGGATCAGAAAATGTGGTTTCATCCATCCATTTGCATGGGACACACCAAGAAGCATAAAAGTCTACCAACAGCATTTTACCTTCCAAATTCGCTCTGTTTTTGGCAGAATTAAAGTTGCCATTGTGAAACTCGATTGCTGAAGCATACGCTACAGAAGAGATTAGTACTAACAAAAAAGCTGAAACGAATTGTAATCTTCTCATGTTGTAACAGTCTATTAATTGAATAATTTTAATTATATGTACAGTGTTGATTTACTGTATTGAACATATTACAATTTTAATGCCAATGTATTCTACCCTTAAAATGAGCTTGTAATAATTAATGAATATTCAATTGTGTTACTATTGGATTTTATACCTTCGCACAACCAAAAATAGCTTGGAGTATGCCTAACGCTTTAATAACTGCTGTTGGTGGATATGTATCTGACAAAATACTTTCCAACTCGGATCTTGAAAAAATAATGGATACTAATGATGAGTGGATAACTACTCGTACAGGGATCAAAGAAAGAAGGGTATTGCCTGAGGATCAAGCTGTTTCAGATATTGGGCTTAATGTGGTACAGCAGTTGCTGGCAAAATCTAACAGTCGTGCTGAAGAAGTAGATCTATTAATTTGTGCTACTTGTACGGGTGACTATATTATTCCTGATACAGCTAATAACATATGTTACAAGTCTGGATTAGTTAATGCTTTCGGTTTTGATTTGAATGCGGCTTGTAGTGGATTTGTGTTCGCCTTATATACTGCTGCTCAGTTTATAGAAACGGGGAGATATAAGAAAGTTATAGTCATTGGTGGAGAAAAGATGACCTCATACATGAATTATGAAGACCGAACTACCAGTATACTTTTTGGTGATGGTGGAGGAGGAGTGATGCTCGAAGCTGGAGAAGAATATGGTGTTATTGATGCCATACTAAAGGGGGACGGTATTGGTTGTCAAATGCTTAAAGTAGAGGCAGGTGGTTCTTTAAAACCCATGAATCAAGAGCGATTAGATAATAGAGAGGGGTTTGTAACTCAGGATGGTCGACAAATTTACAAAAGAGCGGTAAATGGTATGTCATCTACAGTGGTAGAAGTACTTGAAAGAAATAACCTTACAGCACAGGATATTCGATGGTTAGTTCCACATCAGGCAAATGAAAGAATTATTAACTCGGTAGCGAATTCAATTGACTTCCCAATGGAAAAAGTGATGTTAAATATTGCTAAGTACGGAAATACTTCAGCTGGGACTATCCCACTTTGCTTATGGGAATATGAGGATCAACTAAATAAAGGAGATAATGTGATATTAACTTCCTTCGGAGGAGGTTTTACTTGGGGTTCACTATATTTAAAGTGGGCTTATTGACCTATAATTTTAAACATTGAAGAAATGGCAAATACTTCTGAAATTAGAAATGGCCTATGTATTTACTTTAACAATGATGTGTACACCGTTGTTGAATTTTTACATGTTAAGCCTGGAAAAGGACCTGCATTTGTTAGGACTAAACTAAAAAGTTTGACTAATGGAAAGGTCGTAGATAATACATGGCCATCAAGTCATAAAATAGATATTGTAAGAGTTGAGCGTAGAAAGTATCAGTTTCTTTACAAGGATGGAGAAGGCTACCATTGTATGGATATGGAGAGTTATGAGCAGATTGCTCTTCAAGAGGCCATGCTGACCAATCCACAATTCTTAAAGGAAGGAATGGGTATTGAAATTTTATATGACGCAGAAAAAGAGGTTCCATTGACTATTGAAATGCCTCAGTATATCGAAATGCAAATAACGTATACCGAACCTGGTGTAAGGGGAGATACTGCAACCAATGTCACAAAACCTGCAACTATAGAGACTGGTGCTCAAATAAAAGTACCTATCTTCATTAATGAAGGAGATATAGTGAAAATTGACTCTCGCACGGGAGATTATATGGAAAGAGTTAAAAAATAATTATGACGTTCAAAGAAATTAAAGAATTAATCACTTTAGTAAGCGATTCTGCAATTAAGGAATTCAAGTTGGTCAAAGATGACCTTGAAATTAAAATAAGAACTGATAAGGATAATCCTGCCCCTATAATAAGTCAACAAGCGGCACCAGCAGCCGTACAGATGGCTCCAGCTGTCACTTCTGCTGCACCAGCAGCTACAGCTATTAGTGCACCTGCTACAGATGAAGCTGCGGCATCAACTGACAATCTCGTAGAAATAAAGTCACCTATGGTAGGTACATTCTACAGATCGCCAGCCCCAGAAAAACCAGTATATGTTCAGGTCGGAGATTCGATTAAAGAAGGAGGTGTAGTGTGCATCATTGAGGCTATGAAACTATTTAATGAAATAGAAAGTGAAGTCACTGGAAAAATAGTGAAAGTCATGGTTGATGATGCTTCGCCCGTTGAATACGATCAAGTCTTATTCTTAGTAGATCCTCAGGGATAAAATCCATTATTGATCAGTTAAACAATTGATATGTTTAAGAAAGTTCTGATAGCCAATCGTGGCGAAATCGCCCTACGGATCATAAGAACCTGCAAGGAAATGGGCATTAGCACCGTAGCAGTATATAGTACTGCAGATAAAGATGCTTTGCACGTAAGATTTGCAGATGAGGCAGTATGTATAGGGCCGCCAAGTAGTACAGAATCCTATCTTAGTATACCTAAAATAATGGCGGCAGTTGAGATTACTAATGCCGATGCTGTACATCCAGGATATGGATTTTTAGCTGAAAATGCCGATTTCGCTCAAGTATGTAGCGAGTATGATATCAAATTTATCGGTCCAACTCCTCATATGATTAAAAAAATGGGAGATAAGGTTACGGCGAAAGAAACCATGATTAAAGCTGGGGTACCTGTTGTGCCAGGATCAGAAGGGTTGGTTAAAAATGTTCAATCAGGTATAGAAATCTCTAAAGAAATCGGTTTTCCGGTTATCATTAAGGCCACCGCTGGGGGAGGAGGAAAAGGTATGAGGATTGTATGGGAAGAAGAAGACTTTGAGAATCAATGGAATATGGCAAGGAATGAAGCGAAAGCTTCGTTTGGCAACGACGGAATATATATAGAGAAGTTCATTGAAGAACCACGCCATATAGAGATCCAAATAATTGGAGATCAGCACGGGAAAGTTATTCATCTTTCAGAAAGAGATTGCTCCATTCAGAGAAGACACCAAAAACTTGTGGAGGAGTGCCCTTCACCCTTTATGACTAAAAAGTTAAGGAAAGAGATGGGAGAGGCGGCTATCAAAGCAGGAGAGTCGATTAATTATGAGGGGGTAGGTACAGTAGAATTTTTGGTGGATAAGTATCGAAATTTCTATTTCATGGAAATGAACACGAGGATTCAAGTAGAACATCCAGTTACAGAAGAAGTAATAGATAGAGATTTAATCAAAGAACAGATAAAAGTAGCAGCAGGAGATAAACTGTCGGGAAAGAATTATTTTCCACAGATGCATTGTATCGAATGTCGTATTAATGCTGAAGATCCCTATTTCGACTTTCGTCCCAGTCCTGGCCAGATAGAATATTTCCATAGTCCAAAAGGACATGGAGTAAGGGTAGATACTCATGCATATGCTGGATATAGGGTTCCACCTTACTATGATTCTATGATTGCCAAGCTCATTTGTCGAGCAGAGACACGTGAAGAGTGTATCACTAAAATGCAAAGAGCATTAGATGAGTTTGTGATAGATGGTATCAAAACGACTATACCTTTTCACAGCCAGCTAATGAAAGATGAAAGATTTAGAGCGGGAGATTTCCATACAGGTTTCCTCAATGAGTTTGATTTGAAATAGGATCTCTGTGAGGCATATGGTCTTTCAGAGAACAAAATATAATGAGTGCAGCACTTTATTAATCTGATTGGTCAATTGCGTCATTACAAAAAATGGGTGTTCGTTAGCATTTTATTTCAATTGCTAACGGCCTTATTCACATTGGTTAGTATACCTTTTATAATTCCTTTCTTTCAATTACTTTTTGGTCTTAGTCCTTCGAGCTACGACATCCCTGATAACTGGTGGGAAATTGAGAAGATGCTTAACTATGGATTCAGTCGATTAATAGCTATTTCAGATAGAAGGAATGCTTTAGCTGTAGTAAGTATCGCAGTGGTGATTATCTTTCTCCTCCGAAATATTTTTCGATTTCTTTCGAGTTACTTTCTGATACCAGCTCGTAATGGAATCGTACGAGATCTTAGATCTGGATTGTTTGACTCTTATACTGATTTGACTATAGCAGATAGGAATCAGTACAGAAAAGGAAACTTACTTTCTATGATATCCAGTGACATAGCAGAAATAGACCATGGTATATTAAAAGCTATTGAGCTATTGTTTAAGACACCATTTGTAATCGTAGGTTGTTTGATCTTCATGTTTGCTATTAATGTCAAGTTATCTATTATAGCATTATTGTTGGCGCTTTGTTCTTTGTTGATAGTTGGGCGACTCAGCCATGTGTTGAAAAAAACTTCCTCTACGATTCAATCGAGTTTAGGCGATCTGCAATCTATTACAGAAGAATATTTAGGTTCAATTAAGCTGATAAAGAGTTATAATGCCGAATCATTTTTCAAATATCGATTTGACCAATCAAATGACCATATTTTAAAATTGTCCAATTCAGCTTTAAGACGTAGAGATTTGGCCTCTCCCTTATCAGAATTTTTAGCGGTAGGGATTATCGCTGTATTACTCTGGTCTGGAGCCAATATGGTTTTCAATTCTGAAATCGAACCGACTACATTTTTTGCTTTTATTTTTGCTTTTTACAATATTATTGATCCTGCTAAAAGTTTTTCGAGGGAGTATTATAATGTGCAGAGAGGTAATGCTGCATTGTTACGGATTAAAGAATTTCAGATCAATAATGATTTGTCAAATAAAATAACTGGAGATAAAGTCAAAACTACTTTTGATAATCAAATAGAATTTCAGAATGTTACTTTTAGATATAAAGATGATAATGAGTCTATTTTAGAAAATTTTAATTTAAATATTAGCAAGAATAAAAAGATAGGTATCATAGGCCCTTCAGGAGTTGGGAAAACAACACTTATTGACTTGCTTCTTCGTTTTTTTGTGCCGGAAAGTGGAAAAATAATTATGGATGGAAGAGATATTGCACAATATAGGCTGAATGATTATCGTAATCTATTTGCAGTAGTAACTCAAGATCCTCGCTTATTTCACATGAACATTGCTGAAAATATTGCACTATCTGATCATTATGACCTAAACCGTGTCAAGTCAGCCCTGTTTAATGCGCAGTGCAATGACTTCATAAATATTGATCAACTTGACGAGCATACAGTCCTTTATGACTCTGGAGATAATCTGAGTGGTGGACAGAAACAAAGATTGACGATAGCCAGAGCGCTATATCATGATCCTCCTATAGTAATCCTCGATGAACCTACTAGTAACTTAGATTTTGAAACGGAAAAAGAAGTAATGAAAGCTTTAAATAAACTATCTGTACAAAGAACAGTAATTACGATATCTCACCAACGAGATATTCTAAACGATATGGATAGTATTGTGGAGTTGAATTAAGAAATTAAATACTAAAACCGAACCCATAAATTGATTAAAAAAACTCTATCATTCGCAGTATTTCTGGCACTTACTTTTAGCTTGAAAGGACAAGTTCTGGTAGGAGTATTAGGAGATTATGGGGTAGATGAACCTATCAATTACCGCATGGACAATCTTCCCAGTGATATAGATCTTGGAGTGACGGGGAACAATAATATTTGGAATTTTTCTCATTTGAGATCACCTGTTCAATATCCTTTTACTTATCAAGATGCTTCTAAAGGGATGTATCAACACTTGTTTGATAATTCTGATTACATGCTTTTGGATCCGTGGGGTGTCGAGTATTATTATCAAAAAACAGGAGATAATCTAAAACTTGTAGGGAATATTCAATTTGATAAGGGTAATAACAATCCTCTTATTCAACATTTTATTTCTCCCTTGCTCATTGTTAATAAAGATGCCAACCTTGAGAGAAAATATTCGGGCCAATTTGAAATGATTATTGAATCTTGGGAAAACGCTTTTTTGCAAGAAAATGGCCTTGAGCGTGTAAAAATAGTTGGGGAAATTGAAGTACGAAGGTCTAAGGACGCTACAGGTGTTATGTATTTGCCAGGTGAAGTGCTAAATGTTTCGAGGAGTATCATTAAATCAACAACAGAATTACAAGTTCTTCAGTGGAATGGTGATGATTGGGCAGTAGCAGATCTTGATTTGTTAACTTCAATGAATTTAAATATTCCATTTTACAGCGAAGAGTATCATTATAAAGATTTAAAAACTGACCAGATTGCTTGTGTTGTCTATATGAATAAGTTTAATCAAGTAGAGTCTGTGATGTTTAGATCTTCTGATATTGAGAATATTAAAACCTATGATAATTCAAGTAGTCAAGAGTTTATATTGCATCCGACTGTTTCTTTTGGAGATATAAGATTAGACTTCTTGGGGTTTGCACCAGGGGCATACGAGTTGGAAGTATTTTCAATATTAGGAGCGAAAATATGGACTAATACTTACCACATTGCTGGGGATATTACTTTCAAAGAAGATTTTGGTTCTCTGGCCAAAGGTCATTATCAATATACATTGAGAGATAAAAATGGAAATCGTATCCTAACACGTAGATTTGCAATTATAAAACCGTAATGCGATTTTCTTCCCAAGTAAACTTTCCATCTCCACTTGATGTAATCGATAATAATTTTAGGGGGTCTGGAATAGCGCTTTATATGAAGCGTGATGATCTTATCCATCCTTGGGTAAATGGGAATAAGTACCGAAAATTATCATGCAACATTCAGCATTTTTATGATAAGGGCTTCGCAGGAATATGTTCTTTTGGTGGTGCTTTTTCTAATCACCTCATCGCTCTTGCTTATATAACTCATGTTGAGTGTATACCTTTTGTTGCTTTCGTAAGAGCTTATGAGTACGATCATAACAATCCCATTCTAAAAAAAATATCCTCTTGGGGTACTAAGATTATAATAGTACCTCCTGATCAATATCATTTGAAAGAACAGGGGGAGATACCTCAGAGTTTTTTAAAAGAACACAACAATTACTATCTTATTCCTGAAGGTGGCACCAATGATCTTGCGTTAAAAGGTGCTGCTCAAATTATCAAAGAAATATATAGTCAAACTGATACGGATAAATACTCAAAAGTGGTGTGTACGGTAGGTACAGGGGGGACTTCAGCAGGTATTTATGCAAACATGAATTCCACCGAAAATCTAATGCTTGCTTGCCCATTTAAGAGCAATTTGTCCTATTTACGAGGTTTCGAATTAATTAAGCGTGATATCCCTATCGATACTATAAATGTTTCTAATCATAAAAAATTCGGAGCTTATGATCCAGATATAGTAAGTTTCATCAATAGGTTTTATAATGATTATCAAGTTCTTTTAGATCCTATATATACGGCTAAGACTATGTATTGGTTGGCGAACAACCTTGACCATGTACATTTGAATGACATCCAGAAAATCATCTTTATCCATACTGGAGGTCTGCCAGGAATAATCGGGTATAATTATTTATATAGAAATAAAGAGACTATTAGGATTCCACTTAAATATGATCACTTACAGAGTCCAGATATGACATTTGGGTAAAAATGATGTTCCAGCTTTAACACTTTTTCACCTATGACTTTGGCATCGTCAGAAGATGACAGTTTTACTTTTGTTTGAAGTATTATGTTGCCCTCATCATATTTTTCGTTAACGTAGTGTATGGTTATACCTGATTCTTTTTCACCTTGTTTATATACAGCTTCATGCACATTATTACCATACATACCTTTTCCCCCATATTTGGGTAAGAGTGCTGGGTGAATATTTATAATTCTGTTGGGAAATAGCTCTATTAGTTTTTTAGGGATTAGCAATAAGAATCCTGCTAATACGATCATATCGACATTCTGCTTTCTGAGGTATCTTATGACCTCCGAACTATCTACAAATTCTCTTTTCAAAAAATGTTTATGAGGAATATTATTTTGTTCAGCAAAGTCCAATACTTTAGCATTCTTTCTATTGGATAAAATGCAAGAAACCTCAAAATGCGCTTCTGCTAATGATTTTTGATATATTTTTTTTGCATTGGATCCAGTGCCTGAGGCAAAAATTGCTATGCGCATATATTACTTTTCTGAAGTCGAAAGTAATTATTCTCCTTGATTCAGTTCTACTGAAGCGGGCTTAACATCAAAGTGATCATCATCTTTCTTGCTTTGAGGAAAGAATAGATTAATGAAAGAATAGGCTCCTTGAATTTGTCTTATCCTTAATCGAGGAATTTCGTATGACTCTATGAAGTCAGGAATTCGTTCAACTATATCTACATAGGCTAATTCAACCGCCTTGTTTTCTAAAAATCGATCTTTTGCAAATCCATAGGATAGTAAATTATTTTCTATTATGAATCTTCTATCTCGAAGTTTATGAAGCAATTGATTGCTGCTGTTATCATAAAGTTCGAGGAATGCACTGAACTCTGTACGAACTATTTTTTTCATTAAAGTGGAGTCAGTAATATTTATTTTTTGATCTTCCAAACATATCTTGACATCGTAATTATTGAGTCTGACGATATTTTCGCTTAGATCGATATCGTTGATAAAATCGTATTGTTTTGATATAACGTTTAGATCTTTTTGCAGTAATTGCTTATAATCAGGATTTACTGCTATTATGCCATCTTCCCAATCCATATTGGTTTTAACTTCATTCCATTCGTAGGTCCCATCGTAATAATTGTAATGTTGATCTGTGATTTTTCTATCATATACTTTTATTGTGGTCACTTCAATAACAACATAGCCTGATATGACGAGTATAATCGGAATTAATACACTAATGGTTGATATAGCTGACTTGATCTTTGCGAACATAGAACGTAATTCTTCTATTCTAAAATTAAAGGAATTACATGGCAAATTGAATAGATACAGATGGGATTAAGATTTCATTAGGAAAAAAAAGGAAGCTCCAAAGACTTTTCCCTGAAGCTTCCTTATAACCTTTTTTATAGAATCAAATGTGATTGCAATATCTAAACTTATAGAGTTATACAAACCTCTCATTCTATAGATAACTTGTTATTCCAGATTTTTGGTTGTTATTATGCTATTTTCTGAATTATGAATTTATGTGTTCCTTGATTGTTTGGTCTATTATATCGCAACACTTATGTATCTCACCTACCGTCATAACTAATGGAGGTGCAAATCTTATGATATTACCATGAGTTGGTTTGGCCAATAATCCATTGTTAGCCAAACGTATACATATATCCCAAGCCGTTGAACTTTCAGGAGAATCATTGACTATGACCGCATTAAGTAGGCCTTTCCCCCTTACACTACTTAAAATGTCATACTTAGCTATCAATTGTTGCATTCTCTCTCTGAATATCACCCCAAGTTTGCGTGCATTGGTCATAAGTTTTTCTTCCTCTATTACATCCAATGCGGCCATGGCTATAGTACAGGCCATAGGGTTACCTCCATAGGTACTTCCGTGTTGGCCAGGCTTTATGACCTCCATTACTTCATCATTAGCAAGTACAGCGGATACAGGATATGCACCACCCGACAGAGCTTTGCCAAGTATGAGGATGTCTGGGTGTACGTAAGTATTCTGCTGCTCACATTTTAGTTGGCATGTACATTCTCCACAGACTGCCAACATACTACCAGTTCGGGCTAAGCCTGTTTGGATTTCATCCGCTATGAACAGGATGTTATGTTGTTTGCATATTTCGGCAGCCCTCATAATAAAATCTTCATCAGGGACATTGACGCCAGCTTCTCCTTGGATTGGTTCTACCAAAAAGCCGGCTATATGATCAGAGTCTTCTATAATTTGCTTTTTGAGAGCGGATAAATCATTATACGGTATACTTATAAATCCAGGGGTATAGGGACCGAAATTGCCTTTAGCATCCGGATCACTTGAAAAAGAGATTATACTTATAGTACGCCCATGAAAATTTTGACCGCACACGATTATTTTGGCCTTACCGTTAGGGATTCCTTTCTTCTCATATCCCCATTTCCTACAAATTTTCATAGCAGTTTCAACAGCTTCAGCACCGCTATTCATGGGTAAAACCTTGTCAAATGAAAACTTTTCTGACATATATTTTTCGTAGATCCCCAATTTGTCATTATAAAAGGCTCTGGAAGTTAGATTGAGCTCTTTGGCCTGAGTGATCATAGCTTCCACTATTTTAGGATGACAATGGCCTTGATTAACCGCGCTATATGCACTTAAAAAGTCAAAATACTTTTTTCCTTCATTATCCCAAACATATACACCTTCTCCCTTTGACAATACAACTGGTATGGGATGATAATTATGTGCACCATATTTATCTTCAAGATTCATTAGGT
Organism: Saprospiraceae bacterium; assembly: GCA_020629515.1. GTDB lineage: Bacteria > Bacteroidota > Bacteroidia > Chitinophagales > Saprospiraceae > GYS-P2D. Next base: position 10,774 of record JAHDDE010000011.1, on the reverse strand, counting down.
CTTTTGAAGTCATCGTGGCGGAATTTTGTGTCATTTTGAACGTATTTATATGAATATGGAGTTAATATGCAATTTAATTTTAAAGATAATAAGAGATTTTCCCATTAGGGGCTTAAACCTGACTTGATATTTAAAATTTCCAATATTATTAAGGTATTCTACTTGCGCTTATTATATTAGAAAATCTAAAAATATGGACGATCATGAATAAGAAAATACTCATCGCCACAGGAGGAGGGGACTGCCCAGGTTTAAATGCTGTAATAAGAGGTATTTATAATGCTGCCAAGTCCCATGGCGGATACGAGCTATGGGGAAGTTTAGAGGCTTTTAATGGTATATTAAGTGACCCTGTAGAAATAGTTGAATTAAATAGAGAAAAGGTAGCGGGAATACATGTCAAAGGTGGAACCATCATTCGGACTACCAATAAAGGTAATCCACTTGAATTTCCTGTCAGAGGAGCTGATGGTACTATAAATACAGTAGATAGATCCGATGAACTTATAAGAAAAATCAATGAGCATGGATTTGATGCGGTCATAAATATAGGTGGTGATGGAAGTCAAAAAATTTCACTGGCGTTGTATGATAAAGGATTAAATATCATCGGAGTTCCTAAAACTATTGACAATGATCTCTCTGCTACCGATAGGACTTTTGGATTTGCCACTGCAGTAGAGATTGCTACTGATTGTTTTGATAGACTGGTTACAACAGCAGAGAGCCACCATAGAGTTATCATAATGGAAGTGATGGGAAGGAATGCGGGTTGGATTGCTTTACATACTGCTATAGCAGGAGGAGCAGAAATATGTCTTATTCCGGAAATAGAATATGACGTCCTCAAAGTTGTTGATAGAATCAATCAGAGATATGAGAGAGGGAGGGGATTTGTTAACATAGTGATTGCCGAAGGAGCTAAAAGATTAGGGGGGACTGTTGTTGGTTCAAACAGTAAAGACATCGGTGATCCTCATGTAAAGTTAGGTGGGGTTGCTAATTTGTTGAGACATCAATTAGAAATATCAGGATGTCAAGCACAAGTTAGGTCAACGGTATTAGGACATGTTCAGCGCGGGGGTACACCATGTGCTTTTGATCGAGTATTGGCCACGTCGATGGGAGTAAAAGCTTTTAATATGGTTGTTGAGAAAAAGTATGGTAATATGGTAACCTATAAAAATCACCAGCTGGAGGAAGTCCCTATTGCTAAAGCGGTTGAGAAATATAACTTTGTCTCACACGATCATTATTTAATTTCTACGGCAAGACAAATGGGTATTAGTTTTGGGGATTAGCGCTATCATATACACATCTAAAACCCAAATGATTGAGGCCACTATCATCTGCGGTAGTTTGGTATCTTGATGGTATGTAGCCCTGACACACATTGTAATCACACAAAAAGCTACCACCTTTTATGATGCGTTCGCCCTTGGGGTGCATGGTCGTTGTCCATTCCCAGACGTTCCCAAACATATCATAGTAACCGAATTTGTTGGCGGGAAATGACTTAACTGGTGCGGTTTGAATTTTATATCCATCTTTTCCTTCATCTATATGAGGAAATAATCCTTGCCATATGTTACCTAATATCACAGAATCACCAGCAAGCTGATCCCATTCTTGTGCGGTAGGTAGTCTTCCTCCTTTCCAATGGCAATAGGCACAAGCATCACGATAAGATACATGCACGACAGGATACTTATCTTTTTTTTGATTTTTTCCATCTTGTAATAACCAATTAGCATTCTCGAGTACTTCCCAATTATTAATAGCCGGATTAAAGTAACCCGACCATCCAAAAGAATCAGCGGTAGTGGTAAAGTTATTGGCATGGACAAAAGTCCTAAAGTCAGCCACTGTTACTTCTGTGATATCGGCCCTAAGGGTCGAATAGACATTTTCGCTTGTCTTAGTCGGCTTTTTGTGACAAGATGCAGCAAAGGCAGTAATAATTCCGATATATAGTGCCCAGAAAATCGAAATGTGCTTAACAGAAATATTTATCAAGAATTCAATGTATAATAGTTCATAATCAGTTTAGCTATGATTATCTTACCAATAATAACTAAACTTAACTCAAAACTATGGATTTTATTAATTGGCCTGCTATTGTGGTGGCAGGATTAGTGCCAATGATTATTGGATATTTATGGTATAGCCTAATATTTGGCGAAGCATGGTTAGAATCAACAGGTAAACCCAGAGAGTATTTTGAAGAGGGTAATTTGGGACTGATTTATGGTGTCTCTTTTTTGATGTCACTTATTCTTGCTTTTGCTCTTAAAATTTTCATCGAAACTACTCATGGTGGTCATTTAGGTCTTGAAGATTATGGTAGCTTCCATACCGTACAACATGGATTGCTTCACGGGGCTATGTATGTTGGATTTTTCGCACTTCCATTGTTTATGATCAACGGATTGTTTGAGAGAAGGGGACAGAAGAATACATGGATCCACATTGGTTATTGGATTGTAACAGGAGCCGTCATGGGTGGTATTTTGGATGCATGGATATAGTCTCAATTTGGTCAAATATGAAATATTACTTCCCTTTTTTATTTTTTCTTGCGATATGCATTAATGGATTCACTCAAGATCCTTGGCGGTTTAGTGAAGAGATAGAAGCATTTAATCTACAAGATCAAGAAATTGATCTTGTGGAGCCCATCATTTTTACAGGAAGTTCGAGTGTGAGGTTTTGGACGACGCTCCAAGAGAGTTATCCAAATTTCAATATTATCAATCGTGGATTTGGAGGTTCCCACACCAGCGATTTGAGATATTTTGGATACAAACTAATGTTAAAGTATAATCCCAAAAAGATTTTTATCTATGAAGGAGATAATGACATCGCTGCGGGCAAATCTAATCAAGTTATAATGGCGGATATGAAAGGAGTTGTGCAAGATATTCATGCCCATTTGCCAGAATGTAGAGTGTATTTTATAACGCCGAAGCCAAGCGTAGCGCGATGGGGCTATAAGGAGCAATATTTAACTTTGATAGACTTGATGAATGATTGGGCTGTAGAACAAAAGAATGTTCAAATTATTGACGTATGGACTCCAATGTGTGATGACCAAGGAGACGTTAAGCCAGAGCTATTTATTGCAGACAAGTTACATATGAATGGCACTGGTTATAAGATTTGGAAGGAGGTAATCGAGCCGTATTTGTCAAATTAAAAGACACATATGGATTTTGCAAAAGCCATAGAGTTATTAAAAGAAGACAATCTGTCTTTTATTGCGTTACCGATATTTATTATTGCTTTAATTGTTGAGCTATACTACGCCAAGTATAAAGAATTAGATTTATATAAAAGCCAAGACACTTGGGTCTCTTTAGGTATGCTTTTGATCACTGCGGTGGTTGAATTTATACCTAAAGTAGTGGCTTTCATCGCGATTTATGCCCTTCATGAGATATCCCCTTTACGGGATATTGTTGATCGTCAGATATGGGCCTGGGGGGTATTGATTGTACTGGATGACTTTAGTTATTATTGGTTTCACAGGTTGAACCATGAAGTGCGATTGTTCTGGGCTGGACATGTCTCACATCACTCTTCACAATACATGAATTTTGGGACAGCACTTAGACAGGGAGCTGGTGAACGTATTCACAAATATTTATTTTGGCTATGGCTTCCATTATTAGGTTTTGACCCGCTTATGATTTTCATTGCCCATAGCATTAATTTAATATTCCAGTTTTGGGTCCATACTGATTTGATATACAAATTGCCAAGACCAGTAGAGTTCATTTTCAATACTCCGTCTCATCATCGAGTACATCACGCCAGCAATGTTCGATATTTAGACTGCAACCATGGTGGTATTTTCATATTGTGGGATAGAATTTTTGGAACCTTTTCAGAAGAAAAAATTGATGAAAAGCCTGTTTATGGACTAACTAAAAATTTAACCTCTAATAATCTCATCAATGTAGCCACTCATGAATATCGCTCTATATGGAAAGACATTAAGAAGACGAATTCTTGGTCTGATAGATTGAAATATATCTTTTTGGCTCCTGGTTGGTCGCACGACGGGCCAGATCTTAGAGCTCGAGAACTAAGAAAAAATTTGATTCAAAGTGAAAATGCGACATAAGAATCACCAGATTTTGTCCCCAGTTTTCCTCCTCCACAAGCAATTACAACATATTGCTTACCATCTATCATATAAGTAGCAGGAGTTGCATAGCCAGCCGCAGGAAGAGGAGCTTCCCATAATAATTTTCCATTTTTTTTGTCAAAAGCCCTAATCTTTTCATCCATAGTCGCCGCAATAAATATAAGTCCCCCTTTTGTTATAATTGGACCTCCATAGTTTTCTGTACCAGTAGGAGGCAACCCCTGATCAAGTAATTCCTGATGTGTGCCAAGTGGGATTTGCCAATTAATAGTTGCACTGTCTAAGTTGATTGAGGTCAGTTGTCCCCAAGGTGGAGTAATTATAGGAAATCCATCAGGGGCTAGTAGTTTTTCATATCCCCTCATGCTATAGGGATAGGGCCAATCTTTATTGGTTTCTACTGGCGTGATATCCTCGCCATTTATATAATTATAAATAGCCTCAATTTGATTCTGTTCTAGGTGGCCAAAGGCAGGCATTATTCCTTTACCTAATGATATTGTTTTAGAAGCTTCTGATAGACTTATATGAGATTTAAGATTGATCAGACTTGGTATATTACCATAAAGACTATTTCCTTCAAATGATTGGCCATGACAGTTTTGACATAGTACTTTGTATAACCTTTCTCCTTTAGTAGCTGGTTTTATTTCGTCCATTGTTATTCTCCATGGTACTTCATTAGAATTCACTACCAAGTGGTTTTCTATTGGATCATAAGCTGCGCCTCCCCATTCGGCACCACCATCAAATCCAGGGAATAGGATAGTACCAGATTCGCTGGGAGGATCAAATAAACCCGAATTATAATAAGAACTGGACCATATGGCATGCGCATAGCTAGCGGCTTCTTCATTACGATTGGCTAAATCATTTTTAGTCAATTGCAATCTCGAAAAATTTGGGAAAACGGCAGGTACAGGCTGTGTCTTAGAATTGATTTCTCCTTTAAGCTGGGAGGTTGGTACATCAACTTCATTAATAGGGTAGAGAGGTTCGCCCGATAATCTATCAAATATGAAAATGAAGCCATTTTTTGTTGTTTGGACAATAGCGGGTATTTCTTTTCCACCTTTATTAAGTTGGATCAAATTTGGTGGAGAGGGGAGGTCTCGATCCCAAATGTCATGATGTACCGTCTGAAAATGCCAAATACGTTTACCAGTATTAGCATCCAGAGCAATTAAACAATTAGCGAATAGATTATCTCCCGCTCTATCGCCTCCATAAAAATCATAAGAAGCAGAGCCCGTAGGGCAATATACAATCCCATTTTCACTGTCTAAGGCCATTCCGGTCCATACGTTTGCTCCACCTATACGAGCATGGGCATCTTTGGGCCAAGAATGATATCCAAATTCATTAGGTTTTGGGATGGTATGAAAGGTCCAGATAAGTTCTCCTGTATCAATATCAAAAGCTCTTATATGTCCTGCTGCAGCATTAGTACTTTCAGATACTCTACCCCCAATTATCAATTTATTTTTAAAAATGACTCCTGGAGTATTGGCATAAACCATGAAATCATCATTTGGGCTAAGTCCGCGCCTTAAGTCTATTTTACCATCTATGCCGAACGATTCAATTTTTTCTCCATTATTTGCATCGAGACTAAATACAAAAGGCCCTGAGCTGAAAAAGATTTTCTGGTCATGATATATCAACCCCCTGCTTACGCCCATACCATAATCATCATAGTTATTATTGTAGGGATCGAATTGCCATAACAATCTGCCATCGGATGCATCAAGGGCAAAAACCTTTTGTGTAGCGGATGTGCCATATAAGACATTAGATACTACTAAAGGGTTACATTGTATCTGTGAACGGTTATTGGGATGAGGTTCAGCAGCGTTGTAAGTCCAAGCAGTTTTTAGCTGATTTACATTTTGTGCATTGATCTGTATTAATTCAGAATATTGACTACTATGATGATCACCAAGATATACTGGCCAGTCTACCGAATTATTTTCTTCTGTACAAGATGATAGTAAGAAGGTGAAAAATAAGATCTTGTAATAAATAATCAACCTTTTCAACTTCATTGGTTTATTGTTTGGTGCTAATATTATTTTAATGATTTAATGACTCTTTTTATCACGCCATCCATAGCTTTTCCGTCAATCCATCTTAGTACAATGGTTAAGTCATTATCAGGGTCAACATAAACCATATTGACCCCAGCACCCAGATGAAAGAAAGCACTTTCTGGGGCACTCGGTAGTCTTTTTTGATTAGTGTTTAAGAACCAATTCATGAAGCCATAATCATCTTTGACATCAGTAGGTGTAAGGGCCATAGATACCCATTTTTCGGACAGAATTTGTTGACCAGCCCAATTTCCGCGTCGTAGGGTCAGATAACCAAATCTGGCTTGATCATATGCATTGATAAACATACCTCCTCCCCAATGGCCACCTCCACTCGGAACTTGTACGGCTTGTCCGTTTAGGATAATCCATGAGTTATGATACCCCATCCACCTCCAAGTATTGCTTGCTCCGATAGGGTCCATGATATATTCTCTTAAGACTCCTTGTATAGGACGATTCCATAGGTTTGTAGCAGCAAGAGCTAAAAGGTTGACTCGAGTGTCGTTATATTTATATACTGATCCTGGTTCGTGCCTTTCTCTTGTGATCCATGTTTTTGCAGCCTCCTTGTTAGGGCGATCGGCCCAATCTGGTTTGCCCCATAGAGTACCTTGCCAATCACTTGTTTGTCTAAGTAAGTGATCCCAGGTGATTTTATTATTATGTTCGGACTTAAATGGTTCTAATACCATGGGTTGACCGATGTTTTGAGCTCTTTGAGATCCAAATTCTTGATTCGCCAGAAATATTGGAGACATATACAGATCTACCTGGTCATGGACACTTTTTATAAGGCCAAGATCATGAGCTACACCTATGGTGCTGGACAAAAAACTTTTGGAGACACTAAATGTCATATCTACACGACTTGGTTCTCCCCACTCCGCAACGATATATCCATTTTTGATAATTATACCGGTTTGTTGTCCACGAACTTTGTGAACTCCAATGCCATCACCAAAGGGTTCAGTACCAAAATTTTGATAATGATTAATTTCTAAATTAGCATTATTAGTTGTAACATTTTGTACAGCATACGTGATAGCACTATCTAATAATTCACTATTGAAACCAACTTCCTCTGGCGATTTTTTTATCCATTCTTGATTGCTCGCTGGAGGAAAATAGATTTGTTGAGCTATTAAATTTTGAAATAAGATGAAAAAGAGTCCAATGAGATGGTTTACGCTGATATTTTTCATTTTTCACTACTTGTTAAGATAAATATACCTTAACAAAGCTATTATTTCACAAAGCTCAGATAAACAAAATACAGTTGATTGTTTTCTTGGCCATAGGGCATATTTATCTGAATATTTTTGCTCTGTACACCAAATGTATTCAAAAGGTCACTTATTGCTTTGGATCTGTTCTTAGCCAGTATACGCTGCCTGACGCTGTCGTCATGATAGGAGTTAATGATTATTTCTCTTATTTCATTTCGTTGATATGCATCTGATATGAGTCTTATTTGATCAACTGCTTTTTGGTTGAGTATTGCCCTACCTCTGCTGAAGGCGATGTATTGTTTATTTTCGTCTAATACAATTTCACTCTTTTTAAAACTTGAGAGTTCAGGCATTTTTCCCTGATTATAATCAGTATATAACTCAATCTGTCCTAAGTTATTTAATCCTTTAGTTTCGTATTCGGCTATGATCTGTTCATTCGTTTTAGTAGAATTAAAATAGTCTGGTATGGATTGATATTGGGCTAATATTGAACCATTAGTAGATAGATCTACTATATGAGCTGTACCATTGATGAGTACGATAGTTCTACTAGAGGATTGTGTATAACTTTTGCTAAGGTTTATTGTGAAAAATAGGACCAATAATAAAATTACCTTTCTCATTATTATATTCTGGATCTGCTGTAGGAATAACCCAAGTGGTGCAAAAATCGTTCCTTATAGATGATTTATATACAATTCTTGCATATACCAGTTAATACTAACTGAGCGTCCTCAAGCACGTAATCTTTTGGAATTCTCACTGCTGGTACATTAATCATATCCATGCAAGTTGTCGTATCGCATTTCTGACAATGAAAGTGAGCGTGTTGATCATGATGATGATGAGTAGTACAGTTATCAGAACACATCGCATATCGAGTTTTATTACTACCATCTATGGCTACATGAATAATGCCTTTCTCCTCAAAATTTTTGAGAACTCGATATAATGTAACTCTATCAATTTTATCGAATTTTTCTTCAATTTCCTGACTGGATAGTGCTGTGTCACCTAACTCTATAAATATTGACAATACTTGTCGCCTGATTTCAGTATTCCTCAGTTGATGTTTCTTTAAAATTTCTGATGCAACTATCATATGCCAAATTTATAGCATTTAAATATTAGATGAAGTGACAGACTTCGGAAGGTTTATGATAAAAGTAGAACCTTGAGAATCATTTTTTCTAACTGAGATAGTACCACCATGTTTACTTATAATTTTTTTGCTTATAGCTAAGCCGAGGCCGGTTCCTTCATATTGATTTTTATTATGAAGTCTTTTGAACATGTCAAATATTTCTTTGTAATATTTAGGATCAATACCAATCCCATTATCTGATATTATTATGATATCATACCCATCTTTGCTTTCTTGCCTTATATCTATTTTAGGAATTTCGTTGTCATTATACTTAATCCCATTTTCAATGATATTTTTCAACACAAGGAGTAGCTGTGATGAATCTGCCCTTACTGTATCTAAATTATGCTTAGTGATTACTACATTTTTATTGTCGATAGTAGAGTAGATTAGCTTTTCAATAGATAGAATAATATTATTGAGATCGGTTTCTTTTATATTAAAAGGAGAATTACGTATTCTGCTAAAGTTAAGTATCCCATCAACTAATTCGTAAATGTTCTGAGCGTTTAAAGTGATAATTGAAAGGTATTCTTTTAATGCTTCATCATTATAATCCTTGAGCTTTCTTTTTAGAAGTGTCGAGAATGATACTAAATTTCTTACCGGCTCCTTGAGATCATGCGAAGCTACGAATGCAAATCTCTCCAATTCTTCATTTGATGATTTGAGTTCTTTGTTGGCATTTTCTAAATCTTTAGTTCTAAGTGTTACAGTGCGATTTAGAAATTCGTTATTCTTCTTTTTTTGTTTGAGATTATTATATAATAGATAGGAAGTTAAGCCGAGTAGGCCCACCAATGAAATAGCAGCAATAAAAAGAGTGGTTCTTTGTCCAATAATTATTTCATTTTTCTTTTGTGCTTCAATGAGTGATTCGTTTTCTTTTTCTCGAGATTCTACTTGATATTCTAATTCTAATTTTTTGGCCAATTCTATCTTTTGAAGACTATTGTTTTCAAGTTCTTTTTCTCTAATTATTTCAAGATACTCCATTGCCTTTCTGTAATTGCCTATGCCTTGATAAGCCTTATATGTGGTGGTATATAAGTCTATGACAAATCGTTCAGATTTGATAGAATTGCTAAGTACTAAAGCCTCTTTTGCTATAGAGATTGCCTCATTATTTCGTTTTAAATTAAGTAGTATTTTCCCTTTGGTATTTAGTGCAATTATTCTGCCATCGGTATAATTAAGGCTCTCAGATAGCTTAATGGCTTTTTCAGCGTGTGTCAAGGCATCTCCATATTGTCCTAAACCATTTTTGATCTGTGCCATCATATCCCATCCAACTATTTGATTAGTATTGTCAGATGTATTTTCGTTAAGTTCTAAAGCTTTTTCGATCGGAGGTAATGCTTCAGCATATTTTTTTTGATATAATAATGCATAAGATATATTACCGTATGCTAACTTGAGATAATAAGAATCAAACTTATTTTCTTCGGCAATTTTTTTTGTTTTTTCTAAGTATTCAAGAGCACTATCATATTCTTTCGATTCTATTAGAGAAATTGCAATCTGGTTGAGCTGTTGAAAAATGAGTATGTTATTTTCTAATTTTTCGCTTATATCAAGGGCTTGATGATAGTAGCTATTGGCCTTTTCATATATGCCTAAGAGGTAGTAATATAAACCAATATTATTTAGGGCTAATACTTCTAATTCTTTCAGTGTATAGTCTTGTGCTAATTTTAGAGCCTCTTGAGAAATAATTAATCCTTCTTCTTTTTTATCAGAGGTTATCATTGCTCTACCCACATATACTTTTGCTCTGATTAGTTGATCATAATTATTCTTATTTACTAAATCAAGGGCTTTTTTTGCACTTACATACGCATCTAAAGGAGATGTTTGAATTTTCGATTTGGAGTCTACTAATAATGAATCTACTATCGCATCATTTTGACTAAGAGCCATTAAGGAAAGGAAGGCTAAAACAGTAAGAGCTAATATCGACTTACTTTTAATCAATTTATTTTTGGGTATTTAGTACTGTAATAAAGATACACCTGTTTTAAGCCTTTATGAAACTATCTGGATAAAAATTGGGACTTAATCAGTGGTAAACTTTAAATTTGCAATTTCTATTAGGCCACGTAGTTCAACTGGATAGAATATCGGATTTCGGCTCCGAGGGTTGAGGGTTCGA
>JAHDDE010000010.1:15226-88913 GCA_020629515.1 Saprospiraceae bacterium | reverse complement strand
CAATGTAGCTCAGGGGTAGAGCACTTCCATGGTAAGGAAGGGGTCGGGGGTTCAAATCCCTTCATTGGCTCAAAAGATAGACGATTAAAATACTTTGCTAAATAAATTGTTAGCTTTTTAAAATTGATTAATACTTAAATTAAAATTTAAACAAGATGGCCAAGGAAACCTTTCAAAGGACCAAACCTCACGTAAACATTGGAACAATAGGTCACGTCGATCACGGTAAGACAACTTTAACTGCCGCAATTACTTATGTGCTTTCAGAAATGGGTCTTTCTGAAAAGAAAGATTATGACGCAATTGATGGAGCTCCTGAAGAAAAAGAAAGAGGTATAACGATCAATACTGCCCACGTTGAGTATGAGACGGCAAATCGTCATTATGCACACGTTGATTGTCCTGGTCACGCTGATTATGTTAAAAACATGGTTACGGGTGCTGCTCAGATGGATGGTGCTATTCTTGTAGTTGCTGCTACAGATGGCCCTATGCCTCAGACAAGAGAGCATATCTTGTTATGTCGTCAGGTAGGAGTTCCTAAGATCGTAGTATTCATGAACAAGGTTGACTTGGTAGATGATCCTGAGATGTTGGAGCTTGTAGAGATGGAAGTAAGAGAACTTCTTGATATGTATGAGTTTGATGGAGATAATTCATCAGTGATCCAAGGGTCAGCTCTAAAAGCATTGGAAGGTACAGACGAAGGAAAAGCAAAAATCATGGAATTGATGGCAGCTGTTGATGCTGAGATTCCTGAGCCAGTGAGAGATGTTGATAAAGATTTCTTAATGCCAATAGAGGATGTATTCTCTATTACAGGTCGTGGTACAGTAGCTACTGGTAGAATAGAAAGAGGTGTTATCAATACAGGTGATCCTGTTGAGATTGTCGGTATGATGGCTCCAGATGAGAAGCCTTTGACATCTACAGTAACAGGGGTAGAGATGTTCAGAAAGATATTGGAAAGAGGAGAGGCTGGTGATAATGCTGGAATCCTTTTGAGAGGTATTGATAAGGCGGATATCAAAAGAGGTATGGTAATATGTAAACCAGCTTCTGTTAAACCACACATGCATTTCAAATGCGAGGTTTATGTATTGGCTAAAGATGAAGGTGGAAGACATACTCCATTCTTCAATGGTTATAGACCACAGTTTTATTTCAGAACAACTGATGTTACGGGTGATGTGAGCCTTCCAGCTGGAGTTGAGATGGTTATGCCTGGTGATAATGTTACTTTGGAAGTTAAGTTGATCAATCCAATTGCGATGGAAAAAGGATTGAGATTTGCGATCAGAGAAGGAGGTAGAACAGTGGGTGCAGGTCAAGTTACTGAGATTATAGCGTAGTAGATTCGTCTACCAACGTTTTTGAAATATAATTATGAAATAGAAGTGTCCTTATAGAAGGACACTTCTTTTCATCTTAATACTTTTCGTATACGGACTTTATAAATGTATAACTGTCGGTATATCAAAGAGATAGGGGAGTAGCTCAATTGGTAGAGCAACGGTCTCCAAAACCGTAGGCTGCGGGTTCAAGTCCTGTCTCCCCTGCAAGAAATCGGAGAATTTTTCTTCGGGGTGATTATCACTAAAGAATGTAATACTAATGGATAGCATTGTTTTATATATAAAAGAAAGTTACAATGAGCTTTTACATAAAGTGACTTGGCCTTCTTTTTCTGACTTATTGAGTAGTACAACAGTAGTTTTAATAGCATCAGCTATCATAGCATTGTTGATATTGGTAATGGATGTAGTTTGGAAAGGGGTATTGGATAGTATTTACAATGTTGGAATCTAATACTTAGCTATGTCAGACACTAAAGGTCGTTGGTATTCATTGCGTGTTATAAGCGGGAAGGAAAGGAAAATCAAAGAAAGAATTGAGCTGGAAATTGAGAGATCTAAATGGTCTGAGGTTGTGACTCAAGTATTGGTTCCTTCTGAAAAAGTTTATAAGATTAGAAATGGTAAGAAGGTAATCTTAGAACGAAATATACTTCCTGGTTACATTCTTATTGAAGCAATTCCTGATAAGTTTTCTCCTGATATGGTTAGCGGTATCGCTAATATTCCTAATGTGATTCATTTTTTGGGTAAGAATAATCCTATTCCGATGCAAGAATCGGAGGCGAATAGAATGTTAGGCAAAGTGGATGAATCTCAGGATATAGGCGAGTCTATGATTGAACCATTCTTGGTAGGCGAGTCAGTAAAAATAACTGACGGTCCTTTCAACGGATTTGTTGGAGATGTGAAGGAGGTAAACGAGGAAAAGAAAAAATTAAAAGTAATAGTAAAAATATTTGGACGAGGTACTGAAGTTGAGCTCAATTTCATGCAAGTCGAAAAACAATCATAATTATGGCTAAAGTTGTAGAAACTTTTTTAAAGCTTCAAGTAAGAGGTGGTGCGGCTAACCCGTCTCCACCAGTTGGTCCTGCATTAGGTGCTAAGGGCGTGAACATCATGGAGTTTTGTAAACGTTTTAATGCTAAAACACAAGAAAGTCAAGGTAAGTTACTACCGGTGGTGATAACTGTTTATCAGGACAAGTCTTTTGATTTTATCATTAAGACTCCACCTGCGGCGATCCAATTATTAGAAGCAGCTAAATTAAAGAAGGGTTCACCCGAATCAAATCGTAATAAAGTTGGCTCTGTGACTTGGGATCAGGTCAAAGCCATAGCTGAAGATAAAATGCCTGATTTAAATGCATTTTCGATCGAGTCGGCTATGAAAATGATCGCAGGAACTGCCCGTAGTATGGGCGTTACAATTAAGGGAGATGCTCCTTGGGCTACTGAAGCTTAAAAAGCAAAAAGAAAATTATTAATTAAATAAAGGGAGCTTAGTCATTTGAGCGTTCGAACCTTTTAAAAAATTGAAAAATGGCAAAATTGTCAAAAAAGAGAAAAGCTGCACTTGAGAAAGTGGATAGTGAAAAGCTGTACTCAACTCTCGATGCAATGTCACTATTAAAAGAAGTGAACTGCACAAAATTTGATGCCTCAGTTGATCTTCACATCCGACTTGGAGTAGATCCTAAGAAAGCAGATCAGGCAATTAGAGGTACGGTGTCGTTGCCTCATGGTACGGGAAAAGATAAGACAGTACTTGTTTTATGTACTCCTGATAAAGAGCAAGAGGCTAAAGATGCGGGTGCAGACCATGTAGGTCTTGATGAGTATATTAAGAAAATACAAGGAGGATGGACCGATATCGATGTGGTTATAGCAGCTCCAAATGTGATGGCTCAGTTGGGTCGAGTAGGTCGTATTTTGGGACCTCGAGGACTTATGCCTAACCCTAAAACTGGTACGGTTACACCTAATGTGGGTGCAGCTGTAAAGGATGTAAAAGGTGGTAAAATTTCCTTTAGAGTGGATAAATATGGAATCATTCATTCTTCTATAGGGAGAGTTAGTTTTTCACCAGACAAATTAGTTGGCAATGCAGATGAGTTGTTGTCTACTCTGATTAAGATGAAACCTTCATCGGCTAAAGGGGCATACATCAAATCTATAAGTGTGGCAAGCACGATGAGCCCGGGTATATCTATTGATCCTAAATCTTTTAAGCAATAAGACATGACAAGAGAAGAAAAAGCTACAGCAATAGAAGCGCTAAAGGAATCTTTTGATAGTCATCAGTTCTTTTACCTAACTGACTCTTCGGCTATGACTGTTGAGCAGGTGAATAAATTAAGAGGTCTTTGCTATGAGCAAGGAATCAAGATGCAAGTAGTCAAAAATACTTTGGCTCAAAAAGCATTAGAGTCATTTCCAGCAGAAGATGGATATGAGGGTTTGTATGAAGCTCTAAAAGGTCCGACTACCGTTATGTTTTCAAGCAATGGTAGTGCTCCAGCAAAGGTGATTAAAGAATTTAGAGAGTCTTCAGAGAAGCCTGTATTAAAGGCGGCATACATAGACAAAGATGTATTCTTAGGAGATGATCAATTAGACGTATTGAAATCACTCAAGTCTAAAGAAGACTTGATTGGCGATATAATATTATTACTACAATCTCCAATGAAGAATGTAGTTGGCTCATTGAACTCAGGTAGCAGCACCATTGGTGGGTTATTGAAAGCCCTTGAGGCAAGAGCGGAGAATTAAGGCTTCCAAGACAACGTATTATATATTTTTATTTTTTACGCGCCATTATTATTTAACAATTAAAAAAGAAAACTTAAATGGCTGATTTAAAAGAAATCGCAGAACAGTTAGTAAACCTTACAGTTAAAGATGTAAAGGAGTTAGCTGACATACTTAAAGATGAGTATGGAATCGAACCAGCAGCGGCAGCAGTTGCAGTAGCAGCAGGCCCAGCGGCAGGTGGCGGTGATGCAGGAGGAGCAGAGCAAACAGAATTTGATGTTATGTTAAATTCTGCAGGTGGTGCTAAACTTGCGGTAGTAAAAGAAGTGAAAAATCTTTTAGGTGTAGGATTGAAAGATGCTAAAGAGCTTGTAGATGGAGCTCCAGGTGTCATCAAGGAGAAAGTATCCAAAGAAGAAGCAGAGTCTATTAAGGCTGCTTTAGAGGCTGCAGGTGCTGAAGTAGAATTAAAGTAATTCTACGGAGGTATTTATGCATTTGGATTATTATCCTACATAGCAACAAATATTACGGCTTAGTCTGAACACTGTTCAGACTAAGCCTTTCGTTGTTTTTGTTAAGAATTAGTGTTCTTTTAAGAATTTTTAAAATTTAGATTGAATGGCATCCAACGGAACCATGATAGCCCATACAAAACCAAGGGTCAACTTCGGAAAAATAAAACTTCCTTCTAGCTATCCAGATTTATTGGAAATACAACTGAAGGGATTCCAAGAATTCTTTCAATTGGAGACGACTCCTGAGAATAGGGGGCATGAAGGATTATTTAGGGTATTTCAAGAAAATTTTCCAATCACTGATGCGAGAAACATATTTGTTCTCGAATTTTTGGATTATTTCATTGATCCTCCAAGATATGCAATCGAGGAGTGTATGCAGAGAGGGCTAACATATAGCGTTCCACTTAAAGCCAAGTTGAGGTTGTCATGTAATGATGAAGAACATGTCGATTTTCAAACTATCGTTCAGGATGTATTCTTAGGGAATATACCGTATATGACTCCAAAAGGAACTTTTGTGGTCAATGGTGCTGAAAGAGTCATAGTATCGCAACTTCATAGATCTCCAGGTGTATTCTTTAGTCTGAGTTTTCACCCTAACGGTTCAAAACTATACTCTGCAAGAGTAATCCCTTTTAAGGGAGCTTGGATGGAGTTTGCCACTGACATCAACAACGTGATGTACACGTACATCGATAGAAAGAAAAAATTTCCAGTTACTACATTATTGAGATCTATTGGATTTGACTCTGATAAGGATATTCTCAATCTTTTTGGGTTATCGGAAGAAGTAGAGGTATCAAAAAGTTCATTGAAAAAAGCGATCGGTAGAAAACTGGCGGCAAGGGTACTTAGAAAGTGGACCGAAGACTTTGTAGATGAAGATACTGGAGAGGTAGTGACAATTGAGAGAAATGAAATTATCTTAGAAAGGGATATAGTCCTTGATGAAGAGAACACTAAATTAATTTCAGAAGCAGGAGTTGAGACTTTGATCCTTCAAAAAGAAGATATAGAAGAGGATCACTCGATAATCTACAATACTTTACAGAAAGATCCATCGAGTTCTGAAATTGAAGCTGTCCAACACATCTATAGACAACTGAGAGGAACTGATCCCCCTGATGAAGAGACAGCTCGTGGTATAATTGATAAATTATTCTTCTCTGATAAGCGATATAATTTAGGTGAGGTCGGTAGATATAAGATAAATCGAAAGCTTCATACAAATGCTGAATTAGATACCTTGGTGCTTACCAAAGATGATATTTTGGCAATAGTTAAGTATTTAGTACTTCTCGTAAACCAGAAGGCTGAATTAGATGATATCGATCATTTAAGTAACAGAAGAGTTAGAACGGTGGGTGAGCAGTTGTATGCTCAATTCGGTGTAGGTCTGGCACGGATGGCTAGAACGATCAGAGAGCGGATGAATGTAAGGGATAATGAAGTATTTACTCCGATAGATTTAATCAATGCTCGTACATTATCATCAGTTATTAACTCTTTCTTTGGCACATCGCAGTTGTCGCAGTTCTTGGATCAAACGAATCCACTCTCTGAGATCACGCATAAAAGAAGGATTTCTGCTTTAGGGCCAGGGGGGTTAAGTAGAGAAAGAGCAGGCTTTGAGGTGAGAGATGTTCACTATAGCCACTATGGTAGATTATGTACAATTGAGACACCAGAAGGACCCAATATTGGATTGATATCTACACTTTGCGTACACGCAAAAGTGAATAAAATGGGATTCTTAGAGACTCCATATCGACCAGTTATTGACGGTAATGTTGATTTAGATGGAGATGTACAATACTTGTCAGCAGAGGGAGAGGATTTTAAGAAAATCGCACAGGCTAATGCACCTCTATCGGAAAAAGGCGCATTCCTATCTGATAGAATAAAAAGTAGAGAACATGGGGATTTCCCTGTTTTGGTGCCGAATGAGGTTGAATATATGGATGTGGCACCAAATCAGATTGTTGGGGTATCAGCATCACTCATTCCATTCTTAGAAAATGATGATGCTAACAGGGCCTTGATGGGGTCAAACATGCAACGTCAGGCAGTACCATTAGTTAAGCCAAGCAGTCCAATTGTAGGAACTGGTATCGAAGCCAAAGTTGCTCAGGATAGTCGTATGTTGATAAATGCTGAAGGGGATGGAGTAGTAGAATATGTTGATGCTAATGAAATCGTTATTAAGTATGATAGAACTGACGAAGAGGAGTTAATTTCATTTGATAATAATATCAAGAAATACGAGCTCGTCAAGTTCCGAAGAACTAATCAAGGGACTTCGATAAATCTTAAACCTTTGGTTAGAAAAGGTGATAGAGTTACCAAGGGAAGTTTGCTTTGTGATGGTTATGCTACTGAAAAAGGAGAGTTGGCTTTAGGTCAGAATCTGAAGGTGGCATTTATGCCTTGGAAAGGATACAATTTTGAGGATGCTATCGTACTCTCAGAGAGAGTGGTAAAAGAGGATGTATTTACATCAATACATATCGAGAGCTTCGAACTTGATGTAAGGGACACGAAGTTGGGTGAAGAAGAATTGACAAATGATATCCCTAATGTAAGTGAAGAAGGAACGAAAGATCTTGATGAAAATGGTATCATCAGAACAGGTGCTTGGGTAAAAGAAGGAGACATACTGATAGGTAAGATCACTCCTAAAGGAGAATCTGACCCTACTCCTGAAGAAAAGCTACTTCGAGCGATATTTGGGGATAAGGCTGGTGATGTCAAGGATGCCTCACTCAAAGCAAAGCCTTCTACAAAAGGAGTTATAATCGATAAGAGATTATTTGCTCGAGCTAAGAAAGATAAATATCAAAAGGTTCAAGAAAAAGAACTTCTATCAAAATTAGAAGATCGCCATATGGTTGCTCTAAACGAGTTAAAGACCATTTTAATTGATAAATTGATGTCTTTATTACAAAGTAAAACATCAAATGGTGTTAGAAATATCTATAATGAACAATTAATCTCTAAGGGTACTAAGTTCTCGAACAAGGTGTTCAAAGATTTAGAATTTGCTCAAATAGATTATTCTAATTGGACCAAAGATGACCATACTAACAAGCTTGTTGCAAGATTGCTACATAACTATAGCATCAAAGTCAATAATGAGGTAGGCCGGTACAAGAGAGAGAAATTTAACATTAGTATCGGTGACGAATTACCAGCAGGTGTTCTTAAGTTGGCCAAAGTATATATGGCCAAAAAGAGAAAGCTTAAAGTTGGGGATAAGTTGGCAGGTAGGCATGGAAATAAAGGTATAGTTGCGAGAATTGTAAGAGAAGAAGATATGCCTTTCTTAGAGGATGGAACTCCTGTTGATATAGTACTTAACCCGTTAGGTGTTCCATCACGGATGAATATCGGTCAGATATTTGAAACTGTTTTGGGATGGGCAGGAGAAAAATTAGGAGTTAAATTTGCCACTCCGATTTTTGACGGTGCTTCTATAGGAGAGATTGATGAATATATCAAGAAGGCAGGACTTCCAGAATTGGGGCAAACATACCTTTATGACGGG
This sequence comes from Saprospiraceae bacterium, assembly GCA_020629515.1. GTDB lineage: Bacteria > Bacteroidota > Bacteroidia > Chitinophagales > Saprospiraceae > GYS-P2D. The sequence goes on along the minus strand of JAHDDE010000010.1, from coordinate 80,737 downwards.
GAGACCGGTGATAAATTCCACCAACAAGCTACTGTGGGCATCATCTATATGATCAAGTTGTCCCACATGGTTGATGACAAGATGCACGCAAGGTCAATTGGCCCTTATTCATTGATTACACAACAACCATTAGGTGGTAAAGCACAATTTGGTGGTCAGCGATTTGGTGAAATGGAAGTTTGGGCTCTTGAAGCATTTGGAGCTTCACATATTCTGAGAGAATTATTGACTATTAAATCAGACGATATAATGGGAAGAGCGAAGGCATATGAGGCTATTGTTAAAGGTGAGAATTTACCTGAGCCGAATATTCCAGAGTCGTTCAATGTATTGATTCACGAATTGAGAGGATTAGCTCTTGACGTGAAGTTTGACTAATTTTTATTAAAAGAACATTAAAAAGGCCAGACAATATGCCATTTAAAAAGAGTTTAAGTAGAACTAATTCTGAGTTCGATTCAATTACGATTAGTCTGACATCTCCAGATGATATACTTGAAAGATCATTTGGGGAAGTGCTCAAACCTGAGACTATAAACTATAGATCATACAAGCCAGAACGCGACGGTTTGTTCTGTGAAAGGATATTCGGTCCTGTAAAGGATTATGAATGTTACTGCGGTAAGTATAAAAGAATACGATATAAAGGGATTGTATGTGATAGATGTGGAGTAGAAGTTACAGAAAAGAAGGTGAGAAGAGAGCGAATGGGGCATATCAAATTGGTTGTTCCAGTCGTACATATTTGGTTTTTTAAATCATTGCCAAATAAAATTGGTTACTTACTTGGATTATCATCAAAGAAGTTAGAAACTATCATATACTATGAAAGATATGTAGTAATCCAACCTGGTGTCAAGGAAGGAGAAATAGAGCAAAAAGAGCTTTATACTGAGGAAGAATATTTTGAGATATTAGAAACTCTGCCACCTGACAACCAATTGTTGGACGATACAGATCCTAATAAGTTTATCGCTAAGATGGGGGCAGAAGGGGTCAAAGGATTGTTAGAAAGGTTAGATTTAGATCAACTTTCATATGATCTTAGACATCAAGCTGCTACAGAAACTTCTCAGCAGAGAAAGTCAGAGGCGCTAAAAAGGTTGAGAGTTGTTGAGGCATTCCGAGATGGACAAACGAGAATTGAGAATAAGCCTGAATGGACAATTATTGAGTACCTACCAGTTATTCCACCAGAATTGAGGCCTTTAGTGCCACTTGATGGAGGAAGATTTGCGAGTTCAGATCTTAATGATCTCTACAGAAGAGTGATAATCAGAAATAATAGATTGAAAAGGCTATTAGAGATTAAAGCTCCAGAGGTGATCTTGAGAAATGAAAAGAGAATGCTACAAGAGGCTGTTGACTCGTTGTTTGATAACTCAAGAAAATCTAATGCGGTTAAGGCAGAGGGAGGTAGATCCTTAAAGTCTTTAAGCGATATTTTAAAAGGTAAACAAGGTCGATTTAGACAAAACCTTTTAGGAAAAAGGGTAGACTATTCTGGTAGATCAGTGATAGTTGTAGGACCTAACCTAAAGCTACATGAGTGTGGTTTGCCTAAAGGAATGGCTTCAGAGCTATTTAAGCCTTTTATTATTAGGAAGCTTATAGAGAGAGGCATTGTTAAAACCGTAAAATCTGCTAAGAAACTGGTAGATAGAAAGGATCCTGTTATCTGGGAGATATTGGAGGGAATTTTGAAAGGACACCCAATCATGCTCAATAGGGCCCCTACATTACACAGACTATCGATACAATCGTTTCAGCCTAAACTTGTAGAGGGTAAAGCTATTAGATTGCACCCATTGGTTTGTGGAGCATTTAACGCGGATTTTGATGGTGACCAAATGGCAGTTCACGTACCGTTAAGTCAAGGTGCGATACTAGAGGCTCAACTACTCATGCTCGCATGTCATAATATGTTGAATCCTCAGAACGGTTCTCCTATAACATTGCCATCACAGGATATGGTATTGGGTCTTTATTATATCACAAAGCCCAAAGCAGATAATAAGAAAGATGAAGAAGTAAGAAATTTTTACTCATCTGAAGAGGTGATGATTGCTTATAATGAGGGCAAATATGGCCTACACGATAGAGTTTCTGTGAAGGTATTAGTAGAAAATGAATTAGGGCATTTAGTACATGAAAGAGTTATTACTACAGTTGGTAGAGTACTTTTTAATGAGAAAGTTCCAGAAGGAGTCCCTTATTGCAATGATCTATTGACCAAGAAGAATCTAAAGAGAGTAATCGGAGATATCATCGAAAGAACGGATTTTACCGTGGCAGCTGAATTCTTAGATCAAATCAAAGATTTAGGATTTTACTGGGCATTTAAAGGTGGGTTATCCTTCAACCTTGGAGATTTAATTACTCCTACAATCAAGGAAAGCACTCTTGTTGAGGCTCAGGACGAAGTTGATGAAGTATGGGAGAATTACAATATGGGATTAATTACCTCAAATGAGAGGTATAATCAAGTTATAGATAAGTGGACATTCGCTGATAATAAGATCACAGATTCCCTTATGAAAGAATTGGCTGAGCATAAGGGTGGCTTCAATTCAGTATATATGATGTTGGATAGTGGAGCAAGGGGTAGTAAGCAACAGATTAAACAGCTTTGTGGATTGAGGGGATTGATGGCTAAGCCAAGAAAATCTGGAGATACTGGTGGGGCTATCATTGAAAATCCGATTTTGGCCAACTTCGTTGACGGATTATCCGTACTCGAGTACTTTATATCTACCCACGGTGCACGAAAAGGTTTGGCAGATACCGCGCTTAAAACAGCAGATGCTGGATACCTAACACGACGACTTGTTGATGTATCTCAAGATGTAATTATAATCGAAGAGGATTGTGATACTTTAAGAGGAATAGAAACAACAGCGCTAATTGATAATGATAAGGTAGTCGAAAATCTTGCCCCGAGAATTGCAGGAAGGTACTCGCTATATGATATCCTACATCCCGAGACTGATGAATTAATCTTGGCTGCTAATGAGTATATCACTGAGAAGTTGTCAAGAAAAATTGAAGATGCAGGTGTTGAAACAGTTACAATACGATCGGTTTTAACATGTGAGACTAAGAAAGGGGTATGTACTAAGTGCTATGGGAAAAATTTGGCAACTGGTCGGATTTCAGAATTAGGAGATGCCGTAGGAGTTATTGCAGCTCAGAGTATTGGTGAGCCAGGAACACAGTTAACATTAAGAACCTTCCACGTGGGTGGTGTAGCATCAGTAAGTAAAACTGAATCGTCTAATGTCGCGAAGTTCGATGGGATATTGGAATTTGATAATGTGAGCACAGTATCTTACAAAGACGGAGATGATGTAAACGAAGTGGTTCTTTCACGATCTGGAGAATTAAGAATTCTGGAGCCTGAAACAAAAAAGGTTTTAGCTAATCTTCATATTCCTTACGGTTCAAACTTATTCGTTAAAGGGAAACGAAAAATTAAGAAGGGAACAGTGATATGTGAATGGGATCCATTCAATGCTGTTATTGTTTCTGAGTTTTCGGGAATTGTACAATACGAGTCCATTGAAGAAGGAGTATCTTTTAGAGCAGAAAGAGATGATCAGACAGGCAATGTCGAAAAGATCATAATCGAATCAAAGAAGAAGAAGAAAATTCCAACTGTAAATATAGTTGATGAGAATGGTGAGGTTATGAAAAGCTATAACTTGCCAGTAGGGTCGCATATTTTGGTCGAGAATGGTGATAGCATCATTGCTGGATCAAGAATAGCGAAGATTCCACGTCAATTAGGAAAGATTCAGGATATTACGGGTGGTCTTCCACGAGTAACAGAATTATTTGAAGCAAGAAATCCTTCAAATCCTGCAGTTACAGCTGAAATTGATGGTATAGTTTCTTTCGGTAAGTTAAAAAGAGGAAATCGAGAGATTTTCATAGAAGACGAAAAGTCTGGTCAAAAGAGAAAATATCTTGTAGGATTATCCAAACACTTGTTAGTACAGGAGGGTGATTTCGTAAGGGCAGGATCTCATTTGTCAGATGGGGCAACTTCTCCTCAAGATATCTTGAATATCATGGGGCCAGGTGGAGTTCAGAGATATATAGTCAATGGAATACAGGAAGTTTATAGATCACAAGGGATTGGTATCAACGATAAACATATAGAAACTATATGTCGCCAAATGATGAGAAGAGTTGAAATTGTAGATGCGGGTGATACAACTTTCTTAGAGGGTGAACCAGTTGAGAAGTATGACTTTTTAGCTCAGAATGATTGGATTTTTGATAAAAAAGTGATTACTGAATCTGGTGATTCCAATAAGCTTCGACCAGGGCAGATTGCAACAATAAGACAAATTAGAGAAGAGAACTCATACTTGAAGAGAAATGATTTAAAAGTGGTAGAGTTCAGAGATGCGATTGCAGCTACATCTAAGCCATTGTTGCAAGGTATAACTAAATCTTCTTTAGGAACAGTAAGTTGGATTTCTGCCGCTTCATTCCAAGAGACTACTAAGGTACTTAGTACGGCAGCTATAAACGCTAAAAGGGATCGTTTAGAAGGTCTTAAAGAAAATGTTATTGTAGGAAAGAAGATTCCTGCAGGAACTGGATTGAGACGTTACGACACCTTGGCTGTTACAGCACAAGAGTATGTAGAAGAGGAGGAAGAAGTAGAAGAATAAACAGGTATCAAAAATGCTTGAGAAATTAGAAGGTCAACTCTATTGAGTTGGCCTTTTTTAATTAAAAATTACTGCTAATGTCCATCTCATAAAATTCCACTCTTTTAATTTTTAAAGTAATATAATAGCTCGAGTAGTTGTTTATTTTGATGGTTATGCCTTATGTAATGTCAGATTTTTCAAAATATATTTACCTAATATGTCAAATTCCAAGTTGGACAAACTCCCAACTTTGATTTGATTAAATTTAGTATTGTGATAAGTATAGGGAATAATAAAAACACTGAATTCTCCTTCTGAAGGATTTACTACTGTAAGACTTGTCCCATTAACTGTTATTGATCCTTTAGAAATTATAAGACCATCGAACTCACTTGGATATTTAAATCTAAATTCCCAGCTTCCATTTGATTCCTTGATATAAATACATGTTGCAGTACAGTCCACATGGCCTTGTACAATATGACCATCTAAACGACCACCTAATGTCATACATCTTTCGAGGTTAACGGATTGGCCTATGATCCAATCACCTAAACAAGTCTTATTTAGAGTTTCGTCTATTGCGGTTACAGTATGATTATTACCATCAGTCTTAATAACTGTCAAGCAAATCCCATCATGAGCAACAGATTGATCAATTTTAAGTTCTGAAGATATGTCAGATGATATAGTAATATGGACGTTACTTTTGTCTTTGACTATATCTATTATTTCCCCGACGCATTCGACTATGCCTGTAAACATTAATTTCCCGTTATTATTTGAATATAACCGCTTAAGGGCTCAACTTGTTCTTCGATTCCACTTACACGTCGTTCAAAAACTCTACACGTGAAGTAATAGGTCCCATCAGCCAGTTGTTGACCTCCATAGTTAGTACCATCCCATTGGATAGCTGGATCGTCAGTATCAAATACAATCTGCCCCCATCGATTATATACTTCGAATTCGACTCTTTCTATAAATCTGTTGATGATTGGTACGTAGAGATCATTATTGTTGTCATCATTGGGGGTAAAGGCGTTAGGTAAGCGATATGATGGACAGTTATCTACACATATGACTGAGCTTCTTTCACTTCTATTACCGCTCGAGTCGATTCCGACCAGAGCATAACATCCTGAAATATTATTGGTGATCTCATGAAAAAAGATATTGTCCGACAATGAAACCATATCTATTTCTCTCAATTCTTCCTGTTCAGATAAACTGTAAAGAATACTAATATTTTTTGTGTCTCCCGAGTTTGAACAACTAAGGTCAGAATATGACCAAGTAATTTCATTAGTAAAAGATTCATTAATTAGTATACTTTGTTGGCATTCAGTTGTTACGGTTAGGACTGGTGGACAAGGAGGAATTGAATCAGTTGGTATAGCACATGCAATTTGAGATGTGTTTAAAATGGGATCGATGATATTATCCAAGCCATAGGTGCTTACACTTTCGATGACATAACATTGTTCTATTCCGTTAGGTAAATCAGGAATGATGAAATTGTCACCAGTGACCTGATTCAGAAATATAAGTTCATCATTACTGTCATGATAAATATTATAAAATATTTCTGTCCAAGGCACTGAGGATTGCCACTTTAATTCAACATTATGATCTCTTCCTATGGCTATTAAAAACAATGAAGATGCCGTATTGCTTGAATTAATAAGATTGTTACCTACAAAGAATTCAACCCTATAATTATAAATATTTTGTTCAGTATTTAATCCCAAGTCGATATAGGAAGTGTCCGCCCTAAGAGAGTTAAATTCTTCTTTGATTACAACAGATTCTTCTATCAAAGTTAAATCTGTATTGTCCGCCCCAATTGATCTCAAAAGCCTAAAACCAAATGGTCCATTGGAAGCAATTGTGTCTATTTCGTCAGGGGAGGGCAAGGACCAGTTGATTTCGATCCTTCCATCAGAATCATCTGTATCCAAAACTGAAACCTTTGTTATAAGTGGTGCGTTTCTCTCAAATTGTTGGCAACTCTCATTAGAAGGAATACTTGCAGTTTGGTTATAGGGATTACCATTGTCAGTTAATTGAGCAAATTCTCCTAGTACTCTATAACAATATATATTGTTTCCTTCTAGATCAATATCGATTGAGAAGTATTGATTATTATCATTTTCATTAGTGAGAAAGATGATTTTTTCATAGCCCTGTCCTTCTAAACCCCCTTTACAACTATCTATTGCTAATATGCGGGTGTTTAGCCTTCGCCATACTGAGAACCCTTGAAAGAGATCTGTATTTTGACAGGAATATGGACTTTGCCAAGAAATTCTGATTGTTTCAGAATCTATCTTTTCTGTGTTTACATTTATTGGTGGTGGGGCTACTATTTTGATTCTAACTGTTTTGAGTGTTGCTGCTCCTCCAGCATTAGTACCCAAAAAATTATCAATAGCCTTAAACACTACTTGATAGTATTCTTCAGATATATTTGAGCAATCTGTATTCCATACAAAAGTGCCTTTAAACGGGCTCAAACCAGTTTGAAGTTGTTGATCAAATGAGACATCATTGCTATCAATAATAAATGGACCTCCAAGTGCAGAAAGAGTTAAGAATTGTAATGAGTCTAAGTCAGTTGCGATAACATCAAATTCAATTTTTTCGCCAGCAATAACACAAATCTCATCAATGGATTCTATCTGAGGAGCAACATTCTGCTCCATATTATTGTCAAAGCATGGCGCGATAAGTATCTGCATATCTCTAATGATCTGATTGATCAAAAATCCATTGCGATACTCTTTTATAAGTATAGTTAGATTAAACTCACCTAATATCTGTGGACTTTCCCAGATAAAATCCCCAGTCTCGGGGTTTATAGAGATTTGATTGTCTTCACCTGGTGCTATTTCATCAGGAAAACTATAATTGGGTACATTCACTCCTTCTTCCTGAAATGGTGCAATCAACTCATATGATAAACTATCTCCGTCTGCGTCAAAAGCATTTGGATTGTGCAAAAAAGGCTGTCCTAAGCAGGCAAAATCGATTGGGGGTTGGAGTAAAATTGCCGAGCTATTCTCTCCTTGAAATCGTTGATCCAGAAGAGTCAACGTGGTCTCAATATAAAACTGAATATTAACGGAATTGGGGAAGTCAATATTCTGAATACCGGCGATTCTATTGGGGTCTGTAACTGACAATTTATACTGACTTCTCGTCGGATAACTATGTTCTGCAGTATACCTATTTACTTTAATATCATTAGGTAATTCTTCTCCGTTACCATTAGATCGTGGAACTATTGTACTTGTTCCGTCTCCCCAGAATAATTCTAAGCTATCCCTATCAGCAGCAAAACTACTCGTACGTGTATATGTAGTAATTGTGGCTCGGATAGTCAATTCTCCAATCTGCGTATAAGTTATCTCTCCTGCTCTGTTATGAGTAGCCATACACAAGTTAGATATACATAGGAGTATAAGTAATAGAAATAGACTGAAATATGGGTTGTGTTGACTCACTGTAGCAATTTAAGCCATAGCATCTAATTCTTCAAGACATTCGACGAGACTTTCTTCCCAATGGTTCAATTTGGCACTTAGAATATTCTCTATTTTCAGCGTATTCATCACACTCCATTTAGGTCGAGGAGCTGGAGCACCGTATTCTTCAGTTGATATACCTTTAATTTTACAAGAGATACTTTTATGATGGAAAATGCGCTCTGCGAATTCTGCCCAAGTGGTCTGCCCTCCGTTACAGTAGTTGTAGATTTCATTTGTCTTATTTACTTGAAGTCCACTTATAACCTTCAATGTATCTTCGGCTAAGTTTTTACTATAGGTAGGAGCCCCGATTTGATCATTTACAATTTTCAATTCATTTCTCGAGCTTCCTAATTTGAGCATTGTTTTAACAAAATTGTTGTTGTAAGAAGAGTAGAGCCAAGAAACTCTATATATAGTATAAGAAGCTCCACTATTAATTAGTGCTATTTCTCCAGCTCTTTTGGATTTACCATATATGCTTTTGGGTTGGCAAATGTCAGTCTCAATTAGAGGTGTATTTTTCAATAAGTCATAGACATAATCCGTACTATAATGTATCAAGTGAATACCACTTTCTTTAGCTATTTGCGCTAATATGCTAACACCATATTCGTTGACTCTAAATGCCGCATTCTGATTTTCTTCTGCCTTATCAACTGCAGTGTAAGCAGCACAGTTGATCATATAATCAGGATTGAAACTATTAACTACATTTAATGCACTATTACTATCGGTAATATCAAGTTCATTCTTGCTACAGAACTTCCAGATTATTTTTGGATAAGAATTGTGTAAACTATTAAACTGACGTCCCAATTGACCGTTAGCCCCTGTAACTAATATTCTCATATTTTTTTAATAAGGTAAGTGATCCTTAAATAGCGGTTGTGCTCTATCTTTTTCAGAAAGTTGATAAGGAATATCTAATTCAGGCCATTCAATGTTTAGTTGAGGATCCGCATATAGGATTCCTCCCTCATGTTCTTTAGAATAGTAGTTGTCACATTTGTAGCCAAAAATCGCAATATCAGAAATAACTAAAAATCCATGGGCAAACCCTCTCGGCACAAGTAGCTGTTTTTTATTAGAATCGGATAAGAGTATACCGAAGGATTGTCCATAAGTAAGGGATTGAGGTCTTATATCTACAACGGCATCATATATTTCACCAATTATGGCTCTCACCAATTTAGCTTGACCATATTGGCCTGTTTGATAATGCATTCCACGCAAGACACCTTTTTGGGATTTTGACTCATTATCCTGAACCCAATTAAATTCAGGGATCTGAGTCCATTTTGATTTATTGTAAGATTCGAAGAAATATCCTCTATCATCTTCGAATACTTTTGGTTCGATAATGAGAAGTCCTTCTAATGGAGTTGATGTAACAATCAATTTAATGTTATTATTTATCTCTAAAGAATAAAGTTAATGGTACCCCTTTAAAATCATATCTATCTCTTAATTGATTTTCGAGATAATTTTTGTAGCTCCCTGTTACATGTTTAGGATGATTGCAGAAAAATGCAAAAGCAGGATAATGTGTTGGAAGCTGGGTGACATATTTGATTTTAATGAGTTTGCCCCGATAAGCAGGAGGAGGGTATTTAGTCATCATTTCTTGCAATGCTTCATTCAATTCGGAAGTCTTGATTTTTTGCGTTCTGTTTTTGTAGACTTCCATTAAGTTTTCAACCGCTTTAAAAATTCTTTGTTTTTCAGTAGCTGAGACGAAGATGATCGGCACATCATCGAATGGAGCTAATTTGTTCTTAAGCTCTCTTTCATAGTCCCTTGCGGTATTGGTTTCTTTTTCAATTAAGTCCCATTTGTTAACGAGTAGGACTACACCTTTTTTTCTTTTGGCAATAAGAGAAAAGATATTCATATCCTGTGACTCCATCCCCAAAGTGGCATCTATCATCAAAAGACATACATCAGCTTCATCTATGGACTTGACGGCCCTGATAACAGAATAAAACTCTAAGTCTTCATGGACTTTTTTCTTTTTTCGGATTCCTGCAGTGTCGATTAATATGAATTCATGCCCATATTTTTTGTAATGACTATGTATAGCATCTCGAGTTGTACCTGCTACATCGGTGACTATGTTACGGTCCTCATCAAGCAGCGCATTTATCATAGAGGATTTACCGACGTTTGGCCTACCTAATATTGCAAATTTTGGTAATTCTGATTGGCTTAAATCAACCTCCTCTTCAGGCAAAATATCAATAATGGCATCAAGAAGCTCACCTGACCCACTACCAGTTATAGAGGACAAAAAGAAAGTATCTTCGAAGCCTAAACTCCAAAATTCATTAGCCGCTAATTGGCGTGTCCCATTGTCAACTTTGTTAACAGCTAATACAGTGGGTTTATTACTTTTCCTTAACATGCGAGCTACAGATTCGTCCAAGTCTGTTATACCAGTGGTAACATCTGTCATGAAAATTACTACATCAGCCTCATCTATAGCAATCTGAACTTGAGCACGAATGGCCGACTCAAAAACATCATTAGAGTTAATAACAAATCCACCAGTATCAACCACATTAACTTTGCGTCCATTCCACTCTGTATATCCGTAGATTCTATCACGGGTTACACCACTAACGTTGTCAATGATGGATTTTCGTTCTCCAATCAATCGATTAAATAATGTAGACTTCCCAACATTAGGGCGACCTACAATTGCTATGAGTTGTGACATATTAATTTGTTAATGCAAATATCCGTAAGATTTTAAAGAACGATCATCATCCCGCCATTTCTCTTTGACTTTAACATGTAGCTCCAAAAAAATCTTTTGACCTAAAAATTCTTCTATAGATTTGCGAGAGGATATGCCTAATTGTTTTATAGCAGTCCCTCCTTTGCCAATAATAATAGACTTCTGCGTTTTTCTATTGACTATGATATCTGCTGATATATGAATTAATGGCCCCCTCTTGGATTCTTTTTTCTTAAAACTATTGACTACGACTTCACAGCTATATGGTATCTCTTGATGATATTGAGAAAGAATATTTTCTCTAATTATTTCTGACACAAAAAATCGCTCGGATTTATCCGTAAACTGATCTTTTGGATAAAATGGCGGCCCTTCATTTAAATTTTCAATTATAATTTTTATTAAACCATCAACACCAGCCTTTTCTTTTGCGGAAATGGCACATATGTGATCGAAATTGATTCTTTCAGACCACCAAGATGAAGTTTTATCAATATGTTCATGATCTGAGATGTCAATCTTATTAATGATCAAAATTTTACAAACATCTAATTGATTGATTCGATTGGCTAAAGCAGGATCTATTGCTTTGTCTTCAGTTACGTCAGTCATATAGATCAAAATATCTGCATCTTCCAATGCAGAATAGGCAAAAGAATTCATCGCTGACTGCATCTTATAATGTGGTTCACCTATTAGCCCAGGGGTGTCACTAAAAACTATCTGATAGTCGTCTTCATTGATTATAGCAATGATTCTGTGTCTTGTTGTTTGTGGTTTGTTGGTGATAATTGATAGTTTTTCACCAATTAGGCTATTCAATAAGGTAGATTTACCCACATTGGGATGGCCAATTATGTTAACAAATCCCGACTTATGCACTATATATATTCATTTATTAAGTTGAACATGATTTTAGGTTTGAGAGTTCGCCATTCTATCTCATTAAAGTCTTCTCCCAAATTTATATAATTACCTAATCTCACCGAATTCATTTCATTGATGACATGTTCCCTTGTATTTATGAAGGCAATCCAACCATCTTCATCTTTGATATCATCATACCATTCTTCGTAATAACAATCATCACCTGAATGAAAGTTAAGAACATGGTCGCAAAGTACGATATACTTATTGATACCACTCTTTAATTGATAATCTATAATTTCTCTTTTGAGGTACATGACATCATTATTGATACAGTCATTCCATTCGCCTATGAGCTCTATTATGCTATATTGCTCAGTATAATCAACATAGATTATCTTAAGATATAGAGTAGGCGAACCCATATTGTCCCATTGTGGATGGATGAAATAATTGTAAATTTTTTGGGTATACTGAAATTCATTGTATTGTCTTCCATAAAGAGGACTCTTGTCATCTTCTGAGGAAATGTATTGATCTCTCCATTTAAAATAGGGCTCTATATCATGCATGTACCAAGAGATAAAGTTTTACACCGCGAATAACGTTCATTTTGATCTATTACACCAGTTCAATCTTCTATTTGTACAGGTACAAATAGAAGATTGAACTTAGCTTAATATTAACTGTTTAGTCTTATGAATTTGGACCATAAGTTATTTCCACCAAGTTGGTTTTTGTGTGGAGCTTCCTTCCACTTTTCTACAATCGCAACAGAGCGGATCTGAATTAGTACCCGGAGCAGCACATCCTGTAAGTCCATCAGATACACAATCTCCAAAGTCATCTGTGCCAAAAGGCGGAGGTCTATGGCAATATGTTCTTATACTATCATATTTGATTCGTACATCTACAGCTTGAGAAATATAAAAATGGCCTAAGGCTTCATCTTCGATATTGGTTATATTTCGAATATTAGAACTTAATTTATTCAATGGATTGGTGAAAATTGTCTTGGGCTCGGTGAGAAGAGACTTAATATTGCTGAGGTGTTCTAAAGTTGGTTCGTCTATCGAATATTGCCTTACCGAGAAGTAAATACCTTCTCTAAATTTTTTTGTGATGGGGACTTCTAAGAGTTGAAGTTTGTCCACTTGGTTTAGGGTTAAGGTCCTTGTATCTAAAAATAACACCTCATCCTTTACAGGGCTTTCTGTGATATAACACTTTCGGGGTTGAGTGGTGCTAACTTGAAAAATTTGGCTTACTTCCCACATTAATGCATTATTTTCTTGCGGCAATATTGGTGTTGATATATGGACAGATGCTAATTTTACATTAGTGTTTTGTCCAAGTGAATCCGTTTGAGTATTAGTAGAGGTAGCAATCTGCAAACTATCAGGCCTTGGGACATTATGTTTATACACAATTTTTGATTCATAAAGATTTCCTTTTAGATCTACCACAGTTAATTTATGTCCCAATGACGATGCTAAGCTATATGTTGAATTATTAAATTCTGCCCTAAAATCGCCCAAGCCTAATTCCTTGAGCTCAATATTTTGTTCGCCATTTGAAATTTGAACCGATTTTATGGGAATGGTAGATCGCGAAGAGCTCTCAAAATTAAATACCTTTTGGATACTAACTTCGGCAAAATTAATGGGACTATCAATCATTTCGATTATTCGGCCATCTATTACAATTTGATCATTGCTGCCAGAAGATATTTCAAACTCTATAGGCTCCACGCAACCAAAAAGTAGGGTTAAGAGAAGTATTAATGGGATCTTTTTATTTATTTCCACCAATCGGGTTTTATCGTTGAAGAGCCTGGCTCTTTTCTACAATCGCAACATAACAAATCTGATCCTGGCTCAGGCCTAAGCGTTGCAAAATGCAGTACACAATCAGCTTCTCGATCTGTGCCTTGAGGAGCTGCTCTATTGCAATACGTTCTCACACTATCCATTTTTATCCTAATATCATAAGCCTGAGTCGCATAGAAAAAACCATATACATCCTCTTCTGGGTCATCGACGTTGGAGATGTTAGAAGTAAGTTTGTTCAGAGGGTCATTAAAAAGTGTGGCAGATCGAGTAATAAGTGATGTGATATTTCTAAGATTAGTAGTGACCTCTTGATCTATTGAAAATTGACGTACTCTGAAATATAAGCCTTCTCTAAATTTCTTACTTATCGGTGTTCTAAAAAGTGTAAAATCATCTAGTCTGTCAATTCTGAGTTCTTTAGTGTCTAAGAAAACTATACGGTCTCTAATAATATCTTCAGTAACATAACATTTTCTAGGTTGTGTAGTGCTCACCTGAAAGGTGTGCTGAAATTCCCAAAGTAGACCATTATTTGGAAATTCTTTTACTGGAGAGTCAATGCTTATAATTACTTGATCCTGCAAGAAAGTTAGACCAGTTGAATCAATAAATTCGGTTGAGACGATTTCCGAGTATAATTTTTCTGGTATAGCTAACGGTGGTTTTTTTACGTCTTTAGATTTATATTCGCGACCATCTAAGGTTTCTACATAAAGAGTGAAACTTAGGTCTTCTGCTAAGCTAAAAATACTCTCATCGAATTCTTTACCATAAGAGCCTAACCCCAATTGTTGAAGTTCCAAAGATTGAATTCCATTGGATATTACCACCTTTTTCGCTGAAATCGTTGATCTGGAAGAGCTCTCAAAATTGAAAACTCTTTGGATATTTACTTCGGCATAATTATTATCTCCGTTTAGAAACTCCACTATCCGACCGTCAATGACCAAACTATCGTTTTTCCCTCGCTCAATGCTAAATTCAATTGGTTCAACACAAGACAGGACTACTAGAAGAGATAGAAAAGAAATTTTAAATATGTTCAATTTCATATACTGTAATAATAACGTTTGAGGATGACATTTATATATTAACGCTTGTCGAATAAGCATCGCTCTTCAATCTCAAAATAATTTATTTTAAGTACTATTGTGCTGTTCAATTGAAATTATGAAAAATCTTAATTCCGTATTCATCCTTTGTATATTGACTTCCTTTATTTTTAACGATTTAAAGGCTCAAGAAGATAAGAAATCAGAGACGATTACTGTTCAAGCAGGCCTTTTAGCAGATGCTCTTGAGTCCCTTGATAATTCAACACCTATCAAGATATTCTACAAAGTAGATCCGACCATTAAATTGAATAAATCTATTTCTGTTGATAAACAGGACCTCTCGTCGGCATTATCTGCTTTATTGGAGAACACGTTTTATGATTTTGTAGAGTATAGAGGGTATGGATTTGTAGTATTGGATAAGACAATTTTAGAACAAGAATATAGTGCTGAGTTTTATAGTGCCTTGAGTGGACAAGATGAGCAAGATGAGAACTCAATGGTGATTGGGTCCTTCAATCAGCTTGGAGCCGATGGGATGGGTACATTAAATGGTATAGTCAGGGACGCCCAAACTGGAGAGCCTATTATTGGCGCAACCATATCTGTGACCGACACGGATATAGGTACAGCTACCGACTTTGATGGCAGCTATGAGATCAATCTGCCGGCAGGGCAACACCAAATTGTAATCAATTTCATAGGATATGAAGATAATTACAAGGCTTTTGAGATTCGAAGTGACGGTTCTTTAGACGTTGATCTTGATAAAGGGGCTATTGAGTTAGACGAAGTAACAATTAGCGCCCGAGCGGCTGACGCAAGTGTTGAAAACGTGCAGATAGGTGTACAATCTATCAACATGAGCACGATTAAGAAATTACCCACTTTCATGGGTGAGGTCGATGTCATAAAAAGTTTCTTGCTGCAGCCTGGAGTAGGCTCGATAGGTGAAGGAGCTTCTGGATTTAATGTAAGAGGAGGTAATGTTGATCAAAACTTGATCATGCAAGATGAGACTTTCATATTTAATTCATCCCACTCTTTAGGCTTCTTCTCTACGTTCAATTCTGATTTGATTAATAAAGTTGACTTATATAAAGCTAACATTCCAGCCCAATATGGGGGGCGTTTGGTCTCCGTAATGGATGTAGAGATGAAGGACGGAAATTTTGAAAGTTTTAAAATTAAAGGAGGAGTCGGTCCTATCTCTAGTAAAGTAAGTTTTGAAGGGCCTGTTATTAAAGATAAGGTGTCTATTATAGGTGGATTCAGATCATCATATACTGGATGGTTACTGAGTTTGATGCAAGAACCTGAATTGCAAAAAAGTAGTTCTTTTTTCTATGATGGAAATTTTAGAATAACTGCTAAACCCAATGCCAATCACTCCATAACTTTATCTGGTTATAGTTCAAAAGATGATTTTGTCTATAACGATGAATTTGGTTTCGATTATCAAACTCAATTCGCTGAGTTAAGCTATGGTCTTATTTTGGGGAAGAATATTTTTTCAAAGTTCACTGTGGTTGGAAGTCGATATGACAGTAATCAAGCTGATTTTGATGGTATAGATGCCTCTACAATCAATACAACAGTAGATTATCTCAAAATCAAGGAAAACATTAAGTATATCCCTAACGAGGTAACTGAGTTTAATGTGGGTTTATCATCTATAACTTATGATATAGGCCCTGGAGATAGGTCTCCGTTAGGTGAATTATCTACTATATCTCCTAAGATTTTAGAAGATGAAAAGGGAAGAGAGTCAGCAGTGTATGCTAATGCGAAGTTTGCTTTGACGGATGTGTTAGAGGTTTCTGGAGGAGCCCGATTTACCTATTTCCAATATTTGGGTCCTAAAACGGAGTATCAGTACAGTGATGAATCACAACCGTCAGTTGAAACAATAACTGGGACAGAGCTTAAAACCGGAACTATCAAATCGTTCACGGCTCTCGAGCCCAGAGTCTCAATGAGATTAAAGTTGACTGATGAAACCTCATTAAAAGCTGGATATAGTCGTACTTCTCAATTTATTAATCAAATCTTCAATGCAGATTCTCCAACACCAACGAGTCAGTGGCAGTTGAGTAATCGTTATATTGATCCATTGAAGTCACATAATGTCTCTATAGGATATTTTAAAAACTTCAACGATAATATTTGGGAGACCTCCTTCGAGTTGTATGGGCGGAAAATTGATCAATTATATGATTACAGGGATTTTGCAGACCTCTTGATAAATGATCATATCGAAACGGAACTACTCAATGGAGAAGGTAGGGCATATGGTGCTGAATTAAGCATTAAGAAGAATAAAGGTATAATGAACGGATGGTTAAGTTATACATATGCTAAATCTGAAAGACAAATAGCCGATATAAATGATGGAGAGTGGTATCCTTCTAATTTTGATAAAACGCATGATGTGTCTTTGATATTTAATTATAATCCTAATCAAAGAAACACGCTTACTGCTAATATCAATTACTCTACTGGGAGACCTACTACTCCACCAGTAGGCAATTATAGGAGCTCAGGAGGATTGATAGTTCCTATTTTTTCTGAAAGAAATGCACTCCGAATACCTGATTACTTTCGAGTAGATTTGTCTTATACTTTAGGGCAAGGTTATAAGGTTGATCAAAAATTTAGGACGAGTTGGACATTCTCTATATATAATTTGTTAGGCCGTAAGAATCCTTACTCAGTTTTCTTTACTCAGGCACCTTTCAACTTGGTTCAGGCTAACAAGTTATCTATTCTGGGCTCTGTCTTCCCATCATTAACTATCAATTTTGAATTACTATAATAGAAGAATAATGATAAGAGAGATGAAATATATTATAGGTATTCTGGTAATCTTTTGTATGTCATGTATCGAAGAGATTGATTTGACGGTACCAGGTGACTTGACAGACAGCGTGGCTATACAAGGACGCATTGTCAGAGGAGAAACTTCATTTGTGGAAGTTTCAGTTTCTAATGTTTTTGATTTCACAACAGATAGTCGTACTGCAGTTGTAGTTAAAAGCGTGAAACTTTTTGATGATAATAACAATGAAATGGAGTTAGAAAGCCTTGACGTTGGATTATACGGGGCAACATTGGGTAATAATTCTCCTATTCAAGCTGAAATAGGTAATGCTTATAAAATTGAGGTAATCACTTTAGACAATCGAGTATTTGAATCTCAATTTGATGTATTAGATGAAGTGATTCAATCAGAAAGTTTGTCTTTAGGTTTTGTAGATAAGTTGGTCATTGATAATCTTGACAACTATGTAACTGAGGAGAAACTTCAATTAAGGATATCAACGCCTATAGATATAAGTAAGAAAGGAGGAATACTTTGGGAAGTAGAAAATGTATATCAAATCACCGATACTCCAACGGATGATAGGATAGAAATGAAAACCTGCTATATCACTGAGCCAGTTGGAAGAGACAAAGTCTTAGTTTTAGATCCAAGCGAATCAACGGTCGGTAGAGTAGATAATTTGGAACTGTTTACAACGGATATTAATTTCAAATTTGGCGAAGGACTTTATTACTTGGTTAACCAATATTCATTAAGTGAGGCAGCCTTTGAATATTGGCAACAAGTAAAAACGCTCACCGAAAGGACAGGTAACATGTTTGACGACCCTGTAGGAGAGGTAACCACTAATATATTTAATACGTCAGACCCTTCCGATCGAGTATTTGGATTTTTCTTTGCTACATCTGTGGATGTAAAAAGAATCAGAGTAACAGAAGAATTTACTGGGCCTGTTACTCCTTATTGTCCACCAGTAGTTAATAATCCACCACCATTTGGATGTCCGTTTGGGATTTGTTGTGACTGCTTGGCGGAGCCTCAAAGTACTACAGTACAGCCAGATTATTGGGAAGAATAAATTAGCACTATGAAAAATTTTATTTCTATTTGTCTATTAGTTGCACTGGCTTCGGCTGGCTATTCGCAGAATGACTATACCTTTCATTTGGACAAGCCATTTTATGTTTCAGGAGATATAGTTTGGTATAGTGTTAAGCTTCCATCATCTTATACGAATAGGCAGGTGGCATTCAATAATTATGTGACAGATAGCCAGGGCAATGTCCAAAAGCAATACTTTATCTCTAATGGTTCTAAGAATATGATTAAAGGTCATTTCCAAATACCTTATTCTTGGAATTCTGATAACTACCTGTTAGCCTTAGGAGCTCAGAATAGATCAGATGGGGTAGAGAGTATACTAGCTCATATAGAGGTGCCTATATATAATGATATAAATGGCGGACAAATGGAGTTCTCTCAGGAGGCCATCGATGGGATTGCCATAGAGGAACAGATCAAAGTTTCATTAGACAAGAAGGTCTATCAGCCGAGAGAAGAAGTTAGTATTAACCTCGATGGCGAATCATTATCAAATGTTTCTATCGTAGTCGTGGATAACAAGTTTTATACTGATAATCAGATAGGTGGACAAGTAAAAACGGTCCAGAGTACTATTGACCAGTCTGTTATCAATTGGAATCCTAATCCTTATATTACTGGTCAAGTGTTTTCTGAGTCTGGAGACGAATTAAGGATTAATGTATTAGGAGCATATGATATGAAATGCCATGATATGCTTTACAGCAAAGCTGATGCTGCAGGCCGGTTTAAATTGGATTTGGATCCTTTTAAAGGTGTGAAAAGGTTTCATTTTAACCCTTATCTGTTTGATGAGTACGAGGATATTAAAGTAAAGAAAGTAGTCAATATTGGAATAACGGCAGAATCTCCAATAACTATTGACTCTACTGTATTGAACTATATTGCCATTTCTCAAATGCGCAAAAAAATATATCAGCAATATGGTAAAGTAGAAAACGAATTAATAGCAGAAGAAACAAGAATGAATAAAAAGGATCTAAAGCCTAATCGTGTTTATAAGATTAGTGATTATCAAAACTTCGATAATGTAGCCGCTTTTTTTAATGAAATTCTTTCTTCGGAGCTTAGCTTTGTCTTACAAGAGGATGGTACTTACAAAGGGAGGATGTATAATCCGAAGAATCGAAAAAACTCAAATCGTAAGGAGAGTAGTTACTTTGAGAAAGAACCTATTTTCATAATAGATGATAAGATCACTAAGGACGCGAATAAAATTGCGAGATTACCACTTGATAATATTGAGACAGTTGGTCTTTATTACAAGAAAGATGATATAAAAAGAGACTTCGGGACCTTTGGAGGAAGCGCCTATGCGATAATAACTACTTCTTATCCTAATTTTTTATTGGAAGAGAATGAGGAGAGTGATATAGTCGAGCTCAATGGATTTCTTCCTACAACGGAAGTGCCTAATATTACTGAAGAAACCATCTTATCATCAGAGCCTCTATATCGTTCAATGATTTATTGGAATCCAGACCCTGACTCAATTAATGGACGTGTATCGGTCAAATATCATAACAGTGATGATGTAAGCGAGTATATAGTCTTGGTTTCTGCTTTAGACGATAATGGAAAGGTGCTTAAAGGATACAGTAAGTATAAGGTTAGATATTCTAATTAATATTTGCAACCATATTGCATTTACGGTGTTCATATAGGTATATTTGCATCAATGTTGCAAGTAATACATGGATAGAATCGGAAGGCATATAGATATTTTTGGGTTGCTGACATCTGGTCTTTGTGCCATTCACTGTTTGGCTTTACCCTTTTTACTTTCCTTCGGTATAGCCGAAGGAATGGCCTTAGAGTCATCTCATGATTTGTTTGAAATATCTGTGTTATCAATAACTTTTTTTCTTGCTATTATCGCTGTTATATCAGGGATCAGAAAACACTCAAATCTATTGCCTCTAATTCTTTTTTTAGCAGGAATTATGATCATTTGTTTTGGATTGACCGTAGACGGTCTTAAGGGACACATACTCATGGCTTTGGGGGGACTTATAGTCGCATGCGCGCATTTAACTAATCATAAAATGCTAAGGCATAAAGTGAGAGCAGAATCCATATGAGAATATAAGTTAAATGACTATTTTGTTTCTCAATGCTGATTACATCTAATATATCATATAGTTATCCCGATCAGACGCTTATCTTTCCTAATATTAATTGCTCAAAAGGAGATCATACATTGTTATTAGGTGACTCTGGGTGTGGTAAGACTACATTACTTCAATTACTATGTGGACTTCGCAGCATCCAAAAAGGAGATATATCTATAGACGGAACGTCATTAAAAAACTTAAGTAATGCTGAATTGGATCAGTTTAGAGGAGATAAAATTGGATTAATTTTTCAGACGTCCCATTTTATCAGAGCTCTAACAGTCTATGAAAATTTAGCTATTGCTCAATCTTTGGCCGGACAAAGAGTTGATTCTAAAAAGATCATAAAATTATTGGATCGATTAAATATAGAAGGTAAGATTAAGAGAAAGTGTCATGAACTAAGTCAAGGAGAACAGCAAAGGGTTGCTATTGCCAGAGCATTAATAAATAATCCAGCTATTATTTTGGCAGATGAACCGACCTCAGCACTTGATGATTCTAACACTAATGCAGTATTTGAACTGCTAATAGAACAGGCGAATGAAGTGGAGGCCACGTTAATAGTGGTAACACATGATCAGAGATTGAAGGATAAATTCATAAATCGTATCGAGTTATGAATATCCTGAAGTTGAGTTGGAAGAATTTGTTGCATAAACCGATGCGTCTGACCTTAAGCTTGATCTTATTCGCATTGGGAGTTGGATTAATTTCTTTTTTAATCTTGATGGATAAGCAACTTCAAGACAATTTTGAAAAAAATTTGGCTGAAGTAGATTTGGTAATCGGCGCCAAGGGAAGTCCTCTACAAATGATACTGAGTGCAATGTATCATGTTGATGCACCCACAGGCAACATTTCTATAGGGGATATACGTCCCTTTCTCAATCCCAAACATCCACTTATTAAAGACGCACTACCATTGTCACTGGGTGATTCATATAAAGGATTCAGAATTGCTGGGACTACGACTAAAATATTAGAATGGTATAATGGTCAGATTGATCAAGGTGAAGTTTGGGGGAAAGACTTTGAAGTTGCCGTAGGTGCTAAGGTTGCTGCTGATTTAGGGATTAATATAGGAGATACTTTTAAGAGTAGTCATGGACTTAATGATGACGAAGGTTTAGAACATGATGATGTACAAAGCTTTATTGTAAAAGGAATTTTGCAACCTACGGGGTCAGTGTTGGATCAACTTATTCTAACTACAAATAGAACATTTTGGAGAGTTCACGATCACGAGGATCATTTAGATATCCAGGATACTAGTGATAATCATCAAGATGAACACAATCATGATCATCACGAAGAGCACAATCATGATCATCACGATCACGAACATGATGTTCATCACAATCATGATGAACCATTTGATTTGCGCGCATCTGCAGATGATAAAGAGATTACTAATCTTTTAATAAGATTTAGAGGAAGGAATTTTCAAGCTCTTAACATGCAAAGGAGCATAAATGAGAATACTAATATGCAAGCCGCTACTCCAGCGATTGAGATCAATAGATTGTTTTCGATGATGGATAGTGCAGAGAGAGCCTTACGTCTTTTAGCGATTGTGATAATCATTGTATCTGCACTGAGTGTTTTTATATCCTTGTATAGTTCTCTCAACGAAAGACAGTATGAATTGGCATTAATGAGGAGTATGGGGGCCAGTAGAATGAAGATTTTTGGACTTATTACTTTAGAAGGACTTATCATCGCCATAATAGGAGCAATTATTGGTTTGTTTTTGAGTCATTTTAGCATGGGTTATTTTAGCTCGTTTCTCGATGATACATATCGTTATGAGTTCAGTGGATGGCAATTCTTAACAGCTGAATTTTATTTATTCCTAACGGCTCTTGCGATCGGGATTATTTCTGCATTGATACCGGCCTATCAAGCTGCCAATAAAGATATAGCGGATACTATCACTAAAGGTTAATATTATTTCTTGATAGAAAGGATATTATTCTAATAGGAGGATGTTAATTTTAGCATTATGAACGGAGTCTTGCTTTTCGCAAATATCTATTTGGTACTGGTTTTAGCGCTATCTATTTTTTTGAAAAGGCGTTATGAGGTTAGATATGATCGCAAAACTATATTTTCCGCTTTTCTATTTTTACTTGTTGCGTTGATTCTTTGGAAATGGGGAGATATGCAAAGCAGCATATTCAATAATCAGATAGACCCTTCATCAATACAAAAGTGGACAAAACTTTTGATTTTAGTTTTTGCGTCAAATGCGATTATTCAGTTCATTTTTTGGTCCATTTTTACAATAATTAGGAAGAATGATCTGGTCAAGATGCCCAGATTTATTTTTAATATTTTTGCCTTATTGGTTATAGTTGGTATATCATTATACTCTTATAAGCTGATATTCAACGCTAATCTTTCTCATTTATTAGTGACCTCGACAGTATTATCTGCGGTTATTGGCCTTTCGCTACAGGATACTCTGACTAATTTATTTGCAGGTCTATCGTTGCAAGTGGAGTCTCCATTCAATGTAGATGACTGGGTTAATTTAGGAGGGTATGAAGGTAAAGTGGTCAGTCAGAATTGGCGATCACTTACGTTGCTCACTAGAGAAAATCACCGAATATTTTTACCTAATAAGGCAGTAGCTGAAGAAAAGATTGTGAACTTTTCAAGACCCACCTTAAGGCAGATTCACAGTTTTTATGTTGATTTGGACTATGCTCATCCACCCAATTTCGTAAAGAATACTATTTCAGCCTTGCTGGATGAAATAGATGAAGTATCCATTGATAGTACAGCCTATCCATTTGTGGTGAGCTATGAGGCAAGTGGGATTAGATATTGTATTAAATATTGGATTGAAGATTATGCTAATGTGATAGCTATACAAGATGTAGTGTTAACAAGGCTGTGGTATACTTTAGATAGAAACAAGATTAAAATTCCTTATACCATTAGTGAGATTCATATGGAATTGGAGTCCCCAGAATCGGATAAGCGCAAAAAGGAGGAAAAATCGAATTATATAAAAGAAAAATTATCCGAACAGGATTGGCTGAGTGAACTGGATGAATCTCAATTAGATCTCTTATCTGAGAGTGCTAGGTTAGAAAGATATGCAGCCAATGATAATTTGGTGACGCAAGGAGAAGAGGGGGATTCTATGTTTTTTGTAGTTAGCGGATCGACTAAGGTTTTGGTAAAAGGAGCATATAACACTGATGTATATGTAGCTGACAAGAAAGTAGGGGACTTTTTCGGAGAAATGAGTTTACTTACAGGAGATCCGAGAACAGCTACAGTTAGAGCCTCTGAGGATACTGAAGTTATAGTGATCGATAAGGCATCATTCACTAAAATATTAGCCAAAGATTCTAAAATTTTAGGCTCTCTATTTGATGCCTTGGAGTCTCATCAGTCTTCATTGACAAAAATCATAGAAGAAGCCAAGAATAGCTCCAATATTCCTATTCAATCCGCCAGGAAGATTATAATGAATAAAATCTTTGGATATCTAAATTTGAAGTAATTGTGTTGCGCCATCCTTCGTTGTTAAGAGTTCTATCGAGTACTCCCCAGGGATTAATTTTGTGGATTTGATGATCTTTCTATAAAAGCCTGGATTAAGTAGCTTATCTGAGAACAACGTTCTAACGCTGTTTTGTTCAGAATCCATTATACGGAGTTGAGCGAATCCTGCATATGGTATTAGATAATCTATTATTATTTCATTGCCATTTTCAGGTTGAGATATTGACAGATACACACCTGTTTTAGACTTGAGTATTTTATTTATTTGATTTTGGGCAGAAATTTCTCCGCAATCTAAGATTTGGGCTACAAAATTAGCTCCTTCCATGACCTCAAAATCATAATCCAGTTCTATACTTTTGCCTGAAACAAAACTGACGAGGTTGTTTTCTTTGATTGTATTAGATGAAATAACTTTCTGTATGGCGCTGTAATTGTCCGTCGCTAGAGAATTGCTGCCTAAATTAAGTGTATCAACATCGCAATCATTTACTATAGTTAGAACACCCTGACATTGACAATCAATAATTATGTCTCCAGCAGTGAAAGAATCTCCATCATTACATGAAGAACCCTCGGAGGGGCACGCTTCAGCGTTAAAAAGGATTTTCCCAATTCCCCTACAACCACTTGTGTTCGGATCATCAATGGAAGTTATTAAAACAAATCTTGCTCCAAGTCCCTCAAAGTTTGGTCCTTGAAAACCACTGTACTCAGAACTGCCATCAGCCAACTCCCAGGTATAAATATCTCCATATTGAGTCCATGTCAGACCATCATTGGATAAATCAATAACGACTTGATTAAATCCATTTTCGGTGGCTCCTGCTGCATTATAATTCCAGATCTGAGTATTATATAATTGATAGATTTCTCCAAAATCATACATAATCCAATGCCCAGCTCCTCTAGATGAATGGGGTGATGTGGTTAGAGCACAGCTTAACCAAGACGCGTCAGACCTATTATCAAGTTGATCTGTGATACCGCAATCTGGATAGTAGTCATAGCTTGCTAAAGGGTTATCACAATCTGTAGATTCACAAGGGGTGCCAGTACATTCGCAATTAGAGTATTGATCATCGTTAGTATATGGATTGCCGTCGTCACATGGCGTACCATCATTGATACAAGCTAATTCACAATTGTAGTCATATAGGTAGAAAGTAGGTATTCGTTTCCAGTCGTTATTATTGGCAAATGGCGTTTTCCAAAATATCCCAAAGTGTTCTGAACCTGTACTCTCTTTGTGCGTTAACTCAAAATAGTAATATCTATCTTTTTCAAGATCAACTTTCATGTTTTGAGATAAGTCATTGTCATGATCTGTTGCGCCTACTGTGTTTATATTTAAAATTTGATGCGCCGTTTTGTTATCTGGATTATCATCACTGCTCAAGAAAAATCGAGCTCTCGAATTCCCAGTAAGATTGAATTCATATGAACCTGTTTGTGGTACTACGATATATCCTTCAATTAATGAACCTATACTATCTAGACGGGACTGGCTATATATGCCCAAAAACTCCAAATTTGTACTAGTATTGGGCATGCCAGGGAAGTTTTCATTGGTTAATAGATCATTCAATGATCCTCCAGGTATATTTTCATATTGATACCAATTTATTTCCTGCCTTTCACCGATACACGGATTATCGACAATAGGACTTCCCATACAGTTGCAGTATCCATCTTCTTTATCATCTATCGTGGCACTATTATTATCATCACACGATGTTCCTCTCGATGGGCAAGAAGGTAAAGAATTGTCGATTGCCTGATATAGATAATCACTTGTAATATAATTCCAATCTGAGGTACCTGTAAATGAGGTTTTCCACCATACCGCAGAATGATCTCCACCACCTCCTTCAACATGAATTAACTCGAAGTAATAATATTGACCTCCAGAAAATGAGATCATTGAGGTAGTTTGAGATTCATATTTGTCATGCTCATTAGATCCTGTATGACCATCGATCGATGCTACCAGATCCAGGTTTTCTTTTGTATGGTCAGTACTTATAAAAAGTTCAGTTCTATTGTCACCAGTAATGTTAAATTGGACATTTTCTGTCTGATCAATCCTAATGAATCCTGTCATGCGTGAACCGTATAGGTTGTCAAAATTGGATGGAGACTTCAGAGAGTATAAGATTTGTGTGCCATCTGGATTATCTGGATAGGTTTCTCGTGCAAAAAGTTCTTCGAACTTGTCATCAGGTAATTCTCGCCAATACTCCCATTCTATCTGTCCAGGAGTCCCAATGGTTACCTGAGCACTCAGAGAGATAAAGTAAATACCTCCTATGATAATCGATATTATTCTTTTAAATGTCATGCTTACAATTGATTATACAGCATAGATATAGGTAGATCGTTGCCTGTGATTGCTCCTGTCGGTGGAGAATAGAAGTTATTAATATTAGGTAGAATATAGCTCAAGTCATTAGGCGACACACCAAACCAAAGAGCTATTGAGGCGTATAATTCGTCCACCGAAGTAGTTGGTAGAATTCTCCCTCTATCAGAAAGATTAAAGTCGCTGTTAAGAGCAAGTGAGGGATAATTGCCGAAGATTTGCCCTCCATTTATGGCACCTCCCATGATCATCTGATTTCCACCCCAGGCATGGTCAGATCCATTGCCATTACTTGTTAGAGTTCTTGCAAAATCACTAATAGTAATAACAGTTACATTGTCTTGAAGTCCAAGCTCTTCGAGTGATTCATAAAGTTCTCCTAGCCCATTGCTTAAAACTGGAAGCATTCCTGCCTGTTTGCCAATAACATTGTCATGGTGATCCCAGCCACCAAAAGTGGTGAAAAAGATCTGCCGATTTTTACCCAATTCTTCATGGATACTCATCACCTTGGCCATCATTCTTAGATCTTCTGATAATGATGTATCAGAAAATGTCGTATTTATAGGAGGGACCTTGCCAAGTGCCGTTTTGAATATTTCTATAGCCTCAAATGACTGCTTGCCGAGCTGACTATAAGTCTGGTGAAATAGATTACTATAACTTTGTTCAACCATATTTTTGGTCACTTGATCCTTCGTTTGATTAAGGAAACCTCCATCACTATACCAAGAAGGAAGGCCTTCGATTCCAATATTTTCAGTTGTCGCATTATTCTTTATAGAATATTCTAAGACCTGATTTCCTGATTGAAAACGATTCTTGCCGTCCAAAGAAATATTCATAGAAATTTCTGGTATAGTCTGCGAGTCTGATAGAATATCAGCTATTCTTCCACCCACACCTACAGCAGACCTGTCTTGCGGAACAGAAGTTTGCCATTGCATGATTTGATCACTATGAGAATATAGGCCCAAAGGAAGTTTTTTGATCTTGGATTTATACTCGTTTTTGTCGCTTATGGGTTCTACCAGGGTTCCAATATTAGAAATGAATGAAAGATTACCTTGGTTGAATAAATCTCTAACTCTTGACATCCCCCCTTGGACACCATACCCGGTGTCCATCTGATTGGGATTGATAAGAGGGATGGTATAATCAAAAAATTCTGGAGTAGCTCCTATATTTATGCCATCAGTTCTGTTTAAGCTTAAGGTGGTTCGGGTGGCGAGGTATTCAGCATATGCACTATCTGAGGTAGGTACCAACATGTTATGAGAATCTGCTCCTCCCGCAAGTAGTATACATACGATAGCTTTATAATCATTAGAATTAGAAAGAATATGTGGTCTGGCAGCAGCAGTTTTTATCATCCCTAAATTGAGAGCTGTTGACAAAAAAGTACTACTACCAATAGCAGCACAACTTGCTTGCCCCAAAAATTTTCTTCTATTAATTCTGTTCTTTGACATAAGATTGACTTATCTGTTTATTATATACTCAGGAGAGGACATGACCATATATATGGCAATGCGTGTCCTGTCTTCTATATCGCCTTCATTTGCTAAAGGAAATTTCTTCAATGCATCAACGATTAACTGAGTAGAAGTCGCGGAGAGATTGCCATGTGCGAGAAGCATGTTCAATCTATCTACCAATATATGAAGTTGGTCATCATCTCCAGCTAGTGCTATTTCGTCTGATATATCAATAAAGGCTTTTTCATCTTCTGGAATATTTTCATTTGAAAATAATCCCCATTCATCGGTAGGGTCATCTCTGACTATCCACTGGTTGAGTCCGTTGAGATAGCCAATTATCGTTTGGCTATTAGAAATTTGAAATTCAGGTGCGAAAAGTCCTTCCTGTTCTAATGGGCCAATAGGCTGATAGTCTTGTTGGAAAAAATTAAATACACTTGGTGAGGCAAAAGGCTTTTGTTCTATATCGTCGTATACATCTCGCATAGCGTTTCTATGTCTTCCACTTTGTGTCGCTAAGTCAAAGGCCTTCAGGCTATGTACATATCTAATAAACGGCTCACGCATCATACCATATTTAGTGTTCATTTTTGCTTGACAATTAGATGCCTCAGGATCTAATAGAATAGCCCTTACAGTAGATGCCAAGTCCCCTTTTATCCCATTACCATTATTATTAAACATACTAGCTACTCTCTCGACATATTGAGGTGAAGGATTAGATGTTACGAGACGCTGAATCAATAATTTTGAAATGAATGGCCCAACATTAGGATGTGCAAACAAATTGTCCAAAGCTTCTGATATATCACGGTCACCATCCACTGTATTTTGCGAGCCCACGCTCTGATTATTGAATAAATACTTCAATCCTGGTTCATGATATGCGTCATTCATCTGCATAGGCAGAGCCCAGCTCGTATCGTTAAGCGCATTAGTCTTGAAACCTTTAGAATCTAATGTTCGATCTCCAAATATTAATCCGGTAAATATTTTAGAATATTCGGCAATGTCAGTGTTGTCATAAGTCGGAACTTTTGCCACAAGAAAGCTATCTGCAGTGATAGTGATAGTATCATACACCACTGTCCCATCTAAATTTAAAGAATCCAAACCGATGGAAAATAATTGCATTACTTCTCTGGCATAATTTTCATCAGGAAAAATATTACGTATGGTATCAGATTTAGGGTTGGCAAGATAAGTGAGATAAGAACCCATGGCAGGATGATAGGTGACTTCTTGTAAAATATCCCGATAATTTCCAAAGGAATGACGCATAAGTATATCATAAAACGATCCGAATGCATAAGGCTCATTTCCAAATCCTGATTTCGTCGATATGACCAAAATTTCAGACAAAGCCAAAGCTATACGTTGTCTTAATAGGTCGGGCTGAGTCATGTGATACTGCCACCAAGCGTAATCCCAATATCTTATCGAAGCAGAAATGCTATTAGGATCTATGGTTGGATCTCTGTTTACTAAGCTATCTCTTACTAGCTGGTGATATGCCTTTACAGCAGATTCAAATGTATAGCTGATAGGAAGATTAATTTGTTCATCTATCCAATCTTCAATGCCTATTTCATTCACTTTTTCGATTTCTTCCATGTTATACCCTAAGGTTGCTTGAGATAGAAATCTGGATGATTTATTATGATTTGGTAAGAATCCGCTTTGACTCATGGTAGTTGCTCCACTAACTACAGAATTATTACTACTTGTTATAGTTATACCCTCTGTATTACCTATACCAAGCACAATTGATTGACCTGTCAACAGTGAAAACGGTAGAGCAATAATAAACATGGTCAACCCAAAGAAATGACAACAAGACTTAATGGTTAAATGCATCAAAATAAACAATTGGTATAAGGATAAAAATACTGTGGTGATATAATGTTTATATTATAGGAAACCCTATAATAAACCACTCAATCACTTATTAGACCATTAAGAAGTCTATCAACCCTACGAAATTCTACCCCAATTTTTATTTTTTAGTCTAAGTCTACTTAAATGATTCTTTAAGGCTAAATGAGTAGGTTGCTCCAAATTTGGATCTTTGTCAAGTATATTTATGGCGAAATGCCGTGCTGTCTCCATAATCCTACTATCATGTGAGATATCAGCTATCTTAAGATCCATTACACCTGATTGTTGTATACCATCTATGTCACCAGGACCTCTAAGCTTCATATCAACCTCGGCAATTTTAAACCCATCATTGGTTTGACACATAGTATTAATGCGCTCTTGAGCATATTTGCTTAACCTCGTTTTAGTCATTAAAATACAATAAGATTGATCTGCTCCTCTCCCGACACGACCTCTTAATTGATGCAATTGAGAGAGGCCAAAACGCTCTGCATTTTCTATGATCATCACTGAGGCATTAGGCACATTTACTCCTACTTCTATAACCGTTGTGGCGACCATGATTTGGGCTTTACCAGATACAAACCTTTGCATTTCTAAATCTTTGTCTTGAGGTTTCATCCTGCCATGAACTACAGTGATTTGATATTCTGGTTTAGGAAAGCTCTGCAATAACTCTTCGTATCCAGTTTGAAGATTTTGGAGGTCGAGATTCTCAGATTCATCTATCAAGGGATATACGATATATATTTGTCTTCCTTTTCTAATCTCTTCTTTCATAAATTTGGTAACGAAGCTCCTGTAAGCATCATTTTTATGAATTGTTTTTACGGCTTTGCGCCCAGGTGGTAATTCATCAATTATAGATACATCAAGATCACCATATGCTGTCATTGCGAGAGTGCGAGGTATGGGTGTAGCGGTCATAACCAATATATGTGGAGGGATATCATTATTTTTAGTCCAAAGCTTGGATCTCTGTACTACTCCAAATCTGTGTTGCTCGTCTGCTACTGCCAGGCCTAATTTTTTAAAAATTACGTTGTCCTCTAATACGGCATGAGTTCCAATCAAAATATCTATATGGCCCTCTTGTAGATAGTGTAGCAACTCTTTTCTTGTTTTCCCTTTAACGGACCCAGATAGATAAGCTATTCTGATCCCTAAGCCTTTAGTAGATTCTACTATGGACTGATAATGCTGTTGTGCAAGGATCTGTGTTGGAGCTAAGAGACAGGCTTGATAACCATTATCTATAGCTATAAGCATAGCCATTAAGGATACGATGGTCTTGCCGCTGCCGACATCACCTTGGAGTAGACGATTCATCTGAATTCCTCTACCCATATCTCTTCGGATTTCTTTTATGACTCTTTTTTGGGCGGAGGTCAGCTCAAAAGCGAGTTTTTCATTGTAAAACTTATTAAAGTATTTTCCTACAATTTCAAAGTTTAATCCAATGAGCTGTAGGTCTCTCTGTTTTTTCTGCTGTAATATTCTGAGCTGAAGAAATAATAATTCTTCAAACTTCATTCGATTGGTTGCTGATAGTATTTCTTCTTGCCTATTAGGCAGATGTATCCAATAGTAGCTTTCGTATCGTGTGCAGAGTTTTAGTTGTTTTATCAAATGTTCGGGTAGCGTCTCAACAATGTCTCCTTTACTTATTAGAGCGAATATGTTTCTCAAGATGGAGCGTCTTATCTTCATTGATACTCCTCTTTGATTCAATTTTTCGGTTGAAGGATAAATGGAAAGAAAATTAGCATTTTGATTAAACTTTTGTTCGTGCTCTAATTCAGGATGAGGGATGCTCTTTTTCCCAGCATATTGATTGACTTTTCCATAGAGTACATAAGGTACATTCATCTGGAGGTTATCCGCTATCCATTTGATCCCTCTAAACCAAGTAAGTTCTATAAATCCAGTTGAGTCTTTGAAGGTGGCTTTTAATCTGTTTGACTTTTTTCCTCGTATTTTATCGATACTGACTATTTCTCCTCGTAGTTGTACATTTTCATCATTTCGGATATCCTTAATCAATTGAAAGCTTGAACGATCATCATATCTAAAAGGAAATATGTTGAGATAATCATCGACCGTTTTTATGTTTAACTCTTCTTGGAGAAGCTTAGCTCTATTTTCTCCAACACCTTTAACAAATTCTATCTTTTGTGACAATACTCTACTCACGCTATAAAAATAGGTTTATCGCAAGAAAATCTTTTTATTCTTAAGGGGTAATTAGATAGAATGTCTTTGATATCAAAAAACTATACTTTTGTAAAAAAGTGAAGAATGGAGTCAAGACGACAGTTACAAGCAGGCGAACTTATTAAGAGACATTTTAGTGTTGTATTGAGAGAAGAAGGTACCTATATCTTTGACTCAGAAGTATTGGTTTCGGTTACCAAGGTTATCATGACTCCAGACCTCGGAATGGCTAAAATCTATATCAGTGTGTACAACACAGAGAATAAAGAAGCTGTTCTTTTACAAGCACGTGAGAACATGACGAGATTTAAGCAGCAACTTACACAGAGAATTAAAAAACACGTCAGGCGAATTCCTCGAATTGATATTTATCTCGATGACACTCTTGATGAGATGTATAAACTTAATGAACTGTTTGACTCTATAAAGTAATTATTACCTCAGTTCTTTTAAAAAGTCTGACTGCGCCGGATCGATACTCGCCATAATATCAAAAACTTTTCGTTGCTCAGATTTGACAGAATTTTTAAATACTTCGAGTATTTCTGCTCTTTTACTATTAGAAAACATCTGAATTATCATGGAGTTGGGATAGGTTTCGTTGACCTTGCCTATCTGCTTTAGAGCGCTAAGCATTATTGCTTTTGATACTGTAGCATCATTTTCAATTTTATCCAATCCCTGCCTATGGTAACTATATATAGCTTCTCTGTATCTTTTAACTCGGGCGTTCAAAAGGTTCTCCATTAACCAATATCTATTTCGGTCTCCTCCTAATGAAGACCAGTTACGATCACTACTTGAGATATTTGGCGGGATGTTGGCGACAATATTATTTGCTGTTTTGAAGTGCTCTTCTCCACCTAATAAACTAAATGTATCATAATCAAATCCTAATATCACGTACGCATAAAAGGTTAAAATTGAGGATAGATTGTCTGTGAAGGTACTTCTGTTATCTCTTATAGGATCTCCTTCTGTATAATTAAAGGAGATATCTCTATCTACATGATTAAGTATGGGTGATGTATAATTACTATTATACACCGGTCGACCTGTACTGATATACATATCAGCTATAAATGAATTAGCGGATGGGTCATCTTTGATATTAATCTGTATTGATCCTTCAATCAACTCCTCTGACTCAAAATCATCTGAAGTCCATTTTCTATCATTGAAGAATTCTCTAATAGCCTTTTCTAAAGTTTTGACACTTTTGGGATCAGCTATTTTCAAGCTAGGCGCGTTTACACTTACTTCAAGCTTGAATTCTTGCGCCGTAGCACATTTCAGGCCAACGAAAAAAATAAGAAGTAGAGAAATAATATTCTTAGAATTCATAGTTGAGGGTAAGCTTAATTCATAATGCTTAT
Source organism: Saprospiraceae bacterium (assembly GCA_020629515.1). Taxonomy (GTDB): domain Bacteria; phylum Bacteroidota; class Bacteroidia; order Chitinophagales; family Saprospiraceae; genus GYS-P2D. The sequence continues at coordinate 47,174 of JAHDDE010000010.1, read as the reverse complement.
CAGTTGATCAATTATATCAATTGCAACTTGTTGTTTGGGCTTTAATGGATACTCTTCCACATCTCCACTCTTATTGACGATAGAAACCTTATTAGTATTGTGTTTAAATCCAGCTCCTTTATCTTCTAATGAATTCAATACGATTAAATCGAAGTTTTTACGTTTTAATTTTCCCTTTGCATTTTCTAGTGCATTGTGTGTTTCTAGAGCGAAGCCGATTGTATATTGTTCATGGGTCTTATTCTCTCCTAAAGTTTTAGCTATATCTGGAGTTCTCTCGAGCTCAATAGACATATCATTGTTTTTTTTCTTGATCTTTTGAGCGGATGTATTTTTAGGTCGATAATCTGCGACGGCAGCTGCCATTATAGCTATACTACTACTCTTAAACTCTTCTACAGCTACATCATACATGTCTTGGGCAGTAGAAATTTTGATCGTTTTCACCTCAGGGTGGTTGCATTGGAGATGTGTTGGGCCTAATATGAGAGTTACCTTTGCCCCTCGTATGGCACATTCTTCTGCAAGACATATACCCATTTTCCCAGTGCTATGATTAGATAAGAACCTTACGGGGTCGAGTGCCTCTTGAGTAGGTCCGGCGGTGATTATTACTTTTTTTCCTTTGAGATCTTTATTGATGAGTGCCTCATTCAAGTAGCGAAGTATATCGTCAGGTTCAGCCAGTCTTCCATCACCTATAAGCCCACTTGCTAATTCGCCGGTCCCTACAGGAATGATATAATTACCATAAGATTGAAGAGCGGTAATGTTAGATCTTGTAGAAGGATGCTTCCACATATCTAAATCCATTGCAGGGGCGATAAAAACTGGACATTTAGCACTGAGATAAGTAGCAATGAGCATATTATCAGATAATCCAGTCGATAACTTCGATAAAGTTGAAGCCGTAGCTGGTGCTATCAACATAGCATCAGCCCACAATCCTAATTCAACATGATTACTCCAGGTATCTTTATCAATTATATTGAGGCTTACTGGATTTTTTGAGATAGTAGCAAATGTTAGAGCACTGACAAATTTAGTTGCAGCAGGTGTCATAACTACTTTGACATCATAACCTGATTTGATAAGCAACCTTACCAAATAGACAGATTTATAGACGGCTATACTGCCGCTTACACCAAGTATGATTTTTTTAGACACTTGCTAAAGATCAGTTTTGAAGAATGCCTGATCTTAGTAGTCTCTTTCGTCTACATTATCCTTATATAGATAATCTAACCTTTCATCCAAAAATTCATTAGTAGCAATTACTGAAGGATTAGGAAGTTTTTCATAAAACTTAGAAATCTCAATTTGTTCTTTGTTTTCTTGAATTTCCTCAATGGTATCAGTGGTAACAGCGAATTCTTCGAGTTTTCCCTGAAGTTCTGTTTTAATAGCGATGTTAAGCTCTCGAGCTCTTGTACCTATTATGTTTATAGACTCATAAATATTACTCGTTCTTTTCGACATATCTGCCAGATCACGAGCTTTTAAATTAGGATCAATACCTTGTACCTGAGTTTTTATATCAGCCATTTGTTAAACTATTTATTGCCTTCTGGCATTTGATTTTATAATCTTCAATTTTTTCGCCATACTCCGAACCAGGAAATTTTTTCAGGAATAAGTCACACCTCTTCATGGTTTTGTTAAAACGTTCCTCTTGTCGTGTATATATACTTTTATCTGCCCACTCGTGACTTGCTTTAGCAATCAGAAAATAGGCTTCTTCTGATAATTTTGATCCTGGAAAATCCTTTAACATGTTCTCCAAGGTTTGAATGGCCGAATTATAATTTTTTAAATTATAATAAAGCTCTCCCGATTTAAATGCTTTTTCTTCCAACTTAGCTCTCAGTTCATCCATGTACTTATTCGCTTCATTCACTTTTTCGCTTTCAGGAAAACTGTTGACGAATAATTGAAAGGCTTCTATTGCAGCATTTGAATTCGTCTGATCCAATTCTATAAAAGGAGCTTGACGATATTCGGAGTAGGCATTACGAAATAGAGCTTCTTCACGTTTGGGCGAAGAGGTATATGTATCTGCAAATGTTTTGAAGTAATGCGAACTAAGAACATAGTTCCCATTTTTAAAATGGGTTTCAGCGAATTTATAATTTAAATCCTCAGCCTCTGATTTGCCTCGATAAGAAGGTATTATCATCTCATAAAGTAAGATGGCTTTATTATATTCTTCAGCCTCAACATATGCATCTGCCGCCTCGTAGATTGCCTCCACGTTACTACTTGTTCTGATTCTCTCAAAATCAGATTTGCAAGATGCAAAAGAAATTAATAAAAGTGTTGAAAAGAATAAATTGCGCATATTCATCATGGGCCGCAAAATTAGAGTTTTATTACTGTCTTTACAATAGTATTTCAAACGTATATTTCTTATAGTGCTTGATTCTCGGAGAAATTTTATGAAATATTTAATTCTACTAGCTCATAATTGTAAAGGTCGTTTGCAATTTTTCGATCATTACTTAATCGAGGTACCTTGTTTTGTCCACCTAGCTTACCTCTTTTGTGCATCAATGTTCTAAAAGCGTTTGGTTTTAAAGGACGTATCTTAAGAGGTTGAAGGATACCCCCTTTGATCAAATCATCGTAATAGATATTTTGATTTCTTAGGGCAGAATCAATTTTCTTAGCAAGTCCAGTCAGGGCATTGACTGGTTTTTCGAACTCAATAAACCATTCATGATATGGTTTTTCTTGCTTGGGCGGATTTACTTGAGGTGCTACAGTGAACTCTCGGATACTAATGGTAGAAGGCAGTGATTCTAGCAAAGCTTGCTCCACTTCCTTAGCTATGACGTGCTCACCGAAGGCAGAAATGAAATGTTTGACGCGTCCGCTTACTATCAATCTATATGGGTCTATACTAACAAATCGAACTGTGTCTCCTAAATTATAACCCCAAAGACCTGCATTGCTATTAATGATAAGGACATAGTCTTTATCTAATTCAACTTCACTTAATTGATATCTTGGTGGATCTTGATCGTGTATGTGTTGTAGCGGAATGAATTCGTAAAAAATGCCAGAATTAGTGTTGAGCAACAATCCTTTATGCTCTATGGTATCCTGAAAAGCCAAAAATCCTTCAGAAGCTGGATAGGTCTCTAAAGAATCAATTCGATCACCTATTAAGGCTTCAATGGCTGATCTATAGGGTTCGTAGTTCACTCCTCCATAAACGAAAAGTTGAAGATTGGGAAAGACTTCGAGAATGCTACCCTTGTTGGATAGACTGAGAATTCTCTCAAAATACATCTGCACCCAAGGGGGGATCCCACTAATCAATCTCATATCTTGATGGATGGTCTCTTCCACAATTTTATCTAGCTTTTCTTCCCAATCTTCTATACAGTTGGTTGGATAACTGGGGAGTTGATTGCCTTTGATCCATCTAGGTACTTCGTGATTGACTATACCAGAAAGTCTCCCGGTAGCTATACCATTAGTCTCTAATAGAGTAGGAGAGCCTGACAAGAATATAACCTTACCATCAAATATTTTGGAGTTATTGTGGTGAGCCGCATAATTCAAAAGAGCTGAACGTGCAGTATTAATATGATTAGAGATACTATCTCGACTGATTGGGATATATTTTACACCAGAGGTGGTGCCTGAGGTTTTAGCAAAATACTTTGGTTGGCCAGGCCAAGTGATATTGGGTTGAGCTTCTTTGATTTGATCAAAATAATGACGCCCCTTTTCGTAATCAACTATAGGGACGGCTTCTTTATAATCCTGATAAGTTTTTATTCGATCAAATTGATGATCCTTACCATATTGCGTTGTTACCGCTCTTTTGACCAATTGATTGAACCATTTGTTCTGATCTTTTAGGGCGTTACATCTTATATTCTTTACCTCTTTCTTAATGTATAGAGCGTATGGTTTGATAAACAGTGACTTCATCTCGATCCCTATAATTCTTTTCCTTTTAGTGCTATAGCTATGTTATGATCTAAAGCTTTCTGGGCTAATGGTGCAGAATAATCATTTAGTTCATCCATGGCTTTATTGATTTCGTCTTTGCTGCCTTGAACAATGGTAGAATTCAACAAAGTATTCAGTTTTTGCAAACCTTCTACTTCCTCCTCAGTCAATAGATTAATGTTCTGTTCGATAAATTTATTGGTATGATGTACCACATTTTTTCCTTCATTCTGTGCTTCAATTAGTGCTCTTTTCTTTAGGTCGTCTTGTGCATTAACGATAGAATTTTTGAGCATCAGGGCCATCTCCTCTTCTGATATACCATATTGAGATTTTATTTGAACTTCGGTTTCAACATTGGATCGTAGTTCACTAGCCTTGACTCTTAATATTCCGTCAGCATCAAGTATAAATTGAATATCAATTTTGGGCATTCCTGCTGCCATAGGTGGAATCCCTCTAAGGATGAATTCTCCTAATTTTCTATTGTCAGCCACCAGTTCTCTTTCTCCTTGGTACACAGCAACTTTTAAGTTGGTCTGTCCATCTACAGAGGTTGTATACTGTCGCCCGGCCTTATTAGGCACTTTTGAATTTCTTGGTATTATAGTGTCCATTAATCCTCCCACTGTCTCTATTCCTAAAGACAATGGAGTTATGTCAAGAAGTAGCATGTCACTTCTATTCCCCGCCAAAATATCTGCTTGAAGAGCGGCACCCAAGGCAACTACTTCATCGGGATTAAGATTGTCATTTACCTGCTTACCGAAAAAATCGGTCACGGCAGCTTTTATACAAGGGATCCTGGTTGATCCTCCTACTAAAACAACGTGATCTATCTCGCTAATTGATTTATTAGAATCTTCAATACATCGACTACAGCAGTCTAATGTTTGCTGTATTATAGGTCGTACGAGATCTTCTAAACTTTCTCTCTTTAATTTAATACTTATATCACCTAATGTAGCTTCAAAGATTATCGAGTTAGAGAGTTGTTTTTTAGCTTTTTCTGCTAACAAACGTAGTTCTTGTACAGTTTTTTTATTATTAGTTGATTGATCGATTTTGTACTGCTCTGCCCAGTAATCTACTATCGCCTTATCTATATCATCGCCGCCTAAAAAAGTATTTCCATTAGTGGCCAGTACTTCGAATATGCCATCCTGAATATCTAATATTGATATATCAAACGTGCCACCACCAAGATCATAAACTGCGATGACCTCACTTTGATTCTTCTTTAATCCTATACCGTATGCCAAACTTGCAGCAGTAGGTTCATTTACGATTCTGAGTACATCTAATCCTGCTAATTTACCTGCGTCTCTTGTAGCTTGCCTTTGCGAATCATTAAAGTATGCTGGGACGGTTACAACAGCCTTGCTGATGGCTTTACCCAGTTGTGCCTCAGCTATTCGTTTGAGCTCACTTAATATTTTTGCTGATAAATCTATAGGGGAGTAGTAAGTATCTCCGATACGTATTTTTACCAAAGAGTCGACATCTTCGTTGATGATCTTATAGCCCAGTTGTGATTCGAAATTTTCAATATCTTGAAATGATTTACCTAATAGTCTTTTGACCGAATAAATCGTTCTTTCTGGAGCTCTGAGAAGTTTTAATCTGGCGTTTTCGCCGACGACGGTGGATCCGTCTTCGTTAAAATGAACAATGGAAGGGACTAATGAAGAACTATTTTGATCTGATTTTATAATTGTTGGTTCTCCGTCACTAATATAAGCTACTAGACTATTTGTAGTGCCTAAGTCTATACCAACAATAGTTTCCTCGGCTTCTTCTTTTTTTACACTCCCATCTTTTAGATTTATCGAAAATTTAGCCATACGCTTTTATTTAAACTTTAGATTCGATAGGTTTATTGATATTATAATCATCCTAAAAATTATTGATGATCAAAGATTTTTATCAGAACAAAATCAACAGATTATACCTCTTTTTAGGAGGTTTTTTCATTACTAATGCTCTAATTGCTGAATTTGTTGGTGTAAAGATATTCTCCTTGGAGAAAACACTTGGCTTTTCTCCATTTAATTGGGAGATTTTTGGTGTAGACGGATTAGGATTTAATTTGACAGCTGGTGTTGTTTTGTGGCCCGTAGTATTCATTATGACTGATGTCATCAACGAGTATTATGGAGAGAAGGGAGTTAAATTATTATCTTACTTCACTGTAGGCTTGATCATCTATGCCTTTGCCATGGTCTATATGGCTATATATCTGGCACCCAATGAGTGGTGGACCAGTCAGAGTGGATTGTTGGGAGGAGGAGACATCGAGAATATGGATTTAGCCTTTAAAAAAATATTTGGGCAAGGGCTATGGATTATTGTTGGTAGTTTGGTCGCTTTCTTAATCGGGCAAATCGTTGACGTGTTTACTTTCCACAAGATAAAGCAGCATACGGGAGAGGGCCGGATATGGTTGAGAGCGACTGGATCAACTCTTGTTTCCCAGTTTATCGATAGTTTTGTAGTTCTTATTGTGGCCTTTTATATTGGAGCGGATTGGGAGTTAGTGCGAGTATTGGCTATTGGATTTGTTAATTATCTGTATAAGTTTATCATTGCCGTTGCACTAACACCTTTGATATATTTGGCTCATGAGATAATAGATAATTATTTAGGTAAAGAAACTGCTGATCGATTAAAGAGATTGGCAATGAAAAATGAATAGATGGAAATAAAACAATGTGCCAATACCATCTTGATGGTTAGACCAGCCAATTTTGGTTTTAATACGGAGACTGCAGAAAATAACGCCTTTCAAATAAATGATACAAGTCTGACAATTGCTCAAATTAAAGATGCGGCTTTAAAAGAGTTCGATTTTTTTGTGAAGAAAATTAGACAGAATTCAATCGATGTTATCGTAATAGAAGATAGTGATGAACCTGTTAAGACTGATGCGGTTTTTCCTAATAATTGGTTTTCTACACATGCTAATGGGGATATATTTATCTATCCTATGTACTCACCTAATAGGAGATTAGAAAAGCGAAAAGACATTATAGATGCTTTGAGTGAAAGATTCATTGTTAATAAATATTTTGATCTATCAGGATACGAAGCAAAGAATCAATTTTTAGAAGGGACAGGAAGTATGATTATAGACCGTCCTAATGGAATTATATATGCTTGCATAAGTGAAAGAAGCAACCAATATATTCTCGAAAAGTTTGCTCGACAAATGGACTATAAGCTTATTGCTTTCATTGCCAAGGATAGTGATGGTTTAGCCTATTATCACACCAATGTCATAATGGCATTAGGTGAAGATATTGCAATAATTTGTTTAGAATCGATTGTGGAAATTGATGAAAGAAAAAAAGTGGAAGAATCATTAAAGGACTGCGGAAAGATAATTATTGATATTACAAGAGATCAGGTAGTAAAATTCGCTGGTAATATGCTGCAGGTGAATAATAAAAATGGTTCAAAATTCTTGATCATGTCGTCATCGGCATTTAGAAGTTTAACCCCAAGTCAAAAAGATGAAATATCTGAATATTGTGAAATTATCCATGCAGATCTTTCGACTATCGAAAAGTATGGAGGTGGTAGTGCCAGATGTATGATGGCTGAAATATTTCTATCACAAAAAAATGAGATATGAATTGGTCAGATTAATAGTTAGTTATATATTAGTATTTGATGTAATGTGTTAAATTAAATTAATTTTTAAAAAAAATGAATTTTAACACTTAAGAGAGGAAACATTTTGGTACTCTCATACGTCTTAACACTGAGTATAATTTTTAATTGAGACCCATGAACATTATTAGTAAATTTTTAGTGAGCGCTGCGAAGTGGTTCTCTCTAACGAAAAGGAGGAGAAGATTGCTCATGGCAGACGAAGAATATGACAGTTGGTTAGGAATCTAATTTCTAAACCGATGGTCATTTATTGATTGGTTCTGGCAAATTTCCGATCAATAAAAAAGGCATTATGTAGTAATACGTAATGCCTTTTTCGATTAAACTCAATTTCTTTATTATAGATGCAATCTATCCTTTCGCTCCAATAGCACTTCTTCACTTTCGACACGATCCTCGTCTGGCACACAACAGTCTACTGGGCAAACTGCAGCACATTGAGGTTCTTCATGAAAACCTATACATTCTGTACATTTATCGGGGACAATGAAATAAATATCATCATCAATAGGGTTCTGCTCTTGATCTACCCCAACCACTTTGCCATCTTCAAGGGTATATTCGCCCTTTAGTGATGTGCCATCTGACATTTTCCAATCAACTCCGCCTTCATAAATGGCATTATTAGGACACTCTGGTTCACATGCTCCACAATTGATACATTCATCTGTGATAAAAATTGCCATTGAAATTTTTTTATGTTGATTTAAAATGATTGCAAAAGTAAGGGCTAAACAATAAAGATGCTATACTTGTTTCGGAATACATTAGATGAATAGACTATACACTTTTAACATTTCTCATCAATCCGCTAAGAAAACTCACTAACAGATATGAAGTAAAGCACATTAAGAGTGCGTAATGCCAATCTATATAAAGCGTAATTAATGTAGATAAGATAACTATCCATAGTTTCCAATTGGTTAAGACAGACTCACCTTTTAATGAGAAAAACTTCATATGTATGTTCATACAAACTCCAGGGCCTATTATGGCTAATAGTGGAAGAATGTCAGGACTGGCGGGAGCATCAAAGGCATATAACAATACATATCCTGATACTATGCCAGCCGCTGCTGGTATTGGTAGTCCATTAAAATCATTGGAATAAGCTAAAGTATTGAACTTTCCTAATCTAAATAATCCAGATAAAATATAGAATACACAAGCCAACAAAGACTCTGTATCTGTAAAAAGTGTATAGTACAGAAAAGCTGGAGCTACGCCAAAACTGATTAGATCAGCCAGCGAATCTAATTGTTTACCTAATTCACTTTTGACATTCAGCATTCGTGCTGCTAATCCGTCTACAGTATCTAAAACCATGGCTAAGAGGACCAAATAGGCTCCTAAGATTGGGTTGCCTAAGAGGATGGCAATGATCCCACAAACTGCGTTGCACAGCGTAATGAAATTAGGTACTTTGCTTATCAACATATTGTCTTCGTCATCAAATATATGTTATAACTACAAAATGCACATAACTAATATTGGTTCACTCAGAAATCATTATAAAAATAAGTATCAAAGCTATTTTGAAAAAAATAATACCTGTGATTGTTTATGTGATTTCAAATCCTATATATTTGCACACGCTTTAAAGAAAGCAGTTTATTAAAAGCGAACGTAGCTCAGCTGGTAGAGCACGACCTTGCCAAGGTCGGGGTCGCGAGTTCGAATCTCGTCGTTCGCTCATAAAGCTATCAATTTAAAGAGAGTAAGATTTATTCAATCTTACTTTTTTATTTAGGCCCGGGTGGTGGAATTGGTAGACACGCAGGACTTAAAATCCTGTGGCTTTGCGGCCGTGCCGGTTCGATTCCGGCTCCGGGTACTATACAATGAAAAGGGACATTATTTTTTAATGTCCCTTTTTAATTTTCAATACTCAATAATTAATTCTGATGTCTTTTGTTATATTCATAAGTATTTGTTATGAATATTTTTCACTTAAAGTACTTCGTTGTATTAGCTAAAAAGGCTAATTATAGAGAGGCAGCACAACATTGCAATATATCTCAGCCAGCCATGAGTATGGCTATTAAGAGTTTAGAGCAGAAATTGGGACATCCACTTATCTATCGTCAGAAAAACCCAATTCGTCTTACGGATTTCGGGTTAAGTATATTGTCTCACGCAAAAAAAATAGTCAACGAGTATGATACCATGATGGATTATGGATTATCCAAAAATGAGCTCTCTGGGAGAGTTCGTCTCGGTATTATCCCAACCATAGCATCATCACTTATACCTCAATTCATTGGTCATTTTATTCAAGAATATCCAAATATAAAATTGGATATCGAAGAAATGACCACTGTCAATATATTAAGTGCCATTGATGAGGAGGAGTTGGATGCTGGGATAGTTGCCACTCCTCTTGAAGGAATCAAGCTTAGCGCCAGTCCTATGTATTACGAAGACTTTATAGCGTATTCATCACGTCCATTACACAAAAAATATATAATACCGTCTGATCTTGACATAGACAAATTATGGTTATTGGAAGAAGGACACTGTCTAAGAAGTCAAGTTATTAATCTCTGCGAACTTCGCTCTCAAACTAAACTTGGCGTGAATTATAGTGCTGGCAGTATAGAGACATTGATCAATCTTGTCGACAGTTACGGAGGGATTACGATTATCCCTGAATTATATGCTAAATCATTATCTGAAGAAAGAAAATCAAAACTTATGCTTTTTGATAAACCAGCTCCAGCAAGAGAAATTAGTCTAATATTTCATAAATATTCAGTTAAACAAAATCTTTTGGAAGTATTGAAAAATTCCATTGGTCAGAGCGTTCCGAATTACATGAAAATAAAAGATGATTTTAATAACGTCCCGATAGAATTATAGTTTTTAACCAACATTACTTGACTATTGCTATTGCTTCAAGTTCGATTTTGCACCCATAATGAAGTTTAGACACAGGAATAATCGATCTAGCTGGTTTATAATCTCCAAAAAATTCAAAATAGACTTCATTCACTTCGTTCCAATAGTCAATGTCAGTTATGAATGCAGTTGTCTTAATGATATTTTGTCTATCTAAACCTTCACTGATGAGCAGTTTTTCAACCTTTTGTAAGACTAACAATGTTTGCTCTTTAATGCCTGACGGAACTTCTTTGGATGTTCTATCTAATAGTGGGAGCTGACCAGAAGTAAAGATTAGGTTGTCTTGTCGAACATAAGAGGAATAATGTGGCGCTAAATTTCTTGCCATTATTAATTACATTTAAGCTTATTAAACTGTGAATATAAGTAAGAGCGGCTATCCAGCGATTCCATTTTTTTAGAATTCTGTAGTGTTAGGAATAAAATATTGTGTCTATTATATGAATACCCTATTAAGTCTTATTATTAACTAACTATGCAGACCAGCACTATTGAGATTAGCAATATAAATAGAGAGATAGCTGATATATTGCAAGAGGAAGGATTTGATCTTAGTGATGAGAGAACAGTCCGATTGGCTCAAAGGCTTTCAACGCAATCACAATATGTTAAGGAAAATGGGCAACTGAATCAGATATTTGACAGAATAGTTGAGGACTTAGCTTCAGGGTTTGCGCTGATTATAAATAAGAAATTTGCTTTTGGCAATAAATTTTTCTGTACACTTACGGGATACACTGAAGATGAATTAAAAAGTTTATCCAACAGTTTATCGATCATCCACCCACAAGATGTTAGAGGAATAGAAATAGCATTTAAGCGTTTGTACAGTGGAGTACAAGATAAAATAGATATTGTACACAGATTAGTTACCAAGACAGGGGTTACGACGTGGGTTAGAAGTCAATTTATAGCTAATAAGAATTCTTTAGGACGTGTCGAAAGTGTAGTAGTGAGTACAATGGATTTATCCTTGTTAAACGAAACTCAGCAGAAAAGTGAAGAACTCAGTATCGTCTACGAGTCATTGATTGATAATTCATCTGAAGGTTTAGAAATATTGGAATTGTCGAGTGCTGATAAGGATGCCGAATTCAAACTTATCACAAGGAATCCAGCAATGCGACGAATACTTCCACAAGATGATTGTTATTATACATTGCCAGATCATTTCAAATCTATCATGCCAGAATATCAGTCCTCTGGATTATCATCACAGCAGGCACTACACGAGTCTTGGGGTAGAATAATGAAAAATCGTCAAGATTCGGGAGAATTTGATTTTATCATTGATGGAGAAAGGCGAAAGATTAATTATGAGGTTCAGCTTCTAAAAGTCAATGATAAATTTTTGTTTATAAGACATTTTAGAGACGTTTCAGAATTAAAAAGTAAAGAGTTAGAATTAAGAATAAATGAAAAGAAGCTGAGAGGAATTATAGAAGCATTACCCGGTGGAATAACGATGATTGACAAAACGGGTAAACATATTTTTACTTCTCCTCAAGCCAACAAGATTTTCGGTCATCCTGCTAATTACGATTTTACTGGGACATTTGTTACAGATTATTTTGTCAAGAAAAATCATAAAGAGCTAATAGAATTCTCTAATAATAATCAGAAGCCCGAATCTAAATATTTTAATTTGCAAGGTATTAGGTCTGACAGGTCTGAATTTCCTGTAGAGATTCATGCTAAGAAATTTGTCAATGAGGAGACAGGTGAGTCAGAGATTATCACTTATATAAATGATAGTACTGAAAAACAGATCGCTCAGAATGACATAAAGGAGAGAAAGGCTATATACGAAGCGCTTATTGATTATTCTTTTAGTGGAATTGATATTGCCGAAGTTGAGTTAGATAGGATTAATTACTCAATTAAAAAAGCTAACATTATTATCTCCAATCTAAGTATGCAGGAGATTTTTGGTGTCGGCGAAGGAGAATTGAGTGAAAAACAGATCGAGCAGCAGTTAGATCTTTTATTTTATGAAAATAAGGAAGAACAAAAAGTTAGACTCAAAGGGCTTTTTGAAGATAAATACATCCGTACTCGATTTTTCATTGATCATAAAGAAGGGAGAAAATATTACAATTCCAATTTTAGGTTAATTGAAGTTAATGAGAAAACTTTCATCATTAGAATCGTTGACGATATAACAGAAGAATATCAACAAAATAAAATTATTTCTAATCAACTGGAGACTTTGCAAGAGAGACAAGTTGAGCTTGAGAAATATATTGAGTCAAATCTTCAATTGGAAAACTTTGCCTACATAGCTTCTCATGACTTAAAAGCTCCATTGAGGACGGTACTTTCATTTTCTCAATTGATAAAAAGATCTTCTTACGATAAATTGGAGACCCGAGACAAGGAGTTTTTGGATATAGTGATTAAAAGTACTAATAACATGATGCTTTTAATCGAAGATTTGCTGACATTCTCTAGAGTGAATACTAAGAAAGTTCAAGTTGAACAGTTGAATATTAATGATCTTAAGGAAACTATCCTATTAGATTTAACCAGTGCTATAATTCAAAATGAAGCAGAGCTAATTTGGAATTTTGAAAATCAAATTATTTTAGCAGACAAGGTTAAGTTGGTTCAATTGTTTGAAAATTTGATTAGAAATGCCATCAAGTTTACTAAAGCGGACGAAAAACCTCTAATACATATAGACTATTCGGATGAGGGGCAATATCATAAGTTCAGTATTCGAGATAATGGAATTGGAATTTCACAAGATCATTTTAAAAAAATATTTGGCATATTCGAAAAACTTCATAGCAAAGATGTTTATGAAGGTACTGGCCTAGGCTTGAGTATTTGCTCTAAAATTGTCGAACAACATCATGGTAAGATTTGGGTAGACTCTGAGATGGGTGTAGGGAGTAATTTTAACTTTACATTGAGCAAAAACATCATGCCCGAATCAGACAATGTGGATTATACATCCATTTAAGGCACAAAATAGAAATAGAAATAAACCATTGTCTATTGATGTGGTTTAAATCTACATGTCAACAAGTACTATAAAAACTATTGAGGAAGCTATAGGTCAAAAAAAATCTTTCGAATTCGTTCATGAGAAAGCACTGGTAAATGTCCTGTACACGCAAGGATGGTTAAGAGACCAATTGAAACTCTATTTGTCACAATATGGTATAACCTTAAAGCAATATAACATACTCAGAATTCTTAGAGGTGCAGATAAGCCACTAACAACATCAGAAATTAGAGAAAGGATGGTGGATAAGATGTCTGATACTACTCGTCTTATAGATCGAATGATCAAAAAAGAATGGGTACAAAAATCGATTTGTGATTTTGACAAAAGATTGGTGGATATCAAAATATTAGATAAAGGGTTAGATCTATTGGATGATATAAAAGGAATCGAAAAAAAAGCCCAAGACATCTTCTCTAGTTTAGATCATGATGAGGTTGAAAAATTAAATTATCTATTAGATAAATTACGGACCTCTGTGGGTTGAAATCAGATAGTATGGGCCATATACAATTGGCCAATCTTTTTAATTTCGATTGTATAATTGAAGTTCTGACTATTCTTAGACAATACAGCTTTGATTTTTAAAATCCCATTGACCCATTCAAGGCCATATAATTTAATATCCCTCTTAAAATCAATTTCTCTTAGTCCATAGGCTTTATATACTGCTTCTTTTATCGCCCAAATAAAATGAAATGATTCGGTTGTACCGAATGATGAAAACTGTTCGATATCACCTGGTGCACAAAACTTATGAGCAATTCGATCGATTGATTTTTTAAACATTTGAATATCTAGTCCACAAGATTTGTTGTCTTTGTAAAGTCCTATAAAATTTCCAGAATGTGAAAGATTAAAATTCTGGTTGCTATCGGGCAAGTGTGGTTTGCCATATTCATCAATTAATATTTCTCTTGGATGATAACCTAAGTAAGTCCAAATTAGATAACGGCCAGACAACCATTCTAATCTACGGGTTGCGGCCCAATTATTTATTTCCGATAGATTTTCAAATTCTAATTCAAGTCGATGGATAAAGTATGCCTCTTCTTCTTTTATATGCCATAACCATAAAGATCCTGACCCATGAATTTCTTTTGTTAGTATTAGAGGCATCTTTTCAAATAATGGATATATAGTGTTTCTTTGCGCAAAATAAAGAATAATGATCCTTACTGATTCCAAAATTTTAGAGTCGATAGAAAAAAAAGAGATAGTCATAGAGCCTTTTGATCGGAATTGCTTAGGAACTAATTCTTATGATGTACACTTAAGTAAGCATCTGGCCGTCTATCAAGATGACATATTGGATGCTAAACGTCATAATAAAGTAAAGCACATTGAGATTCCTTCAGACGGATTTGTTCTACAGCCAGGGACATTATATCTGGGAGTTACACAAGAGTATACCGAAACGCATAATTCAGTTCCCTTTTTAGAGGGTAAGTCATCTATTGGTCGATTAGGCATCGACATACACGCCACGGCAGGAAAAGGAGATGTAGGATTTTGTAATACGTGGACATTGGAGATATCATGTGTACATCCTGTAAGAGTTTATGAAGGAATGCCCATAGGACAGTTGATCTACTTTAAAATTGATGGAGATATTATTAATTTTTATAATCGTAAGTCAAACGCCAAATACATAGAAAGGACTAACAAGCCTATGGAGTCTATGATGTGGAAGAATAAGTTCTAAAAAATCACTCTTGCGCTTTAACTACTATGTCGATGCTTTCTCCAGCTGTGAGAAGGCTAACCCCATCATACTCTGGATATTGGGAGACCACGATGGCTTTGGACATATCATCTACCCCGAGATCATTAGCATAGGTTATGTTGCCAATCCTGAATTTACTAGTTTCGGCAATCCAAGTCGCACTCTTTACTGATTCGCCAACTAAATTAGGTATCCTAAATGATGCTCCTTCGGGACTACTGATCACGAATTCTAATTTACTCCCTCTTTCTAATGTATAAGAATCGGGATTTCTCGATTGCGAAATAATGAGTTGGTCTCCATCCCATACTTCTAATATAGAGCCTGTAGTCAATGCGTCATATTTAAATTCTCTAATTTTTGAGGCTATTGCTTTTTGTTGTAGTTGATTTTTCTTTGACTCATAATCCTGACCGTATAACGGGAATACACTTGATATATCCACTACATCTGCTTTGTACTTAGTAGTGGTTACATAGATTTTTCGATTTTCTTTAACTTCTGCTCCACCTTTTGGGTTTTGGTTCTGTATGATTCCTCCAGGTTTGCCGACAATGTGGACAGAGTCGTTCACAATCATCACAAAAGACTTATTGTTAGCATCGGATTTGGCGTCATCTATGTGTACATTCACATAATCGGGCATAACCAGTTTTTGTCCATGATTGGTGTAAAACTTCAGCCATTGCATAGTTATGAAGATAAAAACGATAAGGAATAGTAACATTCCTAATACGTTTAATATGAATTTTTTATTCGTCAAAAAGTCAAAAATTTGGGTAAAAAAGATTTTCCAAGAGTCCCAGTTCATTTGTACGATTTAACTATGAACGCAACTTAGGGCAAAAATAGCTTATCCAAAGGTCACAAAAGACAATTTTCTAAAGCAAGTTCAGAGTTTTTGTACTATTACCTCAGATTCGACTAATAAAAAGAGTGAATAGAGAAATTTTAAGATTGGCCATACCAAATGTGATTAGCAACATTTCTTTACCATTGTTGTCTACTGTTGATACCGCTTTAATGGGGCACTTATCAAGTGTGCATATCGGCGCAATTGGTTTAGCGACTATGATCTTTAACTTTATTTATTGGAATTTTGGATTTCTGAGAATGGGTACCACAGGTATAGTTGCTCAATATCATGGTGCCCATCAATACAAAGAAACAACCAGCCTATTATTAGGTGCACTATTTATTGCTGGGCTAATTGGAGTGGTATTAATCCTTGGTGCTCCATTCTTATTAGAGCTGGCATCTTACTTTTTGAATATTGAAGTTGAGCACTTTGTATACGTTGAGCAATATACCTCTATCAGGGTGTTTGATGCACCAGCGACTATTGGTTTATACGTTTTTATGGGTTGGTATTTCGGTCGACAAAATTCATGGGTTCCTTTAATAGTTACATTATTGATCAATTCGATCAACATATTGCTAAGTGTTTACTTTGTCCAAAGTTTAGAGTGGGGGATCGAAGGAGTTGCTAAGGCTACGGTTATTGCTCAGTATTCTGGATTAATTTCTATGCTTTGTATTTATGTATTTAGAGATAGAATGGCTATTTCATTTGAAGAGGTTAGAATATATTGGAGTAAGAGCAAGATTAAGAGATTTTTTAGTGTGAATAAAGATCTGTTTATTAGGACAGTTTGTCTTACTCTGTCTTTTGCTTATTTATATAGTATTGCCTCGGATGGGGGAGAAATAGATCTGGCTGTAAATGTGATAATACTTCAAATACTGAGCTGGATATCTTACGGGATAGATGGATTTGCGTTTGCCGCAGAGAGTATCATTGGAAAATATTATGGAGCAAATGACCATCAATCTTTAAGGAAAGGAATTCATTTAAGTTTTAGGTGGGGTTTTTTGGTTGCGTTATCTTATGCTATAGTGTTGGCGTCATTCAATTCGGCTATTATAACAATTTATACCGATGATCAGGATGTGATTTTGAGATTAAAAAAATTATCAATTATTCTTTGGGTCCTGCCATTAGTTAGTTTTTGGTGTTATATCTGGGATGGAATTTTTATTGGATTAACCCAATCCAGATATATGATGTATACCATGATTTTATCATTGTTTTTATTCGTGTTTACGCATCAATTATTTTTGGGTACACATTTCTTGGGTATTTGGATTAGTTTCTTACTTTTCTTCATTTACCGATCGGCTTTTCTTTGGTGGAGTTATAAGGTCATTGATATCTAAAATATAGAAATACAATTCATTATATATTAATGAATAATTTAATGTATATGTTGAATTATTAGATATTGTAGATTTTTAATTTCTTCAACTTCTTGAGATAGAGTAAGAAAATAAATTCTATATTTGTACGCTGAGAAAACGATAGAGACGAGATAATAGCAACCATGAACCGAGTATATCATATTTTACTCATCCTTATAGCCTTTGCGGCAAACATGTCTTCACAGTCTGTGAGGTCATATGATGGTTCATTCAATAATGTCCTCAATCCTGAGTGGGGAAGTGCAGGAGATATTCTGAGTCAAAGAACAAGTATTGGTTTTGCTGATGGATATTCTGATCCAGGAGGTTTAGATAGACCCAATCCAAGAGAGATAAGTAATGAACTTTTTTCGCAAGAAACAAGTACACTGGATGTGAAAAATCTTAGTGATTTTGTTTGGGTATTCGGCCAATTCATTGATCATGATATATCGTTTGTGTTTGATGATCACACTGAGCCATTACTCATTGAGATACCTTCTAACGATAAAGTATTCATACCTGGAGGGCCTCCGATACCTATGTTTCGTTCATTAGCGCAGTTTGGTACAGGTAACGCATTAGACAATCCACGCAGATACCACAATGAAGTTTCGGCTTTTATTGACGGTAGTGCCATCTATGGATCTTCTCAAACTCGCGCCAACTGGTTGCGTACTTTTGAAGATGGCAAATTAAAGGTTTCAGAGGGTAATAATTTGCCTTGGAATACTATTGATGGTGAATTCAATGGGGCTTATGATCGTAACGCACCACATATGGACAATCCAGTTGGTTTAACCAGTAAATTGTACGTTACTGGTGATGCAAGAGCTAATGAGAACCCTTTGTTGCTGACCTTTCATACATTATTTCATCGAGAGCACAACAGATTGTGTGATGAGCTTAAAGTGGCACACCCAGATTGGGATGATGAGCAATTGTATCAGACGGCGAGAAGATTTAACGGGGCATTCATACAATCTATTACTTACAACGAGTGGCTGCCTGCTATGGGAATTACCTTAGCAGAACACATTGAGTATATACCTGAGCTAAACCCGCAGATAATGAATGTTTTTTCTGCTGCGGCTTTCAGAGTAGGGCATACTTTGATTAATAGTGAGTTGATTCGATTAGAGGGAAACGGAGATGAAATCCCAAGTGGAAATATATCCTTAAGAGATTCATATTTCAACCCCATTGTAATCAATTTTGCTGGAGGAATTGATCCTTATCTGAGGGGTATGGCTACTCAAGTCCAACAAAAAATGGACAGTAAAATCATCGATGATGTACGAAACTTCTTGTTTGGTCAACCATCTCAAGGAGGACTCGATTTAGCTGCTATCAACATTAATCGAGGACGAGAAAGAGGATTAAGTGATTATAATACGATTCGCTCAGATTTTGGTCTACCAAGAATCAAAGAGTTTGAAGAAATAACGAAACATCAAGAGGTCGCAGATCAATTGAGAAAATTGTACTCTGATATTGATAATATAGATCCTTGGGTAGGAATGTTATCTGAGGATTATATGCCCGACGCCATATTGGGAAGTACTCTTATGATGATCATTGAACGTCAGTTTCAACTTCTTAGAGATGGAGATAGATTTTATTTTGAAGCTGATAGAGCCTTTAGTACTGATGAAGTTCAAATGATAAAGTCAACTACTATGAGGGACATTATTATGCGCAATACTGATATCGATATCATGCAGCAAAATGTTTTTCAGGCTATGCCAGTTGACATGCTTGACAGAGGTCCTCAATTGGAAGAATTTGCTTTGAATGCCGAAGCTTTCCCAAATCCTACTTCTGGTGCATTTGAAATCAAGATATTCTCAGATCAAGTTTCTGATGTCGAAGTCACGATATTTGATGGTTTAGGCAGAAAAGTTTATACCGCTAATGAAATGCTTAATCAAGGATTTAATTTTATCCAGTGCGATATACAGGCTAACTCCGCAGGTAATTTTTATAATGTACTAATTACTCAGGGCTCAGAAAATTACCGGATTTTAAGGGTGATAAAAGGATAATACTCCCACTCATTTATTTTCATCAAGCTATATTATTTATAATTAGTGTGTTTATGTAGGTATTCTTCATACATCTCTGATGGTTACTTAACTATCTAAATATCAGCAATTTAGACATGTAATAATATTTTATGTTTGAAGCGCTGATTTATCTAAAGAGTTTGGCACTCAATTTGGTATTTACTACATGTTATAGAAATTTATAATTCGCTTTTTTATTAAAAATCTTTACATGACTCCTATAAACACATACTTAGCCGACATACATCAATTATTTGTAGATGGGATGGAACGAGTGTTAGAAGAAATTGATTACCCGAAGGTTAACGTTGTAGGCAAAGCATATAATGCATTGGATATGATGGAAGGTCTATCCGAGGTCAAACCAGACTTGCTGTTTATGGAACTCAATTTTACCGATGATGATGGTCTGAGTTTGATCAAGAAGATTAAATCAGAATTCCCAGAAATGCGCCTTTGCGTACTTAGTGGTTATGTTGATCATAAATTTGTCAAGGAGGCATTTCAGAATGGCGCGGATGGTTACTATAGTAAGTTTAATGATATAGAAGAATTGACTCAATGCGTCAATGAAATCATGTTGGGTAATACGTTCTTAGCTACAGGGCTGAATATTACTCCTAAAAAGAATATGAAGTCAAGGACTGATGCCAATTACATGGATGATAGATTCTTGTTAAAAAAGAAATTGACCAAAAGAGAGCAAGAGGTTTTAGAATTGATCACTAAGGCTATGAATAATAAAGAAATAGCCGAGAAGCTTTACATCAGTGATCAGACAGTAGGAGTACATAGAAAAAATATAATGAGAAAATTGAATGTGCGCAATACAGTCAATTTAATCAAATTTGCAATAGACCATCAGTTGGTATAATTATAATTCGTTTTGACCTCCTCCCAATTAGGTCTACACAGATTATCTCCATTTTATCCCAAGTATTCTTAATAGTTGATGATCAATTAAAAAGAATATAATGATAATAGCTAAAAGCAATATTAGAGTTATTTGTATTAGCATCGCAGCATTCTTCAGTGTTGTGACGGTATCGATCGCACAGACTTGTACATTCGCATGTAATGATACGGTCAATATTTCAGTTGATAGAGATTGTCAAGTGGTGATTACGCCTGACATGGTTTTAGAGGGTTCTGACCCAAATTGTTCGACGGCTAATATTACGGTCTTCAATGCATCTGGTGCGTCAATCGGTAGGCTTATTACTCGTGAATATGTAGGTACTACCCTGAGAGTAAGAATTTCTGATGCTACTAATAGCTGTGATGCCTACATCAAAGTAGAGGATAAATTGGCTCCTGAAATAGTTTGTCCACCTAACGACACCTTAATGTGTGATGATGTGGATTATGCAGCAACCAATGCTTCTCTCGAAAGTTATCTAAAAACTTTGTTAGAATCCACTATAATAGACAATTGTGGTGATGAACAAGTCACTATCGAAATAATTAGTAATGAGCTCGCTGATGGATGTAGCAGTCCATTTTCTGCTGTAAGAAATATTGAGTTTAGAGCATTGGACAATCATGCCAATGCAGAAATGTGTTCATTTGACATCTATTATCAAAGTGTAGTTCCAGGGTCTGTAGATGCTCCTAAGAACTATACTGACGCTATGTCTCTTAATTGCACAGATGCTTTTCCTGAGTTAGAGGGTAGGCCATATCCAACGGTAGAATATCTTTTGCAAAGAGATGGAGATATATCAATCCCAAATATTAATGGGGTCGCTCTTGCTAATTTAGTAGATGGCGTTTTTGTAAGTGACAACATGTGTAACTTCATGATAAGTTATTCTGATCAGGAGTTCCCAAGTTGTGGAAATAGCTATAAAATTGTTAGAACATGGTTGGTCCAAGATTGGTGCGATAATAATCCTCCAGAATTTTTCTATCAAGTTATTAAGGTAGCCGATAATCAAATTTCTATTGACTCTGGACCGAGTACCATTAATGCTAGCGCAGACCCTTCAGAATGTAATGCTTCAGTTACTTTAGACCGTCCATCTATCGCTGCTAATGAATGCAGTAATTGGTCTTGGGAAGTGGCGATACTTGAACCAGGATCTTCTGGATTCGTAGTATCTAATACTGGCTTATCAGCTCAGGTAGCAAGTGTAAATTATACTTTTCCATTAGGAGAAAGCCGAGTTCAATATACTGTTAATGATGATTGTGGAAACACTGATGATTATGTTTTTTCTGTAATTATTTCTGACGATGATGAGCCAATGGCAGTTTGTGATTTGAGAACTGCAATCACTTTAAATGAAGATTTTAATGCTCGTGTATTTGCCCAAGCCTTTGATGATGGTAGCTTTGACGGTTGTTCTGATATAACTTACAAAGTAAGAAGGGTAGATGGAGGTTGCGGATCAAGCTCTACTTTTGATGATTTCGTTAAATTTTGCTGTGAAGATTACGGTAAGATTATTGAGGTTGAATTGCAAGTTGAAGATGAAAATGGATTTGTAAGTTCGTGTACAGCTGAAGCAGTAATTCAATTTCAAGGAGAAATATTAGATATAGTTTGTCCTGAGAATCCTCAAGATATGGATTGCTCAGCATTTGACAATTTTGATCCTAACACACTTACGGCACCTATGGTATTGACAAATAATACTTGTATAGGTACGCTTACTCCCATACCTATGGTGGTAGATGAAGATATCGATGAATGTGGAGTTGGGTTTAAAAATATTGAATGGACCATTTTATTAGGTGAAGTAGATTCTTTAATATGTACTCAGCGAGTCAACTTTATAAATCTTGATCCTTTTGATGAAAATGATATTTCTTGGCCGTCAAATAGGACAGTATCTTCTTGCGGAGATATTGCACCAACAGAGACAGAATTAAGCAGTTTGTTTTCTTCTAATCTGTCATGCAGCAATGTCATTTATTCAGAGCCTCAGGATAGAATCTTTGAGAATTTGTCAGAAGCTTGTGTGAAAGTTTTAAGAACGTGGACAATAGTCGACTGGTGCCAATATCCTCAAAATCCAAATGCTATATGGACTCATGTTCAGACAATTATAGTGGAGAATTCTGAAGCTCCAGATTTTGCTCCATCGATCGCAACTATAGATCAAGAGATGAATGGATGTAACTCAATAGTGACTCTTACACCACTTGCTTCAGATGACTGTACGGCAGATGCTGATCTCATATGGACATATAAGGTTGATCTATTATCAGGCAATTCATCTATTGAAGTTATAGGGTCTACCCCAGGTAGCTCTTTTACCAGTGAGCTTTCACAGGGGACATACCAAGTTACTTGGACTGTGATGGATCTTTGTGGGAACACAACTGAGCAAACATATGCTTTTGATATCATTGATAGTGAGCAACCTGTGGCCAATTGTATTAGTTCAATTGAGATCGAAATAGATGGTGGTACAGAGATAGCGAGCCTATCTGTGGATAGGTTGGATTCTGGTAGTTTTGATCAATGTGGTGCTATAGAAATTCGAGGAATTAGAATAGCGAATACACAAGATTTGCTTACTGAGAATATCTTGTTTGATTGTGATGAAGTAGGAGATCACTTAGTTGAGTTCGTGGTAGAAGATAATTCCGGTAATAGAAGTGAATGTTTGGTTAATGTTACAGTTTCGGATAATGCTGGTGTATGTACTCCAGGGTTTAACAATTTAGGTTTGCCATGTGGATTCGTTATGGATTTTGATGGTACTGATGACTATGTGGGGATTCCAACTCTTTCAATTCCAGAAACATTTACGGTAGAGGCAGTTTTATTTTACAGAGGTAATGAGGACAACTTTGTACCAATAGTTGAGTTTGGACAAGACAATCCTTTCATCGGATTTCAAGCTAATAGACCAACAATTTTTGGACAAATTGTTGCCAATGAAGAGTTTCCACGTAATACTTGGACGCATATCGCCTTTACTTACAATGTTGATGCTAATAGTTCTAAAATTTATATCAATGGAGAATTGGTAAAAACAGGAGCTGCTAATGGGTCTTTTACTGGTACAGGACTTGGAATTGGACACAATATTGGAGATCTTTTCTACAATGGAAAAATGGATGAACTAAGGATCTGGGACTTCGAAAGAACAGAGGCTGAAATTCTTAATAATATCAATGACAATTTGACTGGTCGAGAAGATGGTTTAGTTGCTTATTATGACTTCAATGCTGTTGCAGGAATTTTGATAGATCAATCCAGTAATTTTAACACTGGTACATTAGCTGGTCTTGAAGGTGATAATCAATTTCCACAATTCGAGCAAGTCAATACTCAATGTACTGGAGGCAATAATGGATCATCCTTGACAGCGAGTATTTTTGGGTCAGTCTACACGCCGGATAACGTTTCTATAGAAAGCGCACAATTGTCTGCTGAACAAATGGATATTGCTAAAATGTCCTACGATCAATCTGATGTGCAAGGGGTGTTCGCGTTTAATGATGTTAACGGTAATGCCCAGTATGCCTTGAAAGCAGAGAAAAATGATGATTATACCAATGGCGTGTCAACTTTAGATTTGATCATGATCCAAATGCATATATTAGGTATTCAGCCATTAGAGAGTCCTTATCAGATGATTGCGGCTGATGCCAGTAACAATAAGTCATTGTCAAGTATAGATTTGGTCTTGTTAAGACAATTAATATTAGGAATTATAGATAAGTTGCCAGAAAATGATTCATGGAGATTTGTTAATAAGGACTTTGAGTTAGATCCGAATTTCCCTTATGACTTTGAAGAGACTATTACTATTGGACTTGAGGAAGATAATATCTACAATAACGATTTTATAGGTATTAAGATTGGTGATGTTAATGGCTCTGCTATTGCCAATTCTGCTCTTGCAGGAGTCCGAGATAATTCGGTTTTTAATATGTCTATCCAAAAAAGACAAGAAGCAGATGGATGGTACTTCGACCTTATAGCCAGCGAAAATATAGATCTATTGGGTTTCCAATTTCAATTGAGTACTGAATCAATTAACTCAGACGAATTGGTGATATCCGATGGGATGATCAGACTTCAAGAGTCCAATTATGACTTGGCGGAAGATGGCGCAAGAATTTCTTGGCATTCTATTGAGGGGATGAGTATTCCTGCAGGAGAAAGGTTATTTTCACTAAAGGCACATGAATCATTTGAAATAAGTATTGAGGAGAGCAATCTTTTCAACCAGATTTATGATTCAAATTTTAATATTTTGAGTCCAAGCTTTGAAGAATTGACCATAAGAACCGATGAAGTAAATGAAATTGTTCTCTTCCAGAATCAACCTAATCCATTCACAGAGAAGACTTACATAACTTTTGAATTGAAACAGTCAGAAGAAGTCTCGTTTGAATTATATGATATGAAAGGACAGAAGGCTTTTCAATCTTCTAAAAACTATGGTGCTGGGAGTCATACTATCGAGTTAGACAAAAATCAGCTTGGATTAAATAAGGGTATACACTACTATCAAATAAAAACGCAAAAGCGATCTTTGGTTAGGAAGATGATTGTAATCTAAAATGATATAAATAATTGATCATATAGAGTTCCTCGTCTTTTAGATGAGGAACTTTTTTAGTATACACTATAAGCAATTTAGGTAGCGAAGGAGTTCTTTTAAAAGTAATCGAATAATTTTTAGCTTTTGTTTAACTCCCATCAATTTCAATGCAAACTATCTTAACACTATAGTTTATAAAAACATTGTTAATTTTGCAATTGGTATAAACCCAGGTCATGACGAGAATTTATGTATTATTTGTAACTCTGATTTTCACTGCAAGTGCTTCATTTGGACAATTCGTTTTACAATTTAACTCATCCAATGTGACATCTGCTGGTCAAAATATAGATGTTGATATAGTAGTTGCAGATGGATTTGACGACATCCCATCATTACAATTTTCATTGAATTGGGATCCATCGGTATATAGTTATAGTTCAATAGAGAATGTCACAAATGTACTTCCGATGTTTACTGAATCTAATAACATTGGGACTCCGACCAGTGCACAAGCTGTGGTCGATGGGCAATTGACTGTTTCATGGAGTGGACCAGGTACAGAACCTGTGAGTATACCAGATGGAACGAGATTGTTCACACTTAGACTATCTTCGGTAGGAGATGTCTGTAGTGGTACTTCTCTTATTGTATCCAATGTGCCAAGGATAATCGAAGTGGTAAATAATGACTTTGATGTTCTAGAAGTGACGACCTCTGGAGGTGAACTCACAATTGATGATGGCAACTGCTCCAATAATGGAGGTGGTGGAATGGATGGAGTTGGATTAATAATTGGAGATGTTAATGCTCCAATGGGTGGCAAACTATGTATTCCAATAACCACATCAGATTTCGATAATATCGAGAGCGTTCAGTTGGGATTGCAGTGGGATCCGACAGTATTATCATATGATGCTGAATCTGGAGTGAATGGTGTAGGCTTGTCTCCGATCAACGTTAATGCCTCGAGAGTAGGACAAGGGCAGATGAATGTGTTATGGTTTATTGATAGCGAACCTGTTACGTTGGCTGATGGTTCCACCTTGTTCGAAGTGTGTTTTGATGTTATTGGAGAAACTGGAGAGAGTAGTTCAGTATCAATTGTAGATTTTCCAAATGCCTCTCCTCCTTTTAATATCGAAATTACTGCAGGGGGACAATTGTTAGACTTTTTCACAGACAGCGCAACTTTTACAGTTGGAAGTGGAGGAAATAATGGTGGTGGAGATAGAAATGGTGTAGGTTTCATTATAGATAGTATTTATACCAACGGCGCCTCATCAGTGTGTGTGCCGATTATAACAGAAAATTTTGAATCAATAGTCGCATTCATGTCGGGCATAAGTTATGATCCGTCGGTTTTGACGTATACAGGTTTTAATAATGTTGGTTTGGCAAGTAATGTGAATGTAGCTGATCAAAATAGTGCCAATGGTGAATTAAGAGTGCTTTGGACTGATCAAAACGCCAATGCTGTTTCTTTGGCTGATGGGACGACGCTTATTGAGCTTTGTTTCGATGTGATTGGTGGGGAAGGGAGCTCTTCTAATATTGGTTTTATAAATATTCCTCCAAATTTCGCCATAGAAGCAATTGCGTTTCCATCTGACCCCACTGAGTTTTTTATTGATGACGGTGTGGTCATTGTTGGTACAGAACCTGTTGAGGTAGAACCAGTAGGTATTAGTTTGAGTAATGAAACTTATGATCTCGGAGAAGATGTCTGTGTTGATTTTTTAGTTAATAACTTTACTGATATAGCAGGTATGAGTTTTGAGGTAACTTGGAATTCGAGTGTATTAGAATATTTAGAACCACGTAACTTAAACTTACCTGGATTATCTGGAGGAACCTCAAATTTTGTATTTGTATCACCTAATGCTTTAAGAGTGCTCTACACTCCAACTTCACCTCAGACATTGGCGGATAGGACTAACATATTTCAAGTTTGTTTTCGAGCACTTCAAGAGTGTGGCACTGGTGCTTCGACAGAAGTACGTATTGTCACAGATGGAAGCTTTCCACTTGAGATAATAGGAGATAATAATCAATTAATACCTATAGAACCATCTGCAGCTACAATTTCTGCAAGGGATTGTGACCGTGAAGATCCTGTTATAGAGCTGGTTACTTTAACCAACCCAAGCTGTCCTGGTAATTTAGATGGAGCGATAATAGTCGATATTCTCAATTTACAAGGGAGTATAACGTGCACATGGACAGATGGTTCAGGAAGCATATTGACTAATAATTGTAATCTGGTCGGGCAAGGAGAAGGAACTTATACTATTACAGCAGTTGATGAAGATAACGTGAGTGTTTCTTCGATGTTTACATTAACCAATCCTTCGATTGTTGATACGTCAAGTGTCGAAATCACTAACTGCTTAGATATGGATCTATCTAATGGCGAAATAAATGTTAATTTCTCTGGTGGAGCAGGTGGTTATGTCATCACTTCCAGTAGTACAGGAACCATAACAGGTACAACTATTTCTGATTTGCCAGAAGGGGAGGTGTCATTTACCGTTCAGGATGCTGAAGGATGTGAGTATATGTATAGCTATAATTTACAAGAGTGCAATGGGGTTATTGTAATTGGTGATGATCCAACAGATATAACTCCATGTAATACCGCACGATCTATCATATCTCCTAATGGAGATGGAGCCAACGAAAATTTCATTATTGGATGTCTTAATGATCCTGATGTGGCAGCATTATCCAACGATCTTGCGGTATATAATAGGTGGGGGAAGTTGGTATATTCAGCAATCGATTATACTAATGAATTTAGAGGTTTGGATAATGATGGAAATACCTTGGATGAAGGTGGTTATATGTGGGTGTTGACTATCGGCAGTCCAGATGATAGAAGAATATTTAGAGGAACACTTACCTTATTAAGATAATGAATAGAGTACGTATTATGAATTTGCGAAAACTAACGTTGATGTCGGATATAAATCATGGTGTTCTATTTTCCTTATTTGCAAAAAATCGCTTGATTTTAGCAATAGTGGGATTCATTTTCTTAGGGAGTGTGATCCAATCTGATGCACAAACAAGATTGATAGGAGAACGCTCGGCTTATACACAATATTTTTTATCACCATATTTGCTTAATCCTGGAGCTACGGGTCAAAATGAATATAGCCAAGTATTGGCAAATTATAGGAATGCATGGAGTGCTTTTCCTGGATCACCTAAGACCATAACTGTGGGTTATGAAGGACCTATAGGAAATCGTATAGGAATTGGGTTAATTGGTTTGACTGATAGTTTCGCCTCTTTAAACACCTCAAAGGGGGCATTGAGTTTATCATATACCATCGAAACTCCTGATAATAAAATTGGAGTTGGTTTAAGCGGCGAATATATTCAGCACAAACTTGATGGAGATGTTTTAGTTAATAATCCATTTATATTAAACTCAGATCCTGAGATCTTAGCCACTTTGGACGGTTCGAGTTATTTTGATGCTACCATTGGGGTATATGGAGTTTACAAGAGTAAAATAATTTATGGAGTCGCATTTCCTTCTTTAGTGAGTCAGAAGGTTAGTGGTCCTGATGGCGATGCGGCCGCTAGTGAATTAGGTTTTATAGCCAATGTAGGCTATAGGATGGAAATGCCTGAGAAGGATCTGATAATTGAACCGTCAATCTATGCTAAGAAATTAATGTTGGTACCTTTTCATGTAGATGTAAATATAAAAGCAGATTTTTTGGGCGAATCTTTAACTACTGGCTTAACTTATTCGGTAGGAGCAGAAGAGCGTCTTGGCTTTTTAATAGGTACTCGTATGAGCAACTTTAGTTTTCATTATTCTTATAATATGTCGTTTCACGAGTTTCAACAATATAACAATGGTTCACATGAGTTGGGCTTGAGACTACGATTGATGCCTTATTCTTCTAATACTCCTCAATAATATTTTTTGATCAGAATTATTTTTTATTTGTTATTCATTGTTTCTATTGCATCCTGTGATAGATATGAAAAATTTCAATTACCTGAAGTAAAGCTCACAGAGTCTGAATGTATTATTCCTTCGGGTATTAGAGATGTCGTGGATACTCATTTTATTTCCGAAATATTCGGTGTAGAAGAAAACAGTATCATCTTAAAGCAAACGGATAGAAGGAATTCTCGTTTATTTTCTTTCATTCTTTGGGATGAATCAATCTATGAAAATAATAAAGGCATCTATCTCGAGTTGCGTACAAATAGAGATAATGATTTTGAAGGTAATTTTACTAAAGAATTTATTCGAGTGCTCAAAGAGGTTGGAGAAACAGATTTAAATGGGAATAAGTCGTTGTATACTTCATGGGATATGGGTTCTGACGGAGCATACAATGTTAATTCTGGTACATACGCATGGCAAATACACGATTGTCTATTGTTTAAAATGACTTTCAATACATCGCACACTAAGAAAGAACAGCTTCACTTGGCCACTCTTTTGGCTCATAATATGAATAAGTCATATTTCAGTTATTTGAGCCTTTCAGTTCACTAATGCATTCGTTTTATCGCATTAAGAAATAGCTTGTATCAATTACATTTAAATTTTTAATATATGTTATTAATTGATGTATAGTATATTCATTTATAACATATTATAAAATAATTTAATATTAAAAATACCACATAGTGGATGATATTAGAGAATAGCGAAGTGCTATATTTGTAGCTGATGATGCAGAAGGTGTCATTCATTATTAAGGAAAAGTGAAATCTCTGTTGAGGATACTCTATTATCACCATCAATAAGATGAATCGGGCTCGTTTTACTCGGCGAGCAATTGATAATACCTCATCAGCAAGATTCTCGATATCCATTTTAGTCTAAACGCCCATAGTAGTATGGGCAAAACTTCGTGAAAGTACGAAGGTTTTATTTGACTCAAAGCCAAATGTGGTTTTGTGGTTTTGTAGTATATGGCTAAATGTAGTCATTGCAATCTTTTGAGAATTTTCCAAATGTGGATTATTCTTGTTGACAACCAAAAGTGGTAGTCAGTTGGCGATAACCAAAAGTGGTATTCGCAAGTATTAAAAATCATTTAATACGATCTGAAGATTCTAACGAAATCATCATTAGAAATGGATCAGAGGATCAAACCGATTTTTTTATTTACTCAAAAACTTTTAATAACTAAACTCAATCTCATGAAAAGATCGAATTTTACTTTTCTTTTTCTTTTCGCCCTACTGAGTTTCGTCTCAAACAAAGCTTGGTCTCAAGTGTGTATCGCAGATGTGAATGCCTCTGTTGATGGTGCTACTTGTATGGTTGATCTCACTGGATTAACTACAAGCACAAAGCCTGTTACTAATATCGTGATTGGTGGACTGGCTGGAAGTGCAGTTACTAATTCAGGCGCCATTGCATTTGGAGCTTCTTCTCCTTTCAATGGCTTTATTGGGACAACTCAAACGGTAGAAGTCAACTTTGCTGACGGATCTACTTGTTGGGGTAACGTTACTTTCGAAACTAAGGATATACCTGGCGATCAGGGCGGTATGATAATAGATACTGTCTGCTGTGGTGAAGATTTACCTTGGAGAGAGTACGATTACGAGGCTCCTGCTAATACGTGTTTTGCGGAATTAGATGAGTCTTCAATTCAAACTACATATTCTCAGTCTTCTGGCGGGATATGTGATACTATTATGTATGTAGAAACGATTACTGGATTAGTAATTGGTGGAGACAATAATGGTAAAAATGGTATAGTATTACGAGCAGATACTATTTTTGAAATTCCATTAGATTTCGCTTCTGTTATATTCCCTAAGGGAGAAATAACTATAGAATGTGAAGAGGATGGATCTTATGACTTCAGCCCTAACGCAATTGCTGAGCAAATGGGATCAGTTGTAATGGCAATGCCTCATATGGTTAAAGATAGTACTGTGACCATAACTGATAGAGACACAACTTATCAACTATTAGATACTTTAGAAGATCAAAAAGTATTAGTGGGTGATGATTGGGTTTTATTGGATATAGTTGAAAAGAGAGATACTACTGTGACTCTTTATGATACTACAAAAACTCCTAACGTTATCCCATTAAAGGATAATGATGAGAATCAGCAGACTACTTGTAATATTAACGTGAAGTGCGTTGATATGGAGTTAACTGGTGAGTGTGGACTTCCAGTTGTAATGAGAATGTGGACTGTACTGAACTGGTGTGATGCTAAGAACTCAGTTGCAGATAGTGTTCAATGGATTAAAGTTGAGGATTCTACTCCTGCTATAGAGTTAGATGGTGATCAGACTCCTGGAATCAGACCTTGGTACTGTGATGGGTCAACAGAAATTACTGTAGACGCTGATGGTTCTTGTGCTGATTTAACTATGGTATGGTCAACTACTGAAGGTGTTGTAACTGGAACTGGAATGACGAGGACTGTTACAGGACTTTGGGCTGGACAAACTGCAACTGTAACGGTTGTGGCGACTAACAAATGTACAGGAGAATCTGTAACTGAAACAATTGATATTACTCCGGAAGATAATGTGCCTCCTGTTGCTGTTGCAGAAGATGCTGTTACTGTTTCATTAACTCCTGACGGAACTGCTAAGGTGCCGGGTTATGCTATCGATGCTGGTAGTAATGATCAAGGATGTGGTGATGTAACATACTGTGTATACAGAGAAGATGGAGATGCTGATGATTGTGGTGATGCAATTACAGTAACATGTGATGATGAAGGTTCGCCTGTAAATGTTGTAATTGTTGTAACTGATGCTTCAGGGAATACAGCCAGAAGTTGGGCTGTTGTAAATGTAGAAGATAAAACTTCTGGATCAGATGAAGGTGGTGAGCTTACTAAAGAAT
>JAHDDE010000010.1:0-15126 GCA_020629515.1 Saprospiraceae bacterium | reverse complement strand
AATGTAGAAGATAAAACTTCTGGATCAGATGAAGGTGGTGAGCTTACTAAAGAATGTGCTGCTCCTTCTCAAGCTGAGTTAGTTGCTGTAGTTACTGCGGCAAGTAGTGCTTGTGGAGATGATCCTGTGATCGTTGTAGATACTCCTGCTGGACCTGATGCTTGTGGACAAGGAAGAGAAGTTCTTTCTTATACAGTTGATGGTGTTTATTCTACAGATTCTGTAGTTGTAACTTATAACGGTAGTTCTGAAGAATTTGATGGAGATATCGAATGGCCTGCAGATGCTAATTTCTCTTGCGCAGCTGGAGAATTTGATATGGAGCCATCTTACAGCTCTCCTGTATGTAATTTAGTTGCATGGAGTGTTGATCAGTCTGACTTTATCTGGGAAGACGAGTCTTGTGGTAAGATCATAAGAGATTACACAGTTATTGATTGGTGTACATTCGATGAGTCTGGTAAGACTGTAGCAGAAGCTGGTGAGGCTGATGGTGTATACAGACATACTCAAGTACTTAAGATTTTAGATGACGAAGCTCCTGTATTTGTTTCTTCTGGATCTGCTTCTGCTGTAACTGGTGGAGCAACTTTCAAAGGTGACGATGCTGAATGTGAAGCTGTAGTAACTGTAACGGCAAGTGCTGAAGATTACTGTGGTGGAGTTGAGACAGGTGGAGTGCAGTATACATGGTCTTTCGATGGAGAGACTGGGTCTGGTAATGAGGTTGAACTGGAAGGTTTAGCTGTTGGAGCAACTTATTCAGTAACATTTACGGCATCAGATAAGTGTGGTAATGCTACAGAAGAAACTGTAGAGTTTACAGTTGAAGACGACAAAGCTCCTACTCCAGTATGTAGACCAGGTATCAATACTGCTACTATGAGTGATGGTAACCCATGTGTAGAGATTTGGGCTAAAGACTATGACTTAGGTTCATTTGATAACTGTGATACTGATCCTACTATCGTATTCGGATACTTTGATGAAGATGGTGAGAAGCAAACTTCTCCAGTAATCGAGGTATGTTGTGAAGATTTAGTTGGAGGAATTGCTGAATTAGATTTATATGTAATCGATGCATCAGGTAATGCTGATTTCTGTACAGTATACTTACAAGTTCAAGATAATAACGGAATCTGTGGTGGTGGAGACGAAGGTGCTGCTGCTATTGCAGGTGAGGTGAGAACTGAGCTTGGAGATATGATCGAAAGTGCTGAAGTTAGTTTGAACGCTATCAATACTGATATGACTTCAGTAGAAGGTAAGTATGCATTTGGTAACAACCCTATGTATGCAGCGTACGAGATTTCTTCTAAGAAAAATGATGATTACCTTAATGGGGTAACTACATTAGACTTAGTATTAATCCAGAAGCATGTATTAGGTATAGAGGCTTTAGATAGTCCTTATAAAGTGATCGCTGCTGATATCAACGGTGACCAAGGTGTAAGTGCTATTGATTTAGTAGAATTGAGAAAGTTAATCTTAGGTGTATACAATGAATTACCAAGTAATGATAGTTGGAGATTTGTTGATGCTGATGAGACGTTTGCTAATGCTAACGATCCTTTCCCATTCACTGAAGCTTTAAGAATTGGTGAATTAAACGGACCTGCTTTGAACCAAGATTTCTTGGGTGTTAAAATAGGTGATGTTAGTGGAAACGCTATAGCTAATAGCTTGATTGCTGCAGGAACAAGAAGTGCTGGAACTCTTAGTTTAGAGATTTCTGATGCTACTGTTAATGCTGGTGAAGAAGTGAGCATAGACGTAACTGCGGATAACTTCAACAATATTGCTGCTTATCAGTTCACTATGGATGTAAATGGATTAGAATTAACAGGAGTTGAGTCAGGAGCAATCAATGTAACTGCTGATAACTTCGGTTTAATAGATGCTAATACAATCACAACAGCTTGGAACAGCACTGCTGGAGTAAGCTCAAATGGTGTATTATTCACTATGAACTTTACAGCTACAGCTAACACAACTTTGAGTAGCGCGATAAGCGTTAGCTCAAGAGTGACTACAGCTGCTGCTTATACTTCAAGTGCTGATGAGTTAGATGTACAGGTTTCTTTCAATGGTATTGCGGCTAACGAGTTCGCTTTATTCCAGAATGAGCCTAACCCATTTGATAATGTAACGAAGATTGCTTTCGAATTACCGACGGCTGCTTCTGCTACATTGACAGTATTTGATGTTACAGGAAAGACTGTATCTATTGTAAAAGGAGACTTTGCAAAAGGTTCTAATACAATTACATTAGATAAGGCTGACTTGAATGCAAGTGGAGTACTTTACTATCAATTAGAAAGTGGTGAGTTCACTGCTACTAAGAAGATGATAGTTATAGAATAATATTCTAGACATAGAATAAAATCGGTTTTTGGGATGGCCTCTTTTCCACTTCGGTGGAAAGGGGGCTTTTCTCTTTTATACTATTTGTGATAATAAATAGTATAATACCTGTAGGGTTTGAATTCTGATATTTTATATAAGTTAAAGCTATATAGGTTCTTTTCTGAGGAATAATTTTTTCTTTTATACATATTACATATATTTGTAATATATTAACATTCCCACCAGCAGTATAAAAATTACCTTATCAGGCGCTTAACCTACGCCTGATTTCATATTTATACATCCGAGAGGATAATAGAACCTATTTTAATGAGAATTTTTATTCAATCTATCCCAACAATGGATTATGGTAAGTGCTATTTGCGCTTGCCATATTCCATTTTATTATTTCTGTTTTTTATATCATTTAAGTTAGCAGGCTATGATAATCCGAGTTGTATCGCAAGAGTAAATGTTTCATTAGATGATAGAGGTATTGCCCAGTTATATCCTAATATGTTTGTTCTTGGATCTTCAGTAGGTTATTCTATAGAAGTTATGGATTCTCCATTAGCTAATAAAACCATCGTTGATTGTTCTTTTATAGGAAAAGAAGTAATGGTCAATGTAATAGACAATGGTGGAGGCGTATGTATGTCAATCTTAAATATTGAGGATAAAACAGTATATGCTTTGACAGCAAGAGATACGCTTTTAAATTGTCTAATACATCTTGACAGTATTGATACAAATTCGCTTTTATTAGTTAGGGACAATTGTCAACAATTGAAAGACTTTTCTATTTCTTATGTTGATATAAAGCAAGCGTTAAATACAGTTGATAATTCTGACACTCTTTCCCAGTATTTACGTATTTGGTTAGTAAAGGATGCCTCAGGCATAATTGTTAGGGACACTTCTATAATTTCAATAAAGAGATTTTCATTTGACGAAATAGATATTCCCCAGAGAGACACTATATATTGTAGTGATGATCCTTATGATTTAGATCTTACAGGAGTCCCATATTATTATAATCAGGATGTGATGAATAGCTGTGGGATTATGGTAAGTACGTCTATCTTGGATTCGGTTCCACAAGGATGTAATAAGATAATAAAGTATAGGAGGTTATGGACACATGTGGACTGGGAAAGCAATAAAACACAGGTGGATACTCAATTAATATTTAAAATAGATACAAACGAAGTAGAATTACGAATACCCCAATTGGATAATAATATTTTATATGATACAATGAATTGTAGTTATTCATTGGTGATACCAGAACCAGAATATAGCTCAATGGGCTGTACTACTGTACCGAAAGAATACTTAGTAGTTAAAGTAGATAATGTTTTGCGAAGTGTTGGTGATACAGTCAATCTTTATAATGATAGTTTTTATTTAGAATATGGAGGATTTGATGATTGTTTAAATCCTTTGAAAGAAGCAAGAGATACATTGTTCATTGATATTCCAAGCTTTGCAGAATTGGATTGTCCAATTTCATCAGAATTATTGGCAATATCAATGGATAATGATACTGTTATAAATGTCTGGGCTGAGAGATTGTGGACAGGTACTGTACTTGGTTGTTCAAACAAGTATACATTAGTTGGTAAGAAAATCAATTCCACTTGTTTTGAAGATACGGACTTCGAGAAAATATTAAAATTTTGTGAAGATGACATTAGTGATACTATTGACATCGAGATAGGCTTAATGGATAGTTTAGGAGTAGTTAAGATGTCAACATGTATTGTACAGGTAGTAATTCAAGATAAGCGTGCACCATTAATTAATTGTATAGATACATTGCAATTATACTTATCTGAAGTGGATTCTATGGTGTTATTAGACCCGTTATCTTTATTTGTTGCTATATCTGACAATGTTGCTTTAGGCTCGTTAACTGGGTCAGGCTCTCTCTTGACGGGGTCGAATGCTCAAAGTGGATCTGGTATTATGTTTTCAGGAGGATTTAATGCAATGATGAGCTATAATAATAATACAGGAAACTTAAATTTTGGTTGTCAGGATACTGGCTTGTATAATTTGGATCTATTGGTAGAAGACATAAATGCTAATCAATCGGAATGTAATGTAGTTTTAGAAATATTGGATACACTCAATATTTGTATGGCTTCGAATACAGTGGCGACTATCTTGGCTTATAATAATGCGCCTATGAAGGATGTGAAGTATATTACTAATTATTTTAGTTCATTTGAGATAACTGATGAATCCGGGATTATGGACTTTGGAAATATTCCAAATGAGTCCATTGATGTTTTATTAGAATATGAGGATACATGGGGAAATGGAATTACTGCAAATGATTTGTATCAGTTGGAACAAATATTAATCGGAGAAAGTGAAATAGATGTACACGATGTAGTAACTGCTGATCTAAATCTGTCAGGAGATATCAATGGTGCTGATTATATCTTGCTGAAGAAGCTCCTAATGAGTGGCTCATCTGAATTTAATACTTCTATTTCTCCTTGGCTTTTTTATCGAGAATCTGATTTTTTAAATGGAGAAATGCCGGATGGTAATAATCATATGCTTAAATATAGTCCAGCTAAGGAGCCAGTAATCGTGGGGAGTAAGATTGGTGATGTAGATAGAGATGTCATGAATGTAGGTTCTACGAGATCAACTGAAGTAGTTACTTACAAAATAAGAAAGACGGTAAATGATGTCCAGATTATATTTAATATGGATGGAGTACAGTATGACGCCTTACAATTTGATTTAATAATAGACAGTTCTGATGAAATAAGTACTGATAATAATAACATATTACTACACAAGGAAGGAGATCGTCTGAGAGTGGTTTTTATCAATGGTCATAAATCCCAATCTGAAGATTATACTATTTCATTAAAATCAAGAAATGATATTCAAGAACTTATTGTTTCCAATGATTTGTTTTCCTTGAAACCGACTCTTTTCTCTAATCAGAGTCGATCAAAGTTGAGATTAATTAGAGAAGATTTGACTACGAAAAATAATAATGAAACATTTGATTTTGTAATTAGCCCAAATCCAGGTATTAATTATTCTGTAATAGAAGGTGTTTTTACAAATGAATCGTCAGATATTATTGGAGAAATTTCTATTATGGTAAGTGATCAGTTAGGGCGTTTAATTCTGAAAGAAACATTTAATGGTGAGCGATTATCTAATATTTTCCCTTATAAGTTAAATGAATCAATTACGAAAGGAATTTATAATGTCAGTGTCAAAGTGAATGAATCATATTATAACAAACAATATATAAAATTTTAATTTTCAAAAATACCCTAAATTGGGTATATAAACATATTAAAGAAATATTACATTTGTTTTCAACTTGGGTTATATACCCATTTTAAACCACAACCTTATAGAAAAGGAATCGTATACCGAGATACGATAATAGAACTTTAGAGAGGATCTAATGGATAATGATGAAAACCCGTCCACAAATCTCCTCTACACAAGATTGGTAATTAATTTATTTCAATAACAATCCTTTGGGACTCGTACATAGTTATGCGTTACCCAAAGCAGTAAAGTTTTATTAACTCTTTTAAAAGTATCTCATGATGAAAACGAGTTTTACGCATTTATTTAGAGAAAAATGGAAGGCGATTTTCCCCTTCTTATTTTTCAGTATGATGTCCTTAGGGATATACGCTATAGACTCTCCTTGTGGAGCACTTGACTCTATAGCAGAGATAACATTAACAATAGACTGTGATGGTTCATTGTCTATCGTAGCAAAAGATCAAAGTTCAACTGGCTATCAATTTGGAATAGTAGGTAAGGGAGGATTAGGCAATGCTTTTTATAAAACAAGCCAGTCCTTTGTCCATTTTACAACAAACCAAAATGCTCAAGATACTTTCTTCATTGAAGAATGTGGAACCCAATGGTATGGAGTATTACCATCATGGGGTAATGGAACTGGAGCAGGAACTTATTCCTATTCTGGAGTAGGGAAGAGCGCTAATTACTCAGATATTGGTACACCTGGCACTGCTACAGCAGTACCCGCAGGTATAACTGCTACGGTGTCATATAAAATTAACCCCCCATCATGTCCAGATGCATCAACTACGGATGGTAGTGTTGAACTGACATTGAATTTGGGAACAGCCAAAAACTGCAATCCTACAGTTGGAATTACTATTTCTGGAGCAGGATCTCCTGGAAGTATTGTCAATTTTACTGATGGAAAATATACGATTTCAGGATTAAAAGCTGGAGATGTTATAAATAGTATAACATTTAGTTCAACTTCAGCAGGTTCAGAATGTGTTTGCCCAGTAACTGGACCATCCAATATAGGATCTCTTACCATCCCCACACCATCAGGAAGTACAGCTTCTTTGGCATGTATAGATAAAATAAATGTTTCTTCTGCCATTGACCCTGCGACTTGCGGAGTTATCATTTCATTGGATGACGTCATGTTAGGGGTTAACGATCCTTGTAGTACCAATGATTCTGCTGAATATATCATAGTAAAAGATAAAAGCGGTCAGCCAATTACCGGTACTTATTTAAATTCTTCTTTACAAGCTTATGCTACGCAAACTGGCTCTGGATATGCATTTTCTTTCAATGCAGGTAATTTCTTTGGGCAGGAAGTAGTAGTAGAGGTTTATGATAGAATGTCAGGAAATTATTGTTGGGGTACAGCTAAAATAGAAGACAAAGCAGCTCCAGTATTGACTTGTTCTAATCCGGCAGCTGATTCTATCTTATGTATTGATTTTAATGGAGATATGGCAGAATCGATCAAAAGTCAAGTTATGGATTGTAGCGATTTTGACGTGACCGTTGTAAGAAGAAAGGAATTGACAGACTGTGAAGGTTCAGTATTGAATAGAGTAGAATTAGTATACTTTGCTACCGATGAGCATGGACAGAGATCCGCTACATGTACTGATACTATTAACATATTACGAATAGGTAAGAAGTCATCAGCAGGTAACCTAATGTTTATTGATAGTGTGAAACTAATTGGGCCCGCAGGATTTGCTAAAGATCAAGCTGCAGCACTATCGTGTGATAATTTTGCTGATTTAGATCGAGATGGAGTTCCGGATCCAACTATAGGTAATGGTACAGGCTTTCCAATGTTAGAAGTAACTCGTGCTGATGGAACAATAGATACTCTTCCATTGCCAGCTCTTAATTATGATCATTACAATGATTCACTAAACTTAGCAAAGAATACGGCGATATCTTACTGTAAGATTGGTGCAAGCTATTCAGATATTCCTTTAGGATCATTCAATTGTGTTTCTAAGTTCATGAGGACTTGGACTGTCGCAGAATGGTCTTGTGAAGGAGAATTAGACACTTCATGGCAACAGATCATTGAGATCGTTGATACGATAGCACCAGTGTTTTCGGATCCAGTTGAGGACGCCACTGTAAGTGTGAATTCATATAGCTGCACAAAGAATAAGCAAATAAAAATGCCTACAGGCACTGATAATTGTTCTGATGATAAAGACGTCACAGTACAAGCAGTTGTGTATAACTCTGATTGGCAACTGATTGGTCCTGACATTGATGATAACGATTATTTTGATTTTCCTTTTGGAACAAATTATGTTGTCTACACAATCTCAGACGATTGTAATAATTATGCAATGGATACTTCTATAGTGGAAGTTATCGACTTGACATCTCCAGTTACTGTTTGTAAAGACGCTCTGGTTGTTGGAATATCGGTTGACGGAACTGTTAGAGTACCTGAATCGGCATTTAATAACGGAACATATGACGATTGTACTTTAGAGTCCACTTGTGTGGTAAGAATGGACGATGAAATTGCATTCGACGGAATAGCGGATGATAAAGGATGGGCAAAGATGACGGATGTTTATGGCATAGTCAGTTGTGAAAGAGGAGATTGGTATGCACAATTCGCTTCAGAAAGAGAAGGTGTTCTTCAATTACACAAAGGAGATTTATGTCAGAAGGATGTATGGTTTTGCTGTGCCGATAATAATGAAGGGTCTGAGGATGTGAGAGTTATATTCAGAGCTACTGATAAAGCAGGTAATAGTAATGAATGTATGGTAGTCGTTGACCTCCAAGATAAAACTACTCCAAGCATGATTTGTCCTCCAGACGTAACAGTAGACTGTGAGTTATTCTTGCCTTCAGTGGATGAGTCTATTATGGGTACTTTTGTCTCTATCGAGAATGATCCATTGAGAGATTTATTTGGAACAATTTCGGCAGAGCATGAGCAAGAGCCATTTGCTGTTCACCCGGATCATGTAATAGAAGATTTCGGCAATGACTTGGTAGATGGTATTTATTTTGATAACTGTGAGACTCCTAATGTATTCGTTAAAATTGAATTTGAAAATTTTGACCAATGTAATACAGGAGTTATTAAGAGAACTTTTTACGTCGAGGATAACAGTGGTAATCAATCACCACAATGCACTCAAACCATTAAAATAGAAAGTGAAGTAAGCTTCGATGCAAGTAGTATTGTATGGCCTGTGGCTGATACATTGATGACGTCTTGTATGTTACCAGAAGATTTGACAACACAGATGTTTGGAGTGCCGACAGCGCGCGATGGTGCTTGTATGTTATTCGGTACAAGTTACGAAGACCAGGTATTCAGATTTAATAATCAAGATAATGCATCGTCTGAATCTTGCTTCAAGTTGATAAGAACTTGGTCAGTAATAGACTGGTGCGGTAATGATACAAATGGCAAAGTACATGTACAACCATTTGAACAAGTTATAAAAGTTAATGATCCATTCGGTCCTCAGATTACTTGTGATGAGAATATGACCGTAGAAACTCAGAACTGTGACGGTGATGTAATAGAGCTTATGGCGATGGCTACAGATGACTGTACTGAACCAGAAGAAATGTTATGGTCTGCACAGATTGACACAGACAACAATGGCTCTTTCGACTTGGATTATGATGACTTAGCGGATATGATAGAAATATCTGAAGCAGGAGGAAAAAGTGTGGCCACACTTACTGGAACTTTCCCAGTCGGAACACATAGAATTCAATGGATTGTCAATGATAAATGTGGCAATAGAGAAACGTGTACATCCACATTCACAATATCAATTAACAAAGCTCCTACTCCATTTGCAGTTGATGTATCGACTGTATTGATGAGCTCAGGTATGGTGTCAATATGGGCATCAGACTTAAATAATAAGAGTGAAGGTCCTTGTGGTCAAGAAGGTGTTGAGGTAGCTATAGTGAGAAGTGGAGAACCTTTTGAAAATGCGGGACAATCATTGACTTTTACTTGTGATGATTACAATGCAAGAGCAGATCATAAAGTAGCTGTTGACTTCTATGCTTTCATAGACTTAGGTAGCGGAAATATCATTAGAGATTTTACTACAGTATTTGTTACACTTCAAGATAACCAAGGTGCTTGTGGTGGTGGAGATGAAGGTGCTAATGCCTTTATTACTGGATCAATTAGAACGGAAAGTTCTGACAAAGTTCCAGATGTAGCGGTTGATTTATTAGGAGCTAATCAAGGAGCTAGTGCATTAGAGGCTACAATGACTGATTCAGACGGGAACTATGCTTTTCCTGCGATGAATATGGGAGGAGCTTACACTATCGATCCAATTAGCAATACAGATTACCTTAATGGTGTAACTACGCTCGATCTAGTGTTGATACAACGGTATATTTTGGGACTCTATGAATTGGATTCTGAGTACAAAGTTATTGCAGCTGATATTAACAATGATAGAAGTGTTTCAGCGATTGATTTAGTAGATCTGAGAAGCGTAATATTGGGAGTAACAGACCAATTCAAAAATAATGACTCTTGGAGATTCATTGATGCGGACTATTCATTTGTCAATACTGCAGACCCATTAAGAGAGTCATTTACTGAGAGTTATGAAATAACGGATCTCTCAAGTGATATGAATATCAACTTTGTGGGAGTTAAAGTCGGAGATATGAACGGTTCTGTTGATGCTGCAAGTTCGCTTGCACAAAGCAGAAGCAGATTTGATATCGTCTTAGATGACAGTAAGTTTGTGGGAGGAGAAATTATTCAAGTTCCATTGAGAGTTTCTAAGTCCATCAATACTTTAGGTATTCAGTTTACAACTTCATTCAACTCATCAGTATTACAATTTGCTGGTATTGATGCAGGAGCTATCAATATTAAATCTGACAATATTGGATTGCAGCAATCAACAGAGGGTAAGATCACTCTAAGTTGGAATGCTGTAAATGGAGTGGACATTTCGGGAGATGAAGTTTTGATGACATTAAACTTCAAGGCTGTACAGACAGGGAGTTTAAGTGATGTATTAACTATTAATTCAGAAGTTACCAATGCGGAGATTTATAATTCCAATTTGGAAACTATGGATATTAATGTGAAGTACAATACCGAGGCGAATATATATGCAGATGGATATGAGTTAATGCAAAATACTCCGAACCCATTTGCTGAGCAAACAATGATATCTTTTGTTTTACCTAATGCCTCAGATGCTACATTGTCTGTATTTGATGTCACAGGTAAGCTAATTAAGATTTCTACA
Organism: Saprospiraceae bacterium; assembly: GCA_020629515.1. Lineage (GTDB taxonomy): Bacteria > Bacteroidota > Bacteroidia > Chitinophagales > Saprospiraceae > GYS-P2D. The sequence continues at coordinate 4,198 of JAHDDE010000010.1, read as the reverse complement.
GGCTCTTTCGACAAAGGTTTAAACTCTATAGAATTAAACAAAAGTGAATTAGGTACGTCAGGTGTATTATTCTATACACTCGAGACTGAAGGATTCACTGATACTAAACGCATGGTGGTCTTGAAATAAGAGAACTACACCCACCACTGCGGTATAAAGATTTTACTGTTTTTGGGATGAGACCCTTCTCCACACCGGTGGAGAGGGTCTTTTTTTATTTATGAATGACTAAATAAGCTATTTTTGCAAAAATATTATGACCTCAAGAATATTAGCAGTGGATTATGGACTTAAGCGTACAGGATTAGCTTGGACAGATCCGTTGCGTATTGCGATTACTCCATTAGATACTATACCTACAGAGAATTTTGATGACCGACTAAAGGAACTGATTGAGACGAATGAATTGGGAGAGATAGTTTTCGGATTGCCGACTCATAAAGATGGCAACTTGACGCAAGTTGGCCAGAAGGTCGTCAAGCTCGTCAAGGTATTAGAAACTAATTTTGTGGACATCAAGTTTCATTTAGTTGATGAATCATACACTTCGATCCGTGCTTCTCGCTTATTAGTGGATTTGGGTGTTAAGAAGAAAAAAAGACGGAAAAAAGGAACGGTAGACCAAATGAGCGCTGTACTTATATTGAAAGATTTTTTAAATACGATTTAGGATGATTTTGCCAATTTATGCTTACGGTTTTTCTGTATTAAAGAAACCAACAGAAGAGATAACTGAGTCATATCCCGATTTATCTATTCTGATAAGTGATATGTGGGCAACTATGTATAATGCTAAGGGCATTGGCTTAGCTGCTCCCCAAGTAGGCCTAAGTCTAAGGATGTTTCTGGTAGATACAGTACAATTGCAAGATGAGGGTAGTGAAGATCAGGGTATAAAAAAGGTTTTTATTAATCCCGTAATTATCAGTGAAAAGGGAACGCCTTGGACTTATGAAGAAGGGTGTCTAAGTATTCCTCAATTGACTGGCGATGTTGAAAGACTGGAAGAAGTTGAGTTAGAGTATTATGATGAGAATTTCCAGAAGCATCAACAGACTTTCGCTGGTATGAATGCTCGGGTTATTCAACATGAATATGATCATATAGAGGGAATACTTTTTATTGAAAGGTTAAAGCCTCTAAAGAAAAGACTAATCAAGAGAAAACTTGAGAATATCAAAAAGGGGAAAGTTGATGTAACTTATAAGATGAAATTCAAAAATTAATTACTTTCTACCAAAATCCGCTGGGATTTCACCCCAGTATTCAGTTTCCCACTTGATTAGTGGATTTTCAAAACTATTATCTCGTATCCATTTTTCTGCTCTGTTAAGTAGTATATAAAGATCTTTTGTGATATCGTTTTGCACCAGTGTTGTTTTTACTTTTTTATTTCTAACCCAACTAAGTGCAGTTCGAGAGTCAGAATAAATCACCATTTTAGGTTTGTCAATTTTTTGTAAAAAAGCGATACCGTGTACTAAAGCCAAAAATTCACCAATATTATTGGTTCCATAAGGGAATGGCCCCATTTTAAAAACCCTTTCTTTATTCTTAGTCCAGACGCCTTGATATTCCATAATGCCAGGGCTTCCGCTGCATGCTGCATCAACAGAAAGACTATCCCAAATAATTCTACTTTTCTCTTTTTCAGATATTTTGGATTCTTTACTCGATTTGGTTTTTCCAATATAATCGGCATAAGGATTCGCAAAAGCCTCATTTGCTTCTGCCTTTGTTTTAAATGATTTGTACTTAGCGTTAGGATATCCTTTAATTTGCAATTGACATTCATTCCACGAAGAAAAGACTCCAGTGTCATTGCCTTCCCACACAACATAGTATTTTTGTTTTTTATTGGCCATAATACAAAGTTAGTATATGTATATAGATACTCATGCTCATTTATACTTAGAGCAATTCGATGAGGATATTGATAAAGTAGTACATAGATGTAAAGAGCAGCGAGTTGATAAAATATTATTACCCAATATAGATCTAAGTACGACAGATCTAATGCTCAATCTCTGCGCCGCCTATCCAACATTATTTTATCCTATGATTGGACTACATCCTTGTAGTGTAAAAGAGAACTATAAGAATGAGTTAGATTCTTTACATCAGTTAGTCGATATTACAAATGCTATTGCGATTGGAGAGATTGGTACTGATTTGTATTGGGATAAATCGTTCGTCGAAGAGCAGAAAGATGCGTTAAGAATTCAAATTGGTTGGGCCAAAGCATATAAATTGCCTACTGTATTGCATTGTCGTGATTCGTTGGATATGACTATCGAGATAATTGATGCTCATCAAGATGGTAATTTGACTGGTGTATTTCACTGTTTCGGTGGAAGTATTGTACAGGCTAAGAGAATCATTGATCTTGGATTTTATATTGGTATAGGTGGTGTGGCCACATTTAAAAAAAGTATTCAATTAAGAGATACTTTAAGGCAAATTGGATTGGATCACTTAGTTTTAGAAACAGATTCTCCATATTTAAGTCCACATCCCTATAGAGGAAAAAGAAACGAAAGTTCGTTTATTCCAACTATAGCAAGTGTTGTAGCAGATTCATGTGGTGTGAGCATTGATGATGTTGAAAATAAAACCACAAAAAATGCGAAAGACCTTTTCAAAATTTAGTGGTCAAGTTGTTGAATTATGTAGTTTTGTGTAAGCCTGGAGAGGTGTCCGAGTGGCTTAAGGAGCACGCTTGGAAAGCGTGTGTACGTCAAAAGCGTACCGAGGGTTCGAATCCCTCTCTCTCCGCAATCCAACATATATAAGCTGCCTCAGGGCAGCCTTTTTTTTGTATTAAAAGGTGTGTGAGCTTGCTCATACGGGCCTATAAGACATAAAGATGAGCTCTTTTAGAGCGCCCTATCTAAGGATATAAATTGCCTCCCCCCTCACTGGGATCACCTGCGGTAATCCCTCTCTGTCCGCTTTAATATCCCTATTTTAACTGTTTCCTATTATTACTACAATTAATTTTTGATAGATTCTAATAACATATAGCAATAATTATATATGTTAAAATTAATTCTCCTCACAGGCTTTTTACATATTATTAATATTTTTAATATGAAGAAACGATAAATAAGATAATAGAACTACAAATACCTTAGAAACCGGCGTTTAATTAAAGTTTTAAGGATTAACAGATGTTTAGATTTCTGATCATTATTTTATTTTTTATTATCACTGTGACCAGTAATGTTTCTGCAGAAGTAGAAGTGACGCTCAACCCAATAGAATTTACTTCGGCTGATCCAATTGAAAAGATGAATCAGGTGTATGCCATGTGTGATGAGAAGGTCATTCACATAGATAGTACTGTTCAATTTATTTTGGATGGTTGTAGTGCTCCAATTTTAGTAAGTATGGATGCCATGCGTTCGAGTGCGGACCCTTTTAATCCCAATGTAGCAGGTATGGATGAAATTCAATTAAAGGCTCCATATAGTGCACAATTTGCAGAAGAAGGAATGTATGTTATTTTTTGTGACCCTTCTTTTAAATCGATAGCAACTTGTCTTACTATATCGTCTACTGTGGCACCGCTGCCTCCAATTCAGACAGTACCCACATTGAGTGAATGGGGACTAATTATATTGTTTTTAGTATTAGCTAATATTAGCTGTATTTTTTTAATCCAATCACGTTTGCCTCAGGCGAACATACCCCAATAGTCTACAGTTACTCTACAACATATTAATCTTTTACGATATGAATTAGGGGTGAATGGTGCATTTAGTGTTATCTAAGTGTAGAGTTTTTGTTACACCTCACCCCAAGGTGTATAATTTGATGACAATATATGTCCAATCTTTGAGGTGAGGAGCAATAATAGCTCCTATACAACATCAACCAAAACACCTTAGTAATTATCAATTTATAGAGTCCGATTTGCACATTGTGTTCATATGTAATTATTTATATATGTTAAAAAATAATAATATAATATAACATATTACATTTTTAAATAATGTGTTATTAGTTTTATAGATAGAAGCGTATGCGCTTTTACAATTAAAGGATTAGAGTAAATAATGATGACTACATCAACCCCAATAATTATAACATTAGAGATGAATCAATTGACCAAAATTAAGGCTCACATTATTGTGATCCTTACAGCCTTTATCTTCATTGGCTCTGCCAATGCTAAATCAGAAAATTTTAATTTATG
>JAHDDE010000057.1 GCA_020629515.1 Saprospiraceae bacterium | reverse complement strand
AATATTCACCAAAATAATTTAAGTTTTAAATGTTAATCATAGTTTTTGGGGATGTCAAGCTGTGTTTTTTAATTTAACTTTAATGGTATCAAATTGAGTGAAATGAAAAAAAATATTTTCTTCATAATTCTCGCATTTGCGAGCCTTGTATTTTTTTATTCTGAGGAGGTATTAGAAATAAGTGAAAATCATGATCATCATTTTGTGGAATCAGGCTGTGGATTGATTCCATTGAAAACAGATAGTTCTGTAAAGCCAGTGAGATCAAAACATCATAAATATGTAAAAAATGATAAAGGTCAAATAGAAGTCATACCATTTAAATCTTGTCCGGCTACATCAATGTTTTCCGTCATTTATCAGGAACCAGTTCCAGCTAATGTTAAAACTGCTTTTGAATTTGCTTTGGGTCTATGGGAACAATACATCGATTCTGATTATGAAATTGTTGTATACTTTCAATATATCCCTCTTGGGGGAGCTCTTGGGTTTGCAGGGCCTCAGTCATTTTACAAGTTTCCTGGATTTACCGACAACCTGCCTCTTGATGAAACATGGTATCCTATACCATTAATCAATCATATTGAGCAAGGACAACCTTTAATGCAGTCTTTACCTAATAATATTCAAATTAATGCTCAGTTTAACTCAAGTAGAACAGATTGGTACTTCGGATTGGATGCTAATCCTCCTTCTAATCAATTTGATTTTGTTACTGTGGCATTACATGAGATTGGCCACGGTATAGGTTTTCTTGGTTCCGGTGACGCAAATACTAATGATCTATGTGACAGTTCAAACCCTCCAGTATGTTATCCTATCATTTATAACAGAAATGTTGAAGATGGAAATGGAATGACTATAACAGATTTCGTTGATCCCAGTGCTTCACTGACTTCAGCTTTGGCGAGTAACAATCTATTCTTGACAGGAACTAATGTTGAGAGTGCCAACGGGAATCTTCCTGCTAAGATCTATGCACCTACTACCTATCAACCAGGGTCAAGCATTGGTCATTTGGACGAAACAACTTTTGCTGCGGGTGGGCCAAATTCTTTGATGACACCTATTTTAACTGATGGGGAGGCTATTCATGATCCTGGGGCAATTGTGCTGGGACTATTTCAAGATATCGGTTATGCTATATCGACATGCGGACAAACACCTTCTGGCGACTGCACAGACTCAGATATAGTAACAATAGCAGGTGGGACCATCACTACAGACCAGACTGTTAAGACATCTGGGGATTCTTTAGTTACAGCTATGGCTACTGTAACCATCAATAATAATGCTGATGTGTTATGGCAAGCAAAAGACAATATTCAATTGAATCCAATTTTTTCAGTGGAAACTGGATCTACATTAGAACTCAGGACAGAAGATTGTGAGAATTCGGGTTCTCCGGGAAGTTAGGGCTCTTCTGTCAGATCAATTTTTATGGCCTCGCTATTTCCTAAATCAGAATTTAGGACAACCCTATATTGACTTATGCCATCATCGACCTGTATCGCCGTTGTGTTAGGTGGTATCTCTCCTACATTATCAGCTCTAAGGATAATGTAATTTTCAGGTTGAGTAAGCAAATATTTAAAAGTTGTTTTTTCCTGTTTTGCCTCTAGATATTGTACGAGCCATTCATCATTTACTTTTAATGAGATGATGTCATTATCTATTTTACTATCATCCCAGATACTAATAGTGATTAATCTATTTTTTACCGATAGTGAATCTTTTAATAGCACTTCTCTATTTTTTAGCTCCAAAGGAATCTTGTCTTTGACCTTATACTCTATTCTAAATAAGATATTATTTACATCCTGAGAGGTAAAGGAAAGGGTGTTATCTATTAATTTCCAAACTCCATTCACATTAGCCTCAAAATTATTCACTTCAAATTTTTCTGGAAAAACCCAAACATAATTAACGTCGGCAAATCCCTCTGCTATGGCAGCACAAAATCCATAATAACCTTCTTTGCTTTCCTGATAGTCGTTTTGAAAGATATAGGAGTCGTCTTTGATGATTAAATCAGAACGGGTCATTGAGTCTTCTCTAATCAATGAAAAGCTACCCTGATCAAACCAAATTCTGTTATACTTCTCATCGAGCAGAGCCTGAAACTGATAATCTCGGGGAGCTGTAAAGCTAAAAACCTCTTCTGGTGATTTACCTTTTTCAATATAATGCCAACTACTATTTCTTTTAGAGACCACTTTTATATAATCTTTATAAGTGATGCCATCTTCGTTTAGGTATCTTATAAAATCTGTTTTATACCCTTCACTCTGTGCTATTGAGACTATAGGGCAGAGGGTAAAAATGAGTATGAAACTCCTAAAAATCATTTGATTATACATATGAACTTATGTAATAACAGTATTCTCAATTTTTTATTCTAACTAATTTTAATTTTTAATTATCGGGTTTCCCCTACGATTTTTTAGTGGATCATTTGATAATCTTGTGTCCCAATTTCGTCAGAGCAGGCGAAAGTTCATTTACTATTCTCCCCTGAACATAGATTAAAGAGGTCCTACCTCTATTTTAAAAGAGCATTCAACTAATTCATATGTCTATTAGGTACTTCATTGTATTGGGTTTTTTATCATTCTATTTAAGTCTTTTTTCACAAGACTTAATAGAAAGAGCACAATTAGCGATGCCAGCAATGAATGATTCTTCACCTTCTATCGTGGCAGATCAGATATACATGAAATCTGGCCTAAAAAGTATTCGCCCTTTTAAGTTAGAGTCTAAGCATACTTCTAAGGATGGCTTCAATGCCATATATCTCAGTCTCAATAAGTCTACAGTCAAATCCATGAATACTAATGAAGAAATGCAGTTGGACATACCTGTTGGAGAAGGAAATTTTGTTTCCTTATTGATGTATCCATATGATATTCGATCAGCTGGATATAAGTGTACGACTGCTGGGGATTCGATAGAGTCAAAAGGCAGCATTAGTTTTTTTAGAGGCGCTGTGTCTGATGATCCAAGTTCATCCGCTCATCTAACTATCATAAATGATAAAATCCAGATAGTAATATCAGATCGATATGGCAATTATAATGTGGGTATGCTTGAGGACAATTCAGGGTACGTATTTTTCAATGATATGGAACTCGGTGATATGCCTTTTGAATGTGGCACTGATGAGGGCTACGCTATAGTTAATGATCAAAGTATAGAAGTGAAGGAGGTTAAGGAGAAAAACGGAGCGTGTATTAAAGTATATGTGGAAGTAGACTATAGTAGTTATAAGAATTTTGGTTCGGATGTATTCGCCGCAGAATCTTTTGCTCTTGCAGCTTTTGGAGAGGTCGCCACTATATATGCCAATGCTGGAGTCCCTATTGAAGTTTCTGAAGTCAAAGTATGGACGTCTGATGATCCCTATAACGGGGAGACTAATGTATCCAACGCCTTGAATTATTTAGCTTCAAATGTATCTGCCTTTAATGGAGATCTATTTCATCTCATTTCTGCTAAAAATTCTAATAGCTTTGGAGGTATCGCATTTTTATCTTGTAGAGGAAGCGGACCATGTAAGGCCACAACTATAGGAACTGGTATACCATTTGCCGTGAGCCAAACAAGTACATCTTATCGTTCTTACCCTACATACTCTTGGACAGTAAATGTGCTTGCTCATGAAATGGGGCATAATATGGGTGCACCTCATACTCAAGCATGTGTATGGGGAGCCAATGATAACACAGCTATAGATGGTTGTGCAACTATCGAAGGAAATTGCGGCAATCCAGGTCTGCCTACTGTAGGATCAATTATGAGCTATTGTCATTACTATCAAAACATAGGAATTTCTCTTATTGAAGGATTTGGTTCAGAAGTAGGTGCTCATATTTATAGCGAATATCAATATGTGAGTACGAGGTTTTTAGGGCCTTGTGTATCAGAAGAGGAAAGTATCTCAGGATGTATGGTACAAGATGATCACAATTATAATCCTGAGGCCACAATAGATGATGGAAGCTGTTTAGGTACGTGCAACGATGGTATACAAAATGCTGATGAAACAGGGATTGATTGTGGGGGAATTTTATGTTCGCCATGTCAGGAGTTTGGCTGTGCCGAGATATCAACTTTATCCAGTAATCATGTGGTTAATTTTGAACAAGGTATAGGTATATTTGAGCAACTGGAAGGTAGCGATGACGTCGACTGGACAATAAAAACTGGAGGTACCCCCTCAGGCAATACTGGCCCAGATGGTGCTGCTCAGGGAGATTACTATATCTATATTGAAGCTAGTGGAACCAACTCTCCAAGTAAACGAGCAATACTCCAATCCGCATGCATAGACTTGTCTCAGCAGTCTAAGCCAATTTTGATATTTAATTACCATATGTATGGCAGTGGTATGGGAAGTCTCTCTGTCAATGCTATCCTCGATAAGAACCAAACAATTGAACTATGGAGTCAAGCAGGTAATCAGGGAAGTCAGTGGAGAGAAGTACAGGTGGACTTATCGTCAATTAAAAGTCAAATTTTCAAATTGGAGATTATCGGAACTACAGGTTCCAGCTTTAGAAGCGATATAGCCTTGGATGCTATTTCTTTTATAGATTCTGATATAGAGCAATGTGATGCTGACAATTTAAATATCAATACTGCGATCGATATATCAAATTCTAAAATTGATCGAATAAAAAACAGTATTTCCACTGTGGCTCCTGTGACTGTAATGGATGGTGCAGAATTAGTCTGGCAGGCGGGTTCTGAAATTGAAATCAACGCTACATTCGAGATTAAAGCTGGAGCATCCGTAATCTTACAAACAGCTGATTGTAATAATTAAGCTTATCAGGCATGAAAAATGCCCTTTTTTGACTGTTTTTTATCTTTTTTAGTCTGGTATTATACATTATCATAATGTGATTCTCTTTTTGGCAAACACTTTGCCTCTTCCTTATTGTGAGTCATTAATTCTGATTTCACAACTCCCCCCACAGAGCAACTTACATGCATAGTATATCATTTGAGCGGAGTTAGGATCGCAAGGTCTTTCATGGATTTTACACTCATTTTTTAATAACCAGACTGAGCACTGAGGTGAAGAAGCATTTGATAACAATCATATGCGTTTTGGCATTATCAGCCAATGCATATACTCAAGATTTAATTGAGCGAACCAAGCAAACCGTAAACCATTCTAATACGGTCAAACTACAGCTAAATAAAGGAAATGATAATTCATCAGAATATGATGTTATATCGCCTTTTACATTGAATAATAAAAAGTCCAATTCTGGATTTGGGGAGATATATCTCGATTTGAATTTTTCTGATCTAAAATCCTTAAGAAAAAAATCCAAAAAGAAATTGTTGATTCCTGTGGCACCCAAAAGATATATACATCTTTTGATAGAACCTGTTGATCTCATTCACGAAGGTAGTAAAGTTATAGATGCTGAAGATAATGTCTTAGAGGTCCAAAGAGGTGTTTTCTACAGAGGTAAAGTGAATGATGATGATAACTCGACGGTGAGCTTGTCTTTATTTAAAAAACAGATTAGAGTGGTAATTTCTGATCAATTTGGAAATTATAACTTGGGTTTAACAGAATCAGGAGATTCTTATGTTATTTACAATGATAAGAATTTAGGTCCACAGCCCTTTGATTGTAAAAATGATGAACTATCACTGGACCTACCCGAAAAGTTGAAAAAGGAGGTAAAAGCGGAGTACCTCAAAAATACTAATTGCGTAAAAATATATGTAGAGGCAGATTATACGACCTATTTGAATTTTGGAAGTGATCCTCAGTCCGTTGCATCATTCGTAGAGGGAGCATTCAATGAGGTGTCAACAATTTATTCTAATGCAGGAGTATCTATTCAACTATCTGATATAAAAGTCTGGACAACTCCTGATCCTTATGGGGCTAATAATAATGTAGGAGGGGCACTAACTTACATCAATAATAATGTATCTAATTTTAATGGAGATTTATTTCATTTGGTTTCGGCGACAGGCAACTGTTGTGGATGGAGTGGGGTAGGATATGTGGGTTATAATACAGCGACAGGCAAGTTTAATGGTAGCACGGTTTGTGGATCTAATCCATTTGCAGTGAGTCAAACCTCGCTCAATTATGAATCACTACCAGCTTATTCTTGGACGGTTAATGTATTAGCCCATGAGATGGGGCACAATATGGGTTCACCTCATACACATCAGTGTCTCTGGGGTGCTAATTATGATACACCTATAGATGGATGTATTACTCCTGACGCCTCTTGTGTCAATCCTGGATTGCCTGTTGTAGGAAGTGTGATGAGCTATTGTCATACCAAACCAACAGTAGGAATTTCTTTGGCCAATGGTTTTCATCCTGAAGTCGCTGCTCACATACAACAACAATATAATAACCGAACGTGTCTAAGCTCCTGTGTCCCTATAGCAGGCTGCACTGATGAAGAAAGTCATAATTATAATCCGTTAGCTACTGTGAGTGATGATTCGTGTGAAGGGACCTGTGCAGATGGTATTCTTAATGGGGATGAACTGGCTATTGATTGTGGGGGTTCAAAATGTGGTATTTGTGTAGAGCAATGTGAAGAAACATTGCTTCAATTAGATATAACTTTTGATAGGTACGCTGAAGAGACTTCGTGGGAAATCACTGATAGTCAAGGTAATGTAGTATATGCTGGGGGCGAATATGATCATTATGGAGAAGGGGCAGTATTGTCTCTAAGTCTATGTTTATCTGACGGAGACTATACCTTCACTATGTTAGACTCTTACGGTGATGGGATGTGTTGTACTTATGGCAATGGTTCCTACAAATTAGGAGGTCTAAATGGTAGTGAATTACTATCAGGTGATGAATTTGGCAGATCAGAATCCACATCTTTTGTAGTTAAAAAGAATACTTGCTATGATGGTATTCTTAATGGTACAGAGGAAGAAATAGATTGTGGTGGAGATAGTTGTACTCCATGTAATGCTTCCTTAATCTGTCCTGAAACAATTCTAATAGAATCTGACCATATTACAGATTTTGAAGGGCAAAACGATATTTGGATTCAGAATACTGAAGATGACTTTGACTTTTCAATTATTTCTGGAGCTACTCCATCTGCTAATACTGGTCCTCTTGGAGCAGCAGCAGGCGATAATTATTTCTATGTAGAATCCAGTTCTCCTAATTTCCCTTCTAAATCTGCAATTATCAATAGTAAATGTCTCGATATAAATGATTTGGTGGCTCCAGAGTTTTCATTTGACTATCATATGAATGGAGAAGGCATGGGATCAATAAATGTTTCTATCATCGATGTCTTGAAGGACGAAGAAGTGGTTATCTGGACTATTAATGGTCATCAAGGTAACCAATGGCATACTGCTAAAATAGATTTATCTTCTTATCAAGGGGACGTCATCCAAATTAGATTAACGGCAACTACTGGAACCAACCATACCAGTGATTTAGCTCTGGATAATTTAAGTATCATGCAAAGCATATTAAACTGTGGACAGGAAAGCCTAACTTATAACGCTTCAGACATGAATTTAACAGGACAGGTCAATAAAGTGGTGAGAACTACTATTAGGACTGAATCCAAAATTTTTGTTGGATCTAATAGCTCTTTGTTATGGCAGGCTGGAGAATCCATAGAAATTAATGGAGAATTCGAAATAAGCGAGGGTGCTGAAGCTTTATTCAAAACAGAAGAGTGTACTAATCAATGATTTATGTATTGTTGACAATTGTTATATAGCTAATATTTTGGTTAATTTTGCGTTAATCCATTGTTGATTCAGAGTCAGCAGAGATAATAAAACGTCAAAAAATAAAAGATTAGTTATGTCAATGTTTAATGTGGTTTTTGCGTTTTTAGCTTCATCTTTCTTGATTACAGCAGTTCCCACTAAATATACATGTCGTACAGGCCATATACATGTCGAAACAAGCAATCGATTTAAGGATATAATCGCGGATAATTATCAAGTATATAGTGAGCTTAATCCTAATACTGGAGAAGTCAGTTTTAAGGGCCTTTTGAAATCATTTAAATTTGAGTTTGGAGCATTAGATCAGGCTTTTAATAGTGGCCGAGTCGATATGAGTCAATACTCCAAATTTAATTTTGAAGGTAAATTGACTAATGTGGGCTCTATTAATTTTGATCAACCGGGTACTTATCCTGCCATAGTTGATGGTTTTCTTTTTATGGGTTCTTACAAAAGGAAAACATCAGCAAGAGGAACAGTTGAAGTATTACCAAATGGACGGTTAGTTACTGAGGCTGATTTTAGTATCAGAATTGAAGAGGAGAGCATGCAAACCATTAATAAATTAATGAAACAAAAATTACCTTCTGTGATGTCATTGGATACTGATAAATTAGGGATATCACGGGATATAAAACTTAATTTAAAGGCTCAGTATCGACCGAGAAACTAACTTTTCAAGTAAAAAAATTTAAATGAAGACTGTCATAAAGATTTTAGCCGCATTAGTTGTAATCCTTCTGATTGCCTATTTGGTAGTGATGAATATGCCTCAGGCTACTGTCAAGTCCAAAGAAGTGTACACCGAAATCAGTGCTGCCGAATTGTTTAATAGCTTTTCGACAGATGAAAAGAGTGCGGAAAAAAAGTACCTCGGTCAAGTACTTCAAGTTAGTGGTATCATAGATGAAGTTTATCCTGATGAAGAAGGTGCTCAGATAGTTATGCTTAAGAATGAATCTGGAGAATTAGTTGCTGCTGTCACTTTAGAAACAAGCGAAACGAAAAAAATAGCTAATTACAACGAGGGCGATCCTATTAACCTAAAGGCACTTTGTAGTGGGATGCTCATGGAAGTAACCTTGAGTAAAGGAGTCATCATCGATTAATCCTCAGCATATAGAGTATCATAGTATTGTATAAACCAGCCAATACACAATGCCATAGTAGAAAAAATTATTCCTCTTAGCGTTTGTCCTGTAAAAGGTTGATTGTACTTATTAATCCAAAATACGTTGGTACATAGCGCAATAATGATGATTGTTCTCATTCTTTTGCTGGAGGCACTGGTGCTTGCTGGATCCATTATGCCCATGCTTACCATGGACTCAAATAAAAAGTAAACTAATCCAAATCCTATGATAGGACTCACCAAACCTATTATGATCCCAATGATCATATTATTTTGATCAAATACATTCATTCTTACAATTTTTCTAAATGTTTAAGCCCTGGAAGTGATTTATGGTCCGTAAGATCATGCATAGAAGGGACTACGCTCACATATCCATTGTTTAATGCCCAGATATCTGTAGTTGGGTCTTCGGTCTCTATCCCAAAGGATCCAGTTAACCAATAATAGCTCTGGCCACGTGGGTCTTGGGCCTCAGCGAATTCTTCCTTCCAAGTTCCCTCGGCTTGACGGCACACCTTCACTCCTTTTAGATCATCTAATGGAAGGGCAGGAATGTTGACATTAAGTAGTTGAGCAGTACCTAATTTTTTGTTTAAAGCTTGTTGTATGATGCGCTTAGCATAATATTGACATCCTTCAAAATCTGCTTCAAAAGAAAAATCTAAATATGAAAATCCAATCGAAGGGATACCCTCAATGCTCGCTTCCATAGCAGCAGACATCGTTCCCGAATAAATAATATTGATAGATGCGTTAGATCCATGATTGATGCCAGAGACACATAAGTCTATTTTGCGATCTTTTAATATGACATGTTTGGCCAGCTTGACACAATCTACAGGCGTACCTGAACATTCGTAAGCGGGTATTTCGCCAAAAACATCCACTTTGTGCAGCCTGAGTGGTTCAGTCAAGGTGATCGCATGTCCTTGACCACTTTGGGGAGAATTTGGGGCTACGACCACAACTTCTCCTAACTTTTGAGCTACTTCTACCAATGCTTTTATACCTGGAGCAAACATCCCATCATCATTAGTGACCAATATAAGTGGTTTCATATTTTATTTATTCTAAAGTAAAAATACCAATTCGTCTTGCTTTTCCTTTCCTTTGCCAAACACATTGAACACTTTTATGTTAATGTTGACATAGAATTAACTTATGGCAATTTCGAAGAAAGGTATTTTACTGGTCAATCTGGGGACTCCTGATAATCCTAATTATGGTGGATTGAGGAGGTATTTAAGTCAATTCTTAACAGATAGGAGGGTGATTGACTTACCGTGGCTGTTTCGCAATATGTTGTTTAGAGGGATTGTAGCGCCCATTAGGTCTGGGAAGGTCTCAAAATTATATCAAAGATTGTGGATGGAGGAAGGCTCACCGCTCAAGGTATACGGTCAGCGAGTGGCCGAAGGAGTACAGCAGACATTAGGAGCAGATTATGTTGTACGATTGGCTATGAGATACCAGAATCCTTCAATCGAAAGCGCCATTGACGCATTGATAGAAGCTAAAGTAAGTGAGGTCGTTGTTTTTCCACTTTTTCCTCAGTATGCTTCTGCTACATCAGGGTCTGTTTTTGAGGAGGTTATGCGCATTTATAAAAAGAAAGAACTCATACCTAATCTAAGGTTCATTAATTCTTATTATGATGACCCTGATATGATTAAACTGTATGCAGACAAAGCAAGAAAGTATAATCTGGATGACTATGACCACTATATTTTTTCTTTTCACGGAGTACCAAAAAGATACCTCAAAAAAGAAAATAATTACTGCAAGTGTGATGGGCAATGTTGTAAAAGTATAGTCCCAGATAATCAGTTTTGTTATTCAGCACAGTGTCATCAGACCGCATATGCTATAGCTGACGAGTTGGATATACCAGAAGAGAAGTATACTGTGAGCTATCAATCGAGATTTGGACCAGAAGAATGGATTCAACCATATACTGATAAGGTGATGGAAGAGCAATTAGAGCATGGACATAAGAACCTTCTTGTATTTTCTCCTGCGTTTATTGCGGATTGTCTCGAGACCACTATAGAAATAGGGTATGAGTATAAGGAAGAATTCATCGAAGCTGGAGGACAAAAATTGGACTTAGTCGAAAGCCTTAACGATGACCCAAGATGGATGAACATTATAGCTAAATTAGTAAGATAGTACTGTGCAATACGGTCTGTTAATAGTGAAAACTTACAATTGAGCGATTACATCTACATTGGATCTGACAGTTTGACCCAGCTTGACATTGTACTGGGTGCCGACCGGCAGGTAGATATCAACGCGTGATCCAAATTTGATAAAGCCCATTTCACCACCTTGTGTTATCTTATCCCCTTGAGAGGTATAGTTAACTATCCTTCGCGCCAAAGCCCCGGCAATCTGTCTACATAAGATCTCTACTTTTCCGTTATTATATACTGTGGTGTGTCTTTCATTTTCGGTAGAGGATTTAGGATGCCATGCTACTAAATATTTTCCTGGATGGTATTTTTCATAGCTTATAGTGCCACCTACTGGATGGTGATTACTATGTACATTGAGTGGAGACATGAAGATAGATATCATGAGCCGCTCATCTTCAAAGTACTCGCTCTCGATAGTATCTTCTATAACCACAATTTTACCATCTGCAGGGGCATATACTTTATTGTCATCCAGATCGGCCACGTGCCTTTTAGGATTTCTGAAGAACCATAATATAAGCCCAAATAAAACTATAGAAATGAACAATATGATCATATTAAGAATCATATTATTGCTTAGTCTATAGAGACTCAAGTTGAGTATACTTAGAGATATCAGCGCAATGATGATCGTAGCCTTTCCTTCTTTGTGTATTGTCATATTTTTTATTCTCTCTATGCGACAAAAGTAAGGTATAATATCACGAAAGGAATAGAATAAATAAAACTATCTAAACGATCCAGAAACCCGCCATGACCTCCCATTGTGTTGCCTGAGTCTTTTAACCCCAGATGCCGTTTCCATGATGATTCTATGAGATCTCCTATTAACCCCATCACGGCACAAATTATCGATATCACTATCCAATCTTGTAAAGTCAATACGTCAATGTACATTTCAACAACATATGATGCGCCTATTCCTATGAGGAGTCCCCCGAACCATCCTTCCCATGATTTACCAGGGGAGACTTTAGGATGAATTTTCTTTTTGCCAAAAGCTCTACCAACGAAGTAAGCTCCGGCATCGTTTAGCCACAAGAGTATAAAGACCCCTAAAAGGATAAGTGGATAGTCCTGATTGTTCATTAAATTTTTGACAATGAGCAGGAAAGGCAATGCACAGTACACAAAGGCATTGAGTAAGATATTTTTAGAATTAAAGAATGACTGTGTTCGAAGAATGATGTTCATAGCATTCACAATGAATACCACACCACAAAACAATAGTAAGGCATGCCATATCCCAGGATGATGAACAAAATTAATTAGGATTGCTCCGAGTATAATCACTCCAACGATGTATCTCCCTCTTATTTCTTTTTGATCGGCCGATACTTGATTACTGATGAATTCAAATAGACAGACTATGGCGAATATCTGCATTAGAACAATTGATGGTAATACACCTAATAATGTGCAGACGGCTATGACTGTGACATAAAGTATAGCAGGTATGATTCTTTTTCTTAAGTCTTGATTCATGTTGATATGTACTCAGTGGTCAATGGGTATTCAGTTCGCTGCGGTATCGACCGAATAATTTTTTGCGACATACACCAGACCAAAAGTAAACAATGCTGAAGTTATAATAGCTACTGCCGACAGATCAGGGACACTTTCGATCATAGATGGATCAATCTCGCCTCGACTATATAATAGAACAACTTGCAGGGCATTGTTGAGCAAGTGTAATACCACAGGTACCATTATGGATTGAGTATAATAATAGGAATAGCCTAATATCAAACCTAAAAACGCTAATGGGAGAATTCGCTCAAGTTGCATGTGTGTCAATCCAAAAAGTATCGAAGCGATAAGAATGGCGACGTGTGGATTTTTGAATGATTCGATCAATTTGTTTTGAACGATTCCTCTAAAAATGAATTCTTCTCCAAGTGCTGGAAGTAATCCGACAAGAAATAATGAAATTATGAACTCAAGCGGATGTTCCATTTTAAGCACATTATTGAGTAAAGCGAATGCGTCATCTTGTCCAGATCGAGCCCATTCAGGCAGAGGAACTGACATATTCAGTTCGGTCAATAGCCCAACAACAGGGTAGCTACATAAAATAGCTACACCCCAAAGACCAATTATCGTCCAATTAGGTTCGTTAAAGGTTTTGATGTATTGTAAAAATTGTTTGCGATGAAAAATTCTCCCAAATACAATGGCAGCAATAAGAAACATGGTCATGTGGTTGATGATCAATGCGCCTCTCAACCACATTCTTTCTGATAGACTTAGATTGGTAGCATGAACCATATCCATAAGGCTATATCCAAAAAGCTGGAGAATTCCTTCAGCAATGAGATTGCCCACAAGACCGATACCTATCATTAATGCCAGTAAGACCCAAAGCTGCTTATAGCTATTCATATTTTAATCTTAATTAGTATAAAGCCTATTGCTTTACTAATTTTTTAGAGATTACATCTCTATTGCTAAAAGCAACATTCACTATATAAATCCCATTTGGTAGACTCGCAATATCTAATGACTCTCTAATAGACAAAGAGTTGGTCTGAATAGGTTGAGTCATTACCACTTTACCCATTATATCTACAATATTGATCATGGCATTATCGGCATTACTTTCGAGATCTAATGCTATCACTACCTGATCTTTTGCAGGATTGGGTATTATGTCAAAATTACTTTCTAATATGTATTCCTCTATGTTTGAGTTCAGATCTTGAATAGCCAGATTGTCAATAGCCCATCCCCAACCATGAAGACATGGATCTGAAAATAATCTAAATCTAATAGACACGGTATCTCCAAAGGCGAAGTTTTCATTTTCGACCATGTTGATCTTTCGGGTTTGAAACTGAGAAGATCGTCCAGCTGTCACAGAACGAGTTGGGCATCCTGAGCCGCTCAATGAATTATTAAAAGCACTTTCCCAAGAGGCATTCTCACGTGAGTCGTACCCATCTATAAAGGGAAGCCATTCTTGGGTGCCGCGCCTCTTACCTTCAACTATCACATAGTCCCAAAATTCATCCGTCCCAAAGGCTGCTCCTGGTTCTCCTGGTTCTATTAAAACAACTTCTTCAAATTCGATAACAGGTCTTTGTTCCTCAATAACAATTGGAATTTTCAATTCGTAAGTTAAGTTGAAGCTATTACCTCCATTTGCATTGCCATAGCCATAAGGGTGGGTAGAGTGTATAGCTGGTGTACTAAAGTTTCTCTCCTGTGAAATGCTGAATCCATTTCCTTCAAAATCTTCAGTGTCTTGATCAAAATTATTAAAGTAAAAATTTACTGGAGGTATTTCTCCTTTCACAGGTATGCTTATGAATGATCCATCGGATGGGAAAATAGACACATTACGATTTTTACTTGAGTCAGTTGCCGTTATTCTATATTCAAACAGGTCCGTTTCGACAAGACTCCTGCCAAAGTCTATCACACCCAAATATTCATTTTCAGCGAATGGATTCTCACTATCTTCATTAAAATTCATCGGAGTTGATGTGATCTCATCCTCAGGATTTAATCTCCACTCGATAGCCGCAGACTCAATATTCAATACATCAACAATCTCTGCAAATATAGATAGAGTAGATATTTGATCCACTTCATTCAATGATGTCAATTCTTCATGAAATATATCTGGTCCTTGAGTATCCAATAAAAATTCAAATGAGAAGAAAAATCTTGGTGTTGGACTTGGAGTCGTTCGTGTGACCCCTCTACTATCAGTAACTTCAGCAAAATACTGTAAATTTTGCGCCTGACCATTGGCTACAAGTATGGCCTGATACTCATCGGCATTACTCGTAGGAGTCATCGGTATTAATGATTCTGTCTGAAACGTGTCAGTAGACACATGGAGCATTAGACTGTTTTCGTCATAGGCTATATCACTCGTCACCTTGGCGACGAGGACAATGTCTTCATCCAGTTCTTCTGTTGCCTCTGGATTACCTTCGAAGTCAACTTGTGTCATGGCCCATCCCATATCATATAGCATTTCTATGGCAATCCCTCCCTGCCGCAATACTTGTCCTCTATTGGCGGTTGGAGTCATAAGCGCATCAGGACCTGATTGGTAGGTGCCCTCATCTACATGATGGATGCTCGAACCTCCACTAAAATTCCTCGGGGCATATAATTTGGCTCTTTCGTCCACTTGTCCAATCTTAAATGCATTAAAAAACAGATCGTCGTTGGACAGCGCTGTGCCCATTCTTAGCGTGTTATTTTCATACAAGTCTCTGAGCAATTGACCATTTCCGTTTTCTAAGTAAAAGTCGTAGGCCATAGTCAAACCATTTCCGGCGTCCACGAGAGTGCCGGTTTCGTCGTCATTAAGTCCGGCGAATCCCGTAAATCCTAAAGCGTGAACCATCTCGTGAAACATTACTGTCACGAAGTCAAACTGAGTAGGAAGAATATCTTCTGGATTTTGATAATCTAAATACCAATTTTCTTGGCCCAGATTTATGAACACCCTCACATCCGCTCCATCTTCATTAATATTTTCACCCACAATTTTTTCTAAAAGTGCTTGTGGATACCAACAATCAAAACAAGGAAATGTGGTTTTGAATGCTCCACCGGGTCTTGCATCTCCAAATGTAGCTGCTGCCAGAGCCCCTGGTATGTCAGTTGTTCTTACATCTATATTAATGGGCACATCAGATGCGATTATATCTGCTATAATGGGCAATGTACCTAATTCAAAGGCATCTACCATTTCTTGAGGAAAACGAATGCCATCTTCATATGTTACATTGAATGTCGTGTTATTGTTTTTTAGAAATTTCGGTTTATTTTTCTTGGCTGCCACGTATTCATGTATAATCTCATCGCTATGATAGCACACCACATTAGGTTCACTAAAATCATGATTCATTGATCTTGGTGACATTTTCAAAGGTCCGTTTATGGACCTCACTGTTTGGCCTATTATTTCATGGGCAAATAAGAGTAACAATAAGTTGAGTAAAAGCAATCGCATATCCTCTTTCTTTTAATGAGTTAATAAAAGTAAATCATTTGAGTAAATCATAAAGTTTCATTCAATCTTTTATATCAATTTTGTGTTTGTTTTAGTGAGTTGTCTAAATAATACGATATGACAAGGTTAAGTGTGAATATTAATAAGGTAGCATTGATCAGAAATAGTAGAGGAGGTAATCTTCCTGATCTGACACAATTTGCTATAGATTGCGAATTGTTTGGTGCAGAAGGTATAACGGTCCACCCACGGCCAGATGAAAGACATATCCGTTATAGTGACTTGACTATGCTTAAGGAGGTAGTCTCTACTGAATTCAATATTGAAGGATATCCAAGTAGAGATTTTTTGAAGAAGGTGATCGCAGTTCAGCCTCATCAGTGCACATTAGTTCCAGATCCTCCTGGAGTTTTGACTTCCAGTGAAGGCTGGGATACGATAAGCCATCAAGATTTTCTCATAGAAGTTATCAAGCAATTACAAGGTGCAGGTATTAGAGTGTCACTTTTCATGGATGCTGATATTGATAAAATTGAAGCAGCAAAGTCAACAGGAACCGATCGAATAGAATTATATACTGGCGATTTTGCACATGACTTTTCAAAAAATTCGAATAACGTGATTAATGCCCACAAAAATGCTGCAAAATTGGCCCAAAAGCTCGATTTAGGTCTAAATGCGGGCCATGACCTAAATTTGAAAAATTTGGCGTTTTATAAAAATCAAGTCAGTAATCTTTTAGAAGTATCCATCGGACATGCTTTGGTGTCCGATGCCCTTTATTATGGTATACAAAATACCATCGGGATGTATAAGAAATGTCTTAAATGATTAATATATACAGCGTTGATTTTAAATGAATTAATTAAAAAGTCAAATTTGGTGCGATCCTGCGAGAATAATTTAATTCTGATTTATTCATATACACATTCTACTCTTGTTGATATATTATCTATTAAGTCTTTCTTAACTACTAAGGCAGCGAAGTTGTATTCTTTGACGTAATAAGCTATGTTTTTTTAAACATTAAGTTAATTTTGTCTTAATTGACGAAATAAAAATTCATTTATTAATTATTCTAAACCGAAATAGTATGAAGAAATATTCATTACTTTTTTTCGCTTTGATATTGTCAGTCGGTACTATGATGGCGCAAAGAACTGTGACAGGTTCTATCGTCGATAATACTGGTGAAGCACTTATCGGAGCAAACGTTTTAGCTAAAGGAACTACTGTCGGTACTATTACTGACATAGATGGTACATTCTCATTGGATGTTCCTGAGGGTTCAAACACTTTAGTAATTAGTTTCACAGGTTATGAAACTCAAGAATTTGACATCACTTCGACTTCTGTTGTTGATGTAGTTCTTTCAGAAGGTGAGCTTCTGGACGAAGTGGTTGTAACAGGATTAGGTATCAAAAGAGAGAAGAAAGCTCTTGGATATGGTGTTACAACTTTAGGATCAGATGCCGTTGCTAACAGAGCAGAGGCGGATGTAGCTCGTATCTTAAGAGGTAAGGCTACAGGTGTAAATATTACACAGACTTCTGGTATGGCGGGTTCTGGTACTAACATTATCATTAGAGGTTATTCTTCTATATCTGGTAATAACCAACCTTTATTCGTTGTAGATGGTGTGCCTTTTAACACGGACACTAACAATGATGACAACTTCGTAGCGGGTGGTGCAACAGCATCAAGCCGTTTCTTGGATTTAGATCCAAACAACATCGCTGAGATCTCTATATTAAAAGGTCTTTCTGCAACAGTACTCTACGGAGAGGCTGGTAGAAATGGTGTTGTATTAGTTACTACTAAGAGTGGTAGCGCCGGAGCTAATGCAGATGAAACTGGTACTGAGATTTCTTTCAGTCAGTCTATCTCATTTACAGAAGTTGCTAACCTTCCTTCTTACCAAAATACTTATGGTAATGGTTTCTCTGGAAACTTTGGATGGTTCTTCTCTAACTGGGGGCCTTCATTCGACGTGAGAGGTTCTAATGGTATAGCAGAAGATGGAACTATCCAGCACCCATATGATCAAGAGCAGTATAATGATGATTTTCCTGAGTTTATCGGGCAGAGATATCAGTATAGAGCTTATGAGAGTGTAGAGGGTTTCTTCGATAGAGGTACTACATACAACACTTCTGTTGGAATAGAAAAGAATTATGGCAACGCTTCAGTAGCGGCTAACTACTCTTACCTTTCTGATGGTGGGTTTACTCCTAAATTAGATAATGGAGATGCAAGTAATACCTATTCTAAGCATAACTTAGGATTGGGTGCTTCAACTACGTTAGATAACGGCTTAAGATTGAGAGGTTCATTTAACTACTTGACTTCAGATAGAACTACTCCTCCTGCTGCAACAGCATTTGGATCTGGTTCAGGAGGGGGTCAGACATCTTTATTCTCAGATGTGTTATATACTCCGAGAAGTATAGATTTATTGAATCTTCCATACGAAAGTCCTATTGATGGGTCAATGGTATACTATAGAAGGGGTTCTGCTATAGATAATCCTCTATGGACACTTAACAATACTCGTCAGTTGGAAGGAATCGATAGATTCTTTGGTAATATCTCTTTGGGTTATGACCTAACGGATAACTTATCATTGCAGTATAGAATAGGTGTTGATCAATATACACAGGCTAATGAGTACCAAGTAAACAAAGGTGCTTCACAAATTCCTGATGGTTTCTATATAAGTTCACAAAGAACTAATGCCATCACGGATCAGGTAGCTAACTTATTGTACAACTTCCAGTTAACTGATGATATATCTATCGATGGTATATTAGGTGCTAACTTAAGAAGAGAGTCTAACAATTTTGGATTCCAGAGAAGTACGCAACAATTCGTATTTGACTTATTCACGCACCAAAACTTTATTACACAGACTTCTGCTTCGTCAGAGACTATTGAAAATAATATTGGAGCATACTTAACTGGTACATTAGGATATAAGAACTTCTTATACTTAGGTGTACAGATGAGAAATGACTGGACTTCTACTTTAGAGCCAGAAAACAGATCTGTATTCTATCCATCAGCGAGTGTGTCATTTATCCCATCTGAGGCGTTAGATTTCGGAGGAAGTGTGGTTAACTACTTGAAAGTAAGATTAGGATATGGTACGTCAGCGGGTTATCCTAGCCCTTATCAGACACAAACTATATTATCCACTAACACAAGAAGTTTCATCGCTGGAGATGGTACGATTGTTAATACTAACTCACTTTCTAATCAGTTAGGTAACCCAGCGTTACAAGCTGAGAAGATCACAGAATTAGAATTGGGTGTCGAAGCTAAATTCTTGGATAATAGAATCGGCGTGGACTTATCATTATACAACAAGTCTTCTGATGATTTGATCATTCCTTTAAGCTTGGATCCGTCTACTGGATTTACAACTACTACTGTTAACGCAGCTTCTTTGACTAACAAAGGTATCGAGTTGGGTCTTACAGTTACTCCATTGAGAGGTAAGTTCAACTGGGATGCAACATTAAACTTCACTAAGAATGTGAACACAGTAGACGCTATCGCTCCTGGTGTGGATCAAGTAACTATAGCTGGATTTACTAACTTAGGTAACTTCGCAATACCAGGTGAGCCATACGGTGTATTCCAAGGTTTTGCATATGAGAAGAATGATAATGGAGATTTCTTAGTAAATAGTTTAGGTGAGTATATCTCAACTCAAGATATTGAGACAATTGGAGATCCTAACCCGAACTATACAGCTACGGTAATCAATACATTGTCATGGAATAACTTAGCATTGAATGTGCAGTTAGACTACAGAGATGGTGGCGATATCTACTCTACTACTACGGCAACAATGCTTGCAAGGGGTAATACGATAGATACAGATTTCAACAGATTCTTACCAGTAGTACTACCAGGTGTATTAGCATCTGATGGAACTACACCAAACAATATTCAGGTATATGCGGGTGACGCATTCTTCTCTGGATACTTTGGAGCTGATGAAGGTTCTGTATTTGACGGTACTACGCTTAGATTGAGAGAGGTTTCTCTTTCTTACGCATTACCAACGGCATTGTTAGAAGGTACTCCTTTCGGTAATCTTTCATTCAGAGTATTCGGTGAAAACCTATGGTACAGAGCTTATAACTTCCCTGAAGGTGTAAACTTTGACCCTGAGGTATTGAGTTTAGGTGTGGGTAACGGACAAGGATTTGACTTCTTGACAGGTCCTACGGCTAAGAAGTACGGAGTTGCTCTTAATGTTACTTTCTAATCTAAAAAGTGAATAGAAACATGAAAATTTTAAATAAACTACTTATTATATCTGCTCTTTTCGCTTTAGTGAGCTGTAATGATGCGTTTGATTTGGATATTAATACCAATCCGAACGCAGTTGCTCCAGAAAATGCAGAATTATCATTCTTATACAATCAGGTACAATTATCATTTGGAGGATTCTTCAGTGCTACTTGGTACCCAGGAGCTTCTGCTTCAAGAATGAGAGCAATGACAAGCTTCTTCTACAATGAAGCTTATTCATCTACAACATTTGATGGTATTTGGACCAATGCTTATGCTAACTTAATTCCAGATTTGGATGCGGTTATCAATAGAGCAGAAGCAACTGGATTAGACATTCATGCAGGATCTGCCAAGGTTATGAAGGCTTATGTCTTAATGACATTAGTAGATATGTTCGGTGATGTACCTTATAGCGAGTCTGGTCAAGGTACGGATGTAATTTCACCAAACTCTGATGATGGTGCATCTGTATATGCTGCTGCCGAAGCTTTATTAACTGACGCTGCTGCTCAGTTGACAGGTTCTACGGCCGCCTCACCGACGTTTGATAACTTCTACGGAGGAAGCGCTGATTCTTGGGCTAAAGCTGCTAATAGTTTGTTGATCAAACTATACTTGCAGACAAGATTAGTCGATGGATCAGCTGGTAGCAAAATCGCTGCATTGGCATCTTCTGGAAATATCATTTCAGATGCTGGTGATGATTTCGTTTTCCAATATGGTACAAATAGAGATAATCCTAACTCAAGACATCCTTTCTATAATAACTCTTATGAGGGTAATGATGGTAACTATATGAGTACTTACTATATGTGGTTACTAGATGGATCTAAGTCTATAGAAGATCCAAGATTAAGATTGTACTTCTACAGACAGGATGGTAACTTGACTAATGAGGATCCTAATATTTGGGATTGTGTATTGACACAGACTCCAT
>JAHDDE010000095.1 GCA_020629515.1 Saprospiraceae bacterium | reverse complement strand
CTTATCAAGAAGACACCAGCTATGATTGGATGAGTATTATACCCGCTGGATTATTAGCGCTTTTATTTGGTCATTGGCGCCAAAATGGGAAAAGAGAAAAAGATCCAAACACCGTTGAAGATCAATATTATCCGCCAGAAGGAATGAGTCCGGCACAAGTAGGTACATTCTATGACTATAAGGTAAATCGTAGAGATATTATATCTCTGCTTCCCTTCTGGGGTGATCAGGGATGGATCAAAATGAAACATCTTAATGATGATATGTATTTCGAAAAAATAAAAGACATCCCTTTGACTGAACCTGAATACGCTCAAAGGCTATTCCACGAATTATTTAAAAATGGAGACTCAACGTTACTCTCCTCTTTCAAAAATACGATGTATCGGACTATGGCTTCAACGGCCACTTGGATCATGAAAGAAGTAAAAGATCGAGAGCTGTACGACAAGAAAGCCCTCAAGCTCTATCACTCTGGATGGATGATAGCAGTTTTCATATTGTGCATCGC
This sequence comes from Saprospiraceae bacterium, assembly GCA_020629515.1. Taxonomy (GTDB): domain Bacteria; phylum Bacteroidota; class Bacteroidia; order Chitinophagales; family Saprospiraceae; genus GYS-P2D. Next base: position 2,965 of record JAHDDE010000095.1, on the reverse strand, counting down.
CATCGGCATAGGTGCTATCATACTTCTTCAATCTATATTCATTGGAATAGGATTTATTCTATTAGGACTATTCTGTTTCATAATTCAATTTTTTCAACCGAAACTCTCAGAAAAAGGATATGAGATGCATAACTATTTGCGTGGATTATATCAGTTTTTAAAATCTCCTGATCCACAAAAAATAGACGAATTGGTCACAGAAAATCCAAACTATATCCATCAACTCTTTCCATATGCTTTAGCTTTTGGGTTAGATAAAGAATGGGAATCCATATTTGAAAATAGAGATTACTACGCTCCAGATTGGTATATCTATGATAGCCTGCATCAAGGTCAGAGAACCAATTTTAGTCACTATGCGAAAGACTTTGGTGCCCACAAAATCGAAAAAGTCTTTTACTCAGCTCCCACCTCATCCAATAGCTCTGGCGGTGGTAGTTTTAGAGGTGGTGGAAGTGTAGGAGGCGGATTTGGTGGCGGAGGAGGTGGGAGTTGGTGAATCAACAGGCCATTCACTCCGTATTTTGACCCTTTGGTCAGAAAATAATGGCATTATATAAGCAGGCTTCTTTCATTTGAGTAAAATTGATCTATATGAGACTCAACATTTATACTCTGCTGGCCTGTTTAATCCCTTTACTTATCTATTATACAACATATGATAAGAATCAAGATAATCTGCCTGTTCATCAAATTTTTGATCTCACTGAATATAACCGGTCTAATGTGATCACCAATGAAAACAACCCAGTTCTCTTCGGTGATATTATAGTAAATCCCACAAAGAAAATACCCTATGCTAAATTAGGTAAACAGCAATCCAATTCTATCTGCAGAGATCTCCTCATCCCAAAAGACGGATTCAAAAAACGACTAACTAAAAAAGAAATTATACGATTAATTGACTTACCCGTTAGTGCTTTTAATTCTGTAGAACCTGTACATCCCAACGATTATCTCAAAAATATTAATTATGGAAATGCCAAGCTTTATAGGAGAACAAGCACCAATAAAAGAGTGAGCTTCGGTATTAGTTCAATTGTTCTTATTCCGTATTTATTTATTTTTTTTACACTTCTATCTCTCTTAAATTTCTTAAAATCTAAAAGCCGTTATCTGAAAATAACGGTGTTATTATTAGGAACTACTTTAGGAATGTATTGGATGTTTGGAGCTTATTCAAACTATATTTCTTTTTTCAAATGGGAAATCGTGAATACGCTCCTTGGGATAATCATTATCATCGGAATACTGTCTATGTTATATGGTCTAAGTTCTTCAATTAGACGAAACAAGCATTATAACTTTAGATTCACCGTTCTAATCATTTGTTTTTTATTACCAACCATAATCTTGCTACTTCATAGGATAATTAGCTTGGAATATCTTAATCTTCATTATTCTATAGAGCCCAAAGCTCCGTGGGAATTTCATCTATTGAATTCATACTTTATAGGTATCTCATTTACTTTAGTTTATGCACTATTCTTTTTTATGGATCATCATAAAAAGCTTGAAGATAATCGAAAAAAGCTCCAGTTGAGCCATGATCAAAGTATAGCACAACTGAACAGTCTTCAAGCTCGACTTAATCCTCATTTCCTTTACAATGGGCTAAATTCTGTGGCAAGTCTTATCTCAGAGCATCCACAAAAAGCAGAAGAGATGACATTAAGACTATCGAAGTTCTTGAAATATTTCACCAATAGAAATAATGAACACTTCACGACTTTGAAAGAAGAATCTGGTATGATCACAGAATATCTTGAAATAGAAAAAATTAGATTTAGAGACAAACTTGAGTTTAATATAGATATCTCAACAGAAAGTCAATCCATATTAATACCGAGATCATTATTACAACCTATCGTAGAAAATGCTGTGAAATATGGGTTCCACTTAAATGATCACTATACTCGTATAAAACTTCAATCTGATGTCCGAGATGAGTTATTATTTATTCGAATTTTTGATAGCGGCAAAAGCTTTGATCAGGAACTACATAAAGGATTTGGATTAAAAAGTGTTTATCAAAAACTTAATCTGTTGTACCCTGATGGTTATGACATTAACTTTATTAACCAACCAGATAAGCATGTAGAAATCAAAATTAACATAACCAAAAAAAATAGTTTATGATAAGTGCAGCCATTGTCGAGGATGAATTATTAGCTACAACAAGATTGAAGAAAATGCTCTCTTCAAATAGTGAAATTCGAATTTTATGGGAAAGTGATACAGTATTGGATGCACAACTCCAGATTAAAAAGCAGAAACCTGATTTACTTTTTCTTGATATCCATCTACCAGATGATAGGGGATTCAAAGTTCTTGACGATTTAGATCATCCACCCTATGTTATCTTCACTACTGCATATGATCAATATGCCTTAGAGGCCTTTAATACTTTGGCCATTGACTATTTAATCAAACCTTATAGCAGAGATCAACTGTATAGTGCAATCGAAAAATATCGATACATTCAGAATCAAAATCTAAAAAAACTCCAAATTGAAGAGCTTGGTAAATTGTATCAACAAGCTAAGCCTAAATCCTCAATTTCTATCAAGCAAGGCTGCACAATTAAGTTAATAGACTTTGACGATATAGCATATATATCAGCTGAAGATAAGTACTGTAATATTTATCTCACCAATGGCTCCAAATTGTTCTGTGACTATAGCCTTAAGGAAATAGAACAAAGACTAAATAAACACTTCTCAAAAGTCCATAGATCTCATATAATTAATATTGGTAAAGTCCGAGAGCTCAGAAAAGGTTTTAAAAAACGTTATACTTTATATTTTGATCAGCGATTAGATCCTATCAAATCATCAAGTAGCTTTGCTAACAAGGTTATCTCAACATTTGGATTAGAGTAAATTGTCTATCTAAAAAGGCAAGATTTGTATTTTTTGCATAAATATGCTCAGCGCTTCAGGATGAAAAATCAAAGTATAAGCGA
>JAHDDE010000009.1 GCA_020629515.1 Saprospiraceae bacterium | reverse complement strand
CCTATTGATGTGTTGCTCGTTATTAAGCTTTATTTCAAGCTGATTCTTATCTTCTATGGCTTTTGATACCATAGCTTTTTGAGTGTCCAGTTCATTTTTGGTAGCACCTAAAGATTCCTTCAGTTCATCAAATGATGAGCGACTTACTCTTATAGCTCGTACGATAATATAGGCAATGAGCATCCCTATAATAAAGGATACCGCCGTATAGCTAATTAATTGTTCAAAAGTGTATGACATCGATTAGTTATTTCTTATGGCCTCATGGGTGATAGGAATAGCTCTAAGGAGTTGTTTCATAGCAGCTTTAGTCATTCGATTACCGCATTGTCCACATAGTACCAGAATTTCGTCAGAGTCCACGATATTAATGCTATCAGTCATAGTTGTCATATCTCTATTCATGTATTCTATATTGTGCGTAACACAGATATAAGGATTGCCATGAGGGATGTTAGCACGGCACTTGTCGCAAGTTCGATTCATCTTATTTCGTTTTGTTCTCTTCAAGTATAAGTTCAATCGTGCAGCCGATCTGCATTATTATGATATGCTTATTTTGTCTATCTTACATACATCATTCATACCCTTGTAAATGCCAGAGGGCTTCTCAAAGCCCGATTTGAATGTGTAAGAGTAAGATTCATTTCGATGGAAATGAGTCTTATTTTTTTGATAGCATCTATAAGAATATAGAAATGACTGGATCATTGATCGAGAGTATCTCAAACACCCCATTTTAGCCCATTTGTAGCCTTGATATACTCGACCACTTAATATACATAGCTTTTTACGACAAAAAATGGGATAGGATGACTCCTACCCCTAAAATCAATTCAACAATTAAATGTGGTCATTTAGTAAGATTTGAAGTTGATGAAATTTATTCTTGAGCATAACTTTAACTACTTGGATAATCACGTCAGCTCCGGAATTCATCAATTTGTTAATACAAATCAGAATGAATCCTTACTGGCATCGCAAGTTTTCGTTTTTTAGCTTGTCTATCAAAATTCCATCAATTCCTTCCAGTCTATAATTCAACTTTTTGAAAACAAATCGTCAATAATGACAGAACCGACAAACCGTCAGTTCTGCCATCATATTTTACCCATTGGGTTTACTGTAAATACCATGAGAGACTTTAATCAATTTCTGTTCATTTATAAAAACTTTCAGTCTCCGTTCAACAGTCCTTCTGCTAATTCCATGTTGCTCCCCTATTTTGTGGGCGTCTTGGACATTAAATTTCATAGGAAGGCTATTGTATAATCTCTCTTTTGGAGAGACATTACCACCTACTAATGCGATCGCTTTGATCATATGTTCATAAAGAACACCCATCAATTCTAAAGAGGCATTCCAGATATCTTCATCACATTGAATCTCAGCTTTACCAGATTTTATATCAAACTCACGTAAAGCAGTTAGAATCATAGCATTTCGCACAGTGATAACTCCTAATCTCCGTAACGAAGCAACTTCAACATCATAGGGTGACAGTTCATCACATTTCTTTCTGAATAGACTATTGAACTTACTCCTACATTCTTCAGAGATTATTAATCTGAATGAATAAGCACGATAGTAATCATGTAGATCGGAAATAAAATCTGCTGTATGATTCAATTTGTCTCCTATTCCCGTATCGGCAATAGCAAACTGATCTTTCCATTCATTTTTTACTTCATAGAGATAAAAAGAATACCTACTAAACAATCCATTTTCAGCAGACTCTAAATATGGCTTAACCTGATTAGGCGTACCTGCTACCACAATACTGAGCTTAGGAGTAGGAATAGAGATTTTTTCATTCTTACGCCTTATCTGTATCGATTCATGCTCAAAGGCCTGTCTCTCCATATAAGAAGTATCACCCCAATCCTGCTTATTTGAGGCTGAAATAGTGTCAGCTTCAGACTCCATTACGATCCCATTACCTGAATTATTAGACATATCCTCAATACGCCCTGCAGCACTAGCATTACCAGCAATAATCAAAGATTTAAGGATCGGGTCCGGATCATCTTCTCCTGAATGAGCCTTTTCTGCTTGAAACTCAGTATATAGTTTACTATTAATACGCATTCCAAAGGCTTTGACATTTTCTATAGCTCCTTTCCCACTAGCTGGAGGCGCTATAATCAAAGTGTAAATATTGCTATAGTATAACTTAGAACCATAGTAAAAATGAGTATTCCCCAAACAACCAGAGATAAGACCTAAAGTCGAAAGTGTAAATACATCACGCTTACGATCTTCATACATCTTAATCGTTCGTTGTAAGTGTTCTGGCATGACATCTGTAATACTTTCTGGCAAATAAGGAGTTCCGCCTAATGTCGTTTTGTCGTTATTGACGCTTTGTCGGTTTCCTTTACCAAATTGATCTGTCCGTTTATAAGCACTTTTAGCTGCCCTCATAATCTCACCCCTATTAAAATTAAAAGTCTTCATCAGATGAAACATTGTCTGTTTAATAGAAACACCGTAGTAATTCATGCAGGATGCAACCATATGAATAGAATTATTACGATTACCTTCTATAAAAGGAGAACGTTCTAAGGCCATTTTTGTAATAGCTTCCAGATCCTGCTTCCCTTTCATCAATGGAATAGGTTCAGGAATTATATAGTTAAATGTAAAGGCATTTGGATTATAATATACTCCTTCATCAAATGAGAGAAACATCAAATTATTTTTGCCTTTTACTGCTCTATCGACTTTCATATAAAATCTTTTCTAAGTAATTGTAATATTGCTCAGAGGCCTCTGAATGTTGGCTCTGATCACAGTTCACACGTACCACTGCCTTTACCCCTTTACCCGACGGTGAGATAAAACATAGTATAACATGTGGATCGGTAGATACCTTTCGTTTAACTAATTCTGGATCTTCTACATCATCTATATCGACTTGTATTAGCCCAGTATAGTCAGCGAGAGTATGAGTCGCAGTACGATCATCACCGAAGTTCCCTGCCAGCGTTATTGCTGGCAAGGTCTTCTTGATTTGAGTTCGCTGCTCATCTGTATTTGCAGACCTAAGATTTTCAACTTTTAGTTGAATATTATCATTATCAAGAACCCCAGAAATAATTATTTCTTGAAATTCTTCAATAGATGATATTGATCCATAGTACTTAAAATTTTGATACAATCCCATCTTATTATTCATTTTTAATAGAATTTTGATTTGAAAATTGTAACGTTGAGTGACTGTATATGTAGTCCTCTATTGACGGCAAATGATATAATGTCTTCCTGCCTATCTTAGAATAGTGAAGTTTCCCTTCACTTCGGAGCTTCCATAGCGTTGTCCGCTTTACTCCTAACATTTCTTGAGCATGTTGCTCGCTAATAAATAAATCCATCTGTAAAATATTTATTCCACCATTCTTATGTACACTCAGAATAGCGGAGATGAAGTGCGAATTTGTACCTTATCAGTGCTATTGCAAAATAATATAGGGGATTGTATTTTAGCCCCCATTAAATTTGGAAAATTATGAACTATGACGTAAATCAGCCCACAGTAGTATATGAAAATCACGTGCTGCAAGCATTGGAAATCAAATCAATCGATCGAATTAAATTGATCAATCGAGAGCCTCATATTAAAATTGAAGCCATAGCCATTAAGGCATTCGACTCGGACCTTCATATATTGAAAAACACTTTAATAGAAATAATAAATCTCCCAGTAATAGTCCCTTCTAACCATGAGAACCCAAAAGAGTATTGGCATGCACATGTTCATAATGCTTTTAAAAGTGCAATCGACATATTCCCACAATATGAGCAAGCTATCACCCAATATTTGATTATTGATTTTGATCAAATTAATCTGCAAGATGTATACCTCCACAATAGTTCTGAAAATATCTCTATTGAAAAGTACGATGATAATTATGAGATTTTGTTTATCGAGAGAATTAAGAACCAATTTAAAGGCAGAGACCACACTTGTGCAATATTTCAATCATTAAAGGCATCCCACGTTTTACCTGATGAATTTGATGCCAACGCCATGACAGTATTTATAGGCGATAATTATGGTTGGAGTAAGGAGCAAGTTAGAAAATCTTTGACTAATTATGCATATGCCAAAGGCTTATCTCTTCAATCCTTATATGATGCAAATGAAACTTTTAAAAATTGCCTTAACCTTATTACTAATGAAATTTCTCTAAGAGAGAAGAAAAATCAAAAAGACTTTGTAATTAAAAAAAATATTTGAAGTAATTTAAGAATTAAATGATAATTTATTTAAAAGCCATTGATTCCCAATTTTTCGCCCCGTTTGAGTTCCATTCTATATATATTAAAGAAGATAAATTCGCCAAACTGTTAAAAAGTTTAGTTACAATAACAGCGTACCTACTTATTGTTTTATTAACCTAACAATTCATCGAATTTGTCCATGGCATCATCTTTTTGCTTATCCAATATCTTAGTATAAATCTGTGTAGTCTTCAGATCTTTATGACCTAAAATCTCACCCACTATCTCAGTCTGTATCCCATTTGATAATGATAGAGTAGCAAACGTATGTCTCGAGGTATGAAAAGTTATATGCTTAAGGATTCCTGACTTCTTGGCTATCACCTTTAGTGTCTTGTTAAAGAGAGCATTTTTTCGAGAAGTCCATAAACGTACCGCATTACATTGAGCAGGTAATATAGGAAAGCAATAGGGCGTATTTCCCCCTCGATACTTTTTAAGAAGGTCTACTGATAATTTCGGAAGTTTAAATTCGATGAACTTTTCTGTCTTAGTCATCTGAATTCTCAGTCTATATATATCATTCCTTACTTTGATGTCATCCCAGGTCAAAGTAGCTACATCACTAAATCGAATACCACCACTGAATGAACAAAAGATGTAAATGTCCCTGACCCTTTCTTGTAGAGCTGTTAAATTGGTCAAATTCATAAAAGCCTTTAATTCTTCTAAGGTTAAAAAATCGCGTTCTGTTTCTTCGGTTTTGAGCTTATAGAATTCAAATGGATTTCTATCTATGAGACCCTCTCTTCGAGCTTTATGACATATTTTTCGTATGACTTTTAGTCGATTCCAGACAGTGTTCTGTTTATTGTTATATGTAGTCTTCAGCCATTTTTCAAAACCTTGCAGATATTTATCATCAATTTCACTTAAAAGTACTTCTGACTTGTATTCTTTTATTCTATTTAAAGTGGTAACGTAGTAAACCATTGTCCCCTCTTTTAACACTTCCTCTTGACCAATGTACTCCTCTAAATAATCAACTAATCTCACTGCCCCTAACCTCTTCTCTCTCTTAGTAAATATATCTTTCAATTCGATGTTGGGATTAATTGCAAGAGCTTCAGATATATCATTTTCTGCTTTTGCAATTTTCTTATTAAGGATTGAATTCTTTAATCGATACGATGGATCTGTGGATTTTACTCTTCCTTTAATTGCATCCCAGTCATCTGGTAATATCGAGATGCCTGACGACATCTCTTTATTCCTTTTCCCACTATAGATAACTATTAATATCTTAGTTTCCCCACGTTTGTTTAATCTATCTTTTCTGACTCTTGTTCCTAAAGAATACATATTTACCCGAGTAATAACCCGAGTAAATATAGAACTTTAATGAACAAATATCAACATATATAAAATATGCATATTTTTAATTATATGATTTTCAATACGTTATTATTTATCTGTATTCAGCCATATTCATAAGTTCGAATCCCCTACGGGCTGCTAAAAAAAGGGAAGACTCAGTATCATCTGATTCTTCCCTTTTTAGTTATATAAAATTTCTATAAATTCTTTTCCTTAGAATCATTTAGTGATTAGAACCTAAAATATTTGGGTAATCACAGTTCGATTTAGCGCCTTAAAGTTAATAGTGAAATATAATTAGTGTGCCTAAAGCAAAAGTTTTCGTTTCATTTTTTGTGTTGATTGTGGTTGGATATTTCTATCTGCCTTTCCTCATCCATAATCTAAAAAGTAAAGCAACAGAAAAATCTGAAGTTACCTTCAACTTGGCTTATTATAATAAAATTTCTTTGAAAAAAAATGAGTTGTATGGTAAAACCAAATCAAAAGAATTAGTATATGCTTTAGACTCGTTGTATCTCTGGTTACATGTAAGAGGCATTTCAATTGACGAGGACCACAAATCAATTAGCACATATGATAAATGGAAAGAAATAATTGATTATCATTTCTCTAAATGATACTTTTCGAGCCCAAGTGCTATTAAATCGTCTAAATATTTATGAATGTATTGTTCGGTTAGTTCGAGCGATAGTTCTTTAGGAAATAAATCACTCATCAACTTTTGATACCCTTGGCTTTCGGTAGATTTTAATCGCTCGCGATAAGGTTTTTTAAATGCAAGTAATATATCTAACATAGATTGATTACGTTGCTCTTCTGATAGCGATTTTAATTTATTTTGAATTCGTCTATACCATTCATTATGGCTATCCAAACGATTTATCGCATATCCGTAGGACTCAATCCATTCTACAATACTATCCAAAGACACAAAATCTATGTTATAGTTAAGCGCATGAAATATGTTATAATTGTCCTTCGTCACCTCATGCGCACGTACAATTGATTGTGCCAATATATCAACAGGTATTCCTTCATAATGAGCTTTTGTTGTCTCCTTTATATCTGTTTTAATATAAAATGATTTGGGTACTAATCCAGTTAAAGCAATACTTACAATAAGTCGAGATAGCATATCTGATTGATTAGCCTGACCTCGATACCGACGATGGGGCAAAATCATATCACATCTAAAAGTATTAATAGGGATATCATATAATTCATGTGCTTGTCTTAAGAGTATCTCTCCTGCCCATTTACTGGCTGCATATCCACTGGCATATTTATCAGAAAGTTGTATAGAATCTATAAGTTCCGATTGTTCAGAAATTCCATCATATTGCTTTAGGTACATAAATACTCCAACTGATGAGATGAAGTCAATCGGTTTCTTTTTATCCGTTAAAGCCAATTCTATAATAGCGGCAGTACCCATCACATTGGGCCGAAACAAATGCTTATATCCCAGTCGATGGTTAACTAATGCTGCGACATGACAAATTCGATCTACAGAAGCACATAGATCAGCATATATTTGATCATTTAACCCTAATTGAGTTCGTGAAATATCTCCGGCATAAACTCTCAAATATTTATCAGCCAGTGAGATAAATAAATTTTCCAAATCCTCATCTAAGCCAATAAACTCTTTCTTTAATTTATCATAAGCTTGATCATCATCTTCTGCTCTTATTAAACAAATAATTTGACCACCCGTCTTAGCCACTTGTTGCAACCACTCCAAACAGACAATATGTCCTAAAAATCCATTTGCTCCTGTTATTAGAATAGTTTTTGGCGGATACAAAGAGGTCGAAAGATCCTTAGCAGAAGCTAAGACTTCACTATCCACAAACCGATCTATTTTAAGTTCACTTTCCTTTATATAATTTGCATCTCTATGAATACGGTCAAAGCTTGTTTCGTCTATTGAATTATATATCATACTATGCAGAGCCTGACTCCAAGTATCAATATTGCCAGTTGGAGATAGAATTTCATCAGCAGAAAGAGTCACACCTAAAAATTCTTGAATAGTCATCGATAGCAATGCCGCCCCTAGAGAATCTCCTCCCAAATCGCTAAATGTCAATTTGTTTTGGCTCTTTTCAATTTCAATATTGAGCTGATTCTCAATAATAATTACCAGCTTTTCTAATACACTCAAATGACTATTATCAGTTTTGAGAGAGGCTAATCGATCATCATTAGACTCTTCATGGGATTTATATATTGCTTCAAGGTCGGCTCCGTATTTTCTTTTCAGAGCTGGTCGCAATCTTTTTCTTACGCTTGACAAAAGTCCATTTTCTTGTGAGAATGCATCATATTCAATTATAAAGCCCCTCGGTACCTCAAATTTTTTCAAACCCTCTTTCTGTGCGACTCTATTTACTTCTCCCCTTATGTGATTAATCACCTTCTGTGTTGTGATTTCTAAACCAAACAAACGTTCTATCTCAACTTGCTCTGGCACAACAACAGCAAGAAGGTAGGATCTATTTGAATTCCCATAAATATAGATCTGTTTTATCGAAGAACTGCCCGCCTCATATACTGTCCCTAATGCTCCTGTGGCTACATATTCTCCATGAGATAGTTTAAGAACATCCTTTCGTCTATCAATTACTTTAATCTCATCTGGTCCAATAAGCTCAACAATGTCCCCAGTACATGAAAACCCTTCTTCGTCAAACAAACTTGCTGTTGCTTCAGGTTGTTTATAATACTCCTTTATACCATACTTCGTTTTTACTAAAAACTCTCCTCTTGGATAAGGTAGATCGGTAGTAAAATATCCCAATTCTGGAACGTCTCTGAGTTTATAATCAGTCACAACTTCCGGCACTATTTTACCATCCAAAGTGAGAGTCCCTGAGCCTGACTCAGTATTGCCATATCCATCTATGAGTAAGACATCAAAACAATCTTGCATAAATTCTCGAACCTTAAATGAGGTTGGGGCCGAGCCCACTATTATCATTAATAATCGATTGCCAAGGTAGGTGTGTCTCATTTCCTCTTTCACTCTGGCCGCTGCATCTAAAAGGGTTTTAAAATCCTTATGCCTTCTCGATATTTCATTTTGATAGTCCTGATAGACCACTTCAAATATTCGAGGAAATAAGGACAAATATGTAGGCCGCACTAAACGAATATCTTCAATGAGAGTCGAAAGATCTGGACGTAGAGTAAAATAACCTGTACCTCCTATATTGAGTGTACTGATTAAATTCAGCCTTCCCATTATATGATTTAATGGGGCTAAAAGAACAGTTAATTTGGGGATGGGTGTCTCTTTCCCAATCCACCGATATATAAAGGCATCCTGATTTACTACCGCCCCTTTAGGAGTCCCAGTACTGCCAGAAGAATGTATAATAGCGGTCCTTTTAGCAGTTTCATTCTGTGCGTTTGGCAAATGAAAAAAGTCCAAAGCCTCTCCTATTTTTTCAACTTGTTCAATCGATAATAAATGAATGTTAGAGCCCGCTTTCTTCAATTCAATATTTGCCTCATTAAATAGATCAATTTCACTATCCACCCTGTTATCATAATTAAAAACAATGATGCTTTTAACGGAAGGATTGTCAAGAGACAACTCAATAGTGACTCTCAAGTCTTCTATTGTAGTAGCCATTACAACGGGTTGAATATTACTCATAATCTGGCTTAAATCTGCACCCGAAGAGCTACTCTGAATAGGCACTCGAACTGCTTTGGCATATACACAAGCTATATCAACAACTACGTAATCAACATCTGCGAATCCCATAATCATTACAAACTCATCACGTTCTACACGACACTTCTCAGAAGTTCTAAAAGCCATCGCCAGATTTTTAATCCTTTGATGTAGTTTGAAATAAGTGATTGTCTTGAATACTGGCAGATAGGAACGTACATTCTTATTCCCTTCCTTAATCACCTCATGATCTCTATATCCTAAAGCAGGCCTCTCGCCATATCCATCCAGAAATATATTCACCACTTCTGCCAAGGAAAGTCCATCAGCGAGAGCTTTATCTCGAATAGAACTGTCAGGAAGTATTGAACCTATTTGCTCATCAGATTTTGACATTTCTAATGCTCTTAGAATATATCTTTTTTTTGGACTTATTACTTTAGACATCCATTACATTTTAATTTGGCTCCATCTAGCTTTTATCCCCTTAAATTACGTGATCAAACCTGCTTATAGAAAAAAGTAATTGACTAAAGCTGCTGATTAGTACATTTATTCTTAGCCGCTTTGCCGAGCTTTGGACAGCTTACTTTCGTTGACAGCTTTAATAAGCACTACTGCGATTATTAAAGAACCCCCAACTAAAGTCTTGGATGATGGATGTTCATCTAATAAAAAGTAAGCCCATAAGATCCCATATACAGGTACTATACACGATAACAACCCTGCCGTACTGGCAGTAAGAGTTCTCATACTTTTCACGAACAAAGTATGGCCCATTGCCGTAGTGATCAAGGCTAACAACACAATCCAAACCCATTGCTCTGACAATCCATCAGTCGGCAACCAACCATAAAATGGGGTCATAAGCAACCCAATCATCCATAACTGATGGAACATCAGAGCACTTCCATCATGATTAGAGGCTGGAATGCTTATAGTAATATTTCTAAGCGCATACAACAAAGCGGACAGCAAACCCAATAATATTGCCTTGGTGTAATTATTTGAAAAATTGATCTCAGGTAGCATGATAGCCACCCCTATAACGGCTAAAAAAGAGAGGTATATATCCCGTTTTTGAAATGGTTCTTTGGTTAATAAAGGCTCTAAAATAGGAGTTATTGCTGCATAGGTATACAACGATAATAACGCTATAGCTACGTTGGATAAATCGAGGGCATAAAAATAAGTAACCCAATGTGCTCCTAATAAGATGGCGGACAAACCAGTTAGCAAAAATGACTTTTTGTTAATAAAAGACAATGGAACCTTTAAAACTTTACAAAAGACGAATATTAACCCAGCTGCAATCAAAGCACGGCTTACAGTAGTGATCGTAGAATCAACCGAAATATAGCGACCCAAAACTCCCGAGGTACTCATAAAAATCAATCCTAAATTGAGTTGTATTAGAGCCGTATTTCTCTTCATAAAGGTTGAATAGTTAAAATATGATGAGCTAATATTAATTAAATTAATCATTCACCAATCCGAATTCCACAGAAATATGTGGTTTAAATTCTGTCTATAAAAGGAGTTGTAATCATATATTCATATTCCTTTATATATTACTTTTATATTATGAAAAGGTCATGTTACTTAGCCCTATTTCTTCTTATGGTAATTAAGAGTCTTACCGCTCAAAAGGAGAAGTACTATGTAACCCGATTAACTGAACCAATTAATTTTGACGGAAGAGTAACCGAGCAAGAATGGCTGAATATTGAACCATTTGACCTTGAAATGACTAGTCCTGTGCTTAGAGGAACACCCACAGAGGATAGTAAAATTAGAATAGCTTATGATCGAGACTACGTTTACCTCTCTGGCCAACTATTCGATAGTGAGCCAGACAAAATAATGGCCAACACTAAAAAAAGAGATGCTTTGACTGGCGCCACTCAGTGGTTTGGGTTTGTGCTTGATAGTTATAATGACGATGAGAATGGCTTAGCTTTCTTCACCACTCCGACTGGTATTCGCTGGGATTTGGCAGTATTTGGTGATGCTGTGAGTCGAAATCCTGTAAACATTGATTGGAACGCATTTTGGGATGTGAAAGTGCACAGAGATTCGTTAGGGTGGCAAGCAGAATTACGAATACCTTTCAGCACATTGGCATTTGAAGATAATGATGAAGTCACGATGGGCATGACTACGTGGAGATATATAGCGAGGAAAAATGAGGTAAATATGTTTCCATTAATTCCTCAGAATTATGGAGACTGGAGTCAGTTTAAGCCTTCATTGGCCTCGGATATTACTTTCAGAAATATTAAAAGTCAAAAACCTTTCTTTGTTACTCCATATATACTTGGGGGAAGGAGCACATCCTATGATCTAAATGAGTCCGAAACAGAATACACCAAAACGGATAACTCCATCACTGAGTTAGGCTTAGATATCAAATATGGTATCAGTAAAAATTGGACACTCGATCTTAGTGTCAATACAGACTTCGCACAGGTAGAGGCTGATGATCAACAAGTAAATCTGACGAGATTCAGTCTATTCTTTCCGGAGAAAAGGCTTTTTTTTCAGGAAAGAGCTGGCATATTTGATTTTAGCTATGGGTCAGGAACGAGACTTTTTTACAGCCGTCGAATAGGTTTAAATGATGACAATGAGTTAACCCGAATTTATGGAGGAGCTAGAGTAGTAGGGAGGTCGGGACTGTGGGATATAGGTGCCATATCTATGCAGACTGCGAGTCAAGATGACTTTAAGGGGGAAAACCTCTCCGTATTTAGAATTAAAAGACAAATCATCAATAATAATTCTGATGCTGGTTTCCTTTTAACAAATAAGTCAGATTTAAAAGGCAATTACAATACAAATCTTGGATTTGATGCAATAATTAAATTATTCAAACAGGACTATATTGACATAAAATATGCATCGACCTTATCTAACGAAATAGATAACAATAGCTTATTGGCTCTCGATCAATCCAAGCTATGGATTGCCTTGTACACCAGGAGACAAAAGGGATTTGGTTATGGTACAAGCTTTTCGAGGACTGGTCAAAACTTTGACCCTGGGATGGGTTTTGAAAGAAGAGATAATTATACCCGTATTGGCAATCGAATCCAATATGGATGGCAGCCAGGTGAAAAATCATTTATTTTTCAGCATGGACCTTTTTCGAGAGGATCTGCTCATTGGGGTAATGAGGACGGTAAAATTCAATCTCTCGGATGGACTATAGGTTATCAACTTGCCTCTAAAAAAACTTGGGGATTTCAAATTGGACTAAGACCGAATATCGAAAATCTCACCGCATCTTTTGAGATATCTGAAGGAGTAGAAATTCCCGTAGGTGATTATTCTTTTACAAATTATAGTATAGAAGGAAATACCAGCTCAGTTAAACCTTTTCAAGCTGGATTTGAGTTAAGAGCAGGACAATTTTATGATGGCAATATTGTAAGCGCGACTTTTAATCCAACTTGGAACCTGTCATCTTCATTAGAACTTTCGGGGACTTACCAGTATAATAGAATTGTTTTCTCTTTGAGAGAACAAATAGCCAATATACAATTGGCTCGTATTAAGGCTCTGATTATGTTCGATACTAAGTTATCAATTGCCTCATTACTTCAATATAATAATCAATCCAAAAACTTCTCAGGCAACATAAGGCTCCGTTATAACCCTGCCGAAGGTAACGACCTATTCATCGTATATAACGGAGACGTCAATACAGATCTACTCAGAGAAATGCCAAACTTACCTCGAAATAATCAGAGCAGTATTCAGATCAAATATTCTTATACTTTTAGGTTATAGCTACCTAACCCAACCTTTCTTAATCGAAAATTTTGCAAACCATAGCAAGAAAAGGGCGAATATTATCACAACTGATGACATTATGGCGGCCATAGATCCATACACTTCCATCGCATCGCTCATGAAAAAGGACCAAACATTCTGTAGAATTAGCCCAATCAAAGAAATCAAAAACAAAGGATGACACCAAGATTTTTTCAACAGCAAAAATATGGCCCCTAAAGTGCCTCCTAAAGTCGCAATTGCAAAACCGATCAGAGCCCATAAAGGTCTTTGCTTGTAAAGTTCTTGTTCTTCCAACGTCAATGTCGATAATTGTTCTGAAGTCATGGATACATCCATAAAAAACTGCGAAAGTCCAGCCAAATTCCATAGCAGTGCAATCACAGCTACAATCCAAAACCAAATAGGAATCTTAATGTTAGTCATACGATTTATAATTTAGGTAGTAACAATATAATGAAACACCCTAAATAAGTGATCCTGAAAGATCTAAATTATCCTCCCCCTTAATATGGGCGGTCCTCCCACATCAAGAATGCCTTCAAAAAGTCATCAATATCTCCATTAAGAATGGCATCAGTTTTGGAGGTTTGATGTTGAGTCCTATGGTCTTTTACTCTACGATCGTCTAAAACATATGATCTTATCTGAGAACCCCACTCATTCTTCATTTTTGTGGACTCAACTGCCTCCTTTTCAGCCCGTTTTCTCTCTAACTCAGCCTCGTACAATCTTGATTTAAGCATTTGTATAGCTTTCTCTCGATTCATATGTTGTGATCTCTCCTCTTGGCACTCTACGACAATACCAGACGGCAAGTGCCTTACCCTTACGGCAGATTCTGTTTTATTAACATGTTGCCCACCTGCCCCACTCGCCCTAAAAGTATCCCAATCTAAATCGGCAGGATTAACCTCAATCTCTATCCGACCATCGATTAATGGGTGTACAAATACAGAAGCAAATGAAGTCATCCGCTTACCCTGGGCATTAAAAGGACTAACTCTAACTAATCTATGAACCCCATTTTCCCCTTTTAACATCCCATATGCAAAATCACCACCAATTTCAATCTCTACTGATTTCACTCCAGCTACGTCCCCATTTACCCTATTTAATTCTTTGACTTTGTATTTGGATTTCTCTCCCCATAGCACATACATCCTATAAAGCATTTCTGCCCAATCACAAGCTTCTGTTCCTCCGGCACCTGCATTGATTTCGATGATCGCTGAAAGTTCATCTTCTTCTTTATTAAGTGTGCTCTTAAACTCTGCTTCTTCAACTGAAATTAGGGCAAGTTCATATTGTTGATTTACTTCTTCTTCAGTGGACTCTCCTTCTTTCTGAAACTCAAATAATATGTCCAAATCATTTATATGTTCCTCAACAACCTCATACGACTTAAGCCAATTTTTATGGCCTTTAAGTTCTCGTAATATTTCCTCGGCACGTTTAGGATCATTCCAGAAATTTGGATCTAAAGACTCTTGTTCTTTATCTTCTACTTCTAATTTTCGACTATCGACGTCAAAGATACCTCCTCAGGTCTGACAGTCGAGATTGTAGATCTGCAAGCTGTTCTGCAGTCATCTGCCCTTTCTTTTAATGGTTAAAAATCAATTATCTCCGTAGAAGATCTTAATAAAATAACTCTTCTGCCTCGACATAAAAGTACAGTTCAGCACCACCTGGAATTGCAGGTGGGAATCCCCTGTCTTGGTATCCCAACTCAGAAGGTATAAATAAAGAAGCTTTTGTTCCGATAGGTAATAATAAGGCTGCTTCATCCCAGCCTCCAATCACTGATCCCGCTCCTACCCTAAAAGGATAACCTCGTCCTCTACTAAATGAATTATCAAACATTTTTCCATCTTGGACCAATGCACCATAATACTGCATTAATAGCATGGCATCTTTGCCAGGATAATCTCCATCTCCCAATTCATGGATAACATATTTTAACCCAGAGTCTGTTTCTTGTATATCCTTCAATCGACCGGCTTTATAATCCTTGAGAGTCTTTTGAGCGAACTCTTCCACTTCAGGAAAACGCTCTTTAAGTAATGTCATCTGAGCTTGCTCTTCCTCCTGTTGCTTCGCCATTCTCGCTTGATAAGTCGTTTCATCTAAAACCTCTTTGACAGTTAACACATAAAAAAAGCTTTCTACTTCTTCATAACCTAACGGCAAATTAGGAATGGAGTCTGAAGGTATAATCACCCCTACACTATCTCCAATTGCCAAATTGGACAAAACATCGACAACAGGATTCTTTTTTCGCACTTCATCTTCTGCTGGAGGAATCTTAACAGAAGGCATTTGTTTTTGATTTCTATAAGACTGAAGCACTTCACCTTTATCATCTAATACATCCATCTGAAAATAGACATATTCTCCTACGGCTACTTGCTGAGCACCTTCAGTTTTATAAACTTCATATTGATACCCAGACACTGGACTGGTTTTTATTCCGGTATTATTCTCCGCGCATCCTATGAAAAATGCAACAGATAACACTATAATCGTACTCTTAATTATATTCATTGAATCAATTTATTCGACAATATTTTGTCGATTTTATAAATAAAAAGGTAATACTTTAATAAATTTCTCTATCGTTGATTTTAAATCCAAGTCGGACGAACCACCTGAAGCATTCTTATGACCACCACCATTGAAGTGGGCACGAGAAAGTTCTTGTACAGATATATCGCCTTTGCTCCTCAGGGACAACCTTATATCTCCAGTTGGCATTTCTCTTATAAAGGCGGCAACCTTCATGCCTTTAATCATAAGAATGTAATTCACTATACCTTCAGTATCTCCCCTTGATATTTGATACTTCATATAATCTTGCTTGTTCAAGTAGATTATACCCGCGCTTAATTCAGGATATACAGTCATCCGATTTCTTAGCGAATGACCCAAAATCTCTAGCTGTCTCTTTGACCAAGAATTAAATATATTATCATGAAGCGTATAGTCGTCCACTCCCATTTCCTTAAGGTCTGCTGCTACTCTAAAGACATTCGGATTGGTAGCGTACTTAAACGAACCTGTATCTGTGATCAGCCCAGTAAATAAACATGTCGCAATATCCAAATCTAATTTCTTCTTCTCACCTAATAGACCTATAAACTGATAGACCAATTCGCAAGTTGAACTGGCTGAAGTATCAGAAAGATAAAAATCAGCAAAGGGCTCAGGATCTAAGTGGTGGTCTATTAATGCCTTATAGCAATTATTGTCTTGTACATATGGACCTAATGTGTCAATACGGTCTAAACCATTAAAATCAAGACAAAACATCATGTCAGCTTCCTCTATAGCTCTTAAAGCCTTCTCCCTATCCTGATCATAAATAATCGCTTCATGAATTCGAGGCATATATTCGAATATGACAGGATACTCTGAAGGTAAGACGATGCGACAACTATGTCCATATTTCTCAAGAAAGAACTTCACTGCTAAGGAAGAACCTATCGCATCTCCATCCGGATTGCGGTGAGTAAGTATCGTTATTGTCTTGGGAGTAGACAATTTGGTTTTAATCTCATCAAGTTCTTCAAGCTCCATAACTGAATGGCGAAAATATAAAAATTTATTAATGACTAAATAATGAGCTAAAGAGATCTAACTTTTGAATCGGAGAAAGAAACACTTTATACTTAATTTGAGAAACGCTGAACATTGAAAAAATCAAAAACTTTGAGCGTTGAAAAGTCAATTATTATACTTTTGCGCCCTGATTGAATAAATACAACTATGACAAACAACATCACATTTACAATGATCAAACCTGATGCAGTGAAATCAGGAAATATTGGAGCCATCCTTAAAATGATTAATGAGGCTGGTTTTACCATTAAAGCAATGAAATTCACAAAGCTGTCTAAAGAAAAAGCTGGTGAATTCTACGCTGTTCACAAAGAAAGACCCTTCTACGGAGAATTAGTAGAATTTATGTCCTCAGGACCCATTGTTGCAGCTGTATTAGAAAAAGAGAATGCTGTAGCGGATTTCAGAACACTCATTGGAGCTACTAACCCTGAAGAAGCAGCACCAGGAACTATCCGAGCATTATACGCCACTAACGTTGGTGAAAATGCAGTACATGGATCTGATTCTGATGAAAACGCCCAGATAGAGTCGAACTTTCACTTCGCGGGAACTGAATTGTTCTAATGCCATATTTAAAAATAAAAGAGAGAGGTCTACAATTTTTTGTAGACCTTTTTTTTTACCATTTATTAGTATTACATAATATCCTTTTCATTATTTACAGGTAACTAGTCAACCATTTTCGTCTTTATTGTTATAATTAGTGCCCTAATCAAATATACTCCATGATAAGAAAAACAGTACTGTCAATAGTTATTCTCTTATTGTTGATTGCCTCAATTTATCTGTTAGGTCCACGAGCTAAGTACCCTCCCCTTGATTTCTCCCCATTGAAATTACAGCATCCTATAGAACAATTAGATAGTCTAATTGCTGAAAAGGAATCCAAAGTAGCATTCTTAAAAGAAGATAATCAAGCAAGAATCGTTTGGTATGATTCTCTCAAACAAAAAACAAAATACAGCTTAGTTTATTTACATGGATATACTGCAAGTCAAGGCGAAGGACATCCTGTCCATCAAAATTTAGCCCAAAAATTTCATGCTAACCTTTATTTAGCGAGGTTAAAAGATCATGGAATCGCCGCAAAAGAGGCTTTCAAAGAATTGACGCCACAAGAACTACTCAACGACGCTAAAGAAGCGATCGCTATAGGTAAGATTATAGGAGAAAATGTGATCGTTGTATCTTGTTCGACCGGTGGCACATTATCCATAATTCTTGCAACTGAAGATACGGATATCCATTCATTGGTTCTGCTCTCTCCCAATATTAATGTCTATGACAGCAAAGCCCAAATGTTAACTGGTCCATGGGGAAAACAACTCTTGTTTAATTCATTTGGTGAATACCGAAAAAGCAGCAACACTCAAAAATATTGGTCAAACGAATATCATCTAAATGGGTTAATAACGTTACAATATTTATTGGAAAAAACTATGAAAGACGAAAACTTTAAGAAGCTGACTTTACCTATTTATATGGGCTATTATTACAAAAATGATCAGGAACAAGACAAAGTTGTCAGCGTAGCAGCTATGCTTAATTTTTTTAATAAAGTATCTACGGATGATAATCTCAAATACAAGGAAGCGTTTCCTGAAGCAGGCAATCACGTTATATCCTCAGAATACAAAAATACTAATTGGAAAAATGTAGAATTATCGGTTGAAAAATTCTTGTCGCAGCATACTGAGTTAAATTCTCATTAAGAATAGTGATGAAGAGTCAAAATTGTGTCATATATTATATAGGATAGTCTACACAGATTATCTATAATAGTATTATTCCATCGATCAAATAACGTTAATGCAGATTTTTCAAAAGTCCTTAAAGTCTAATACCGAACTTGAGATATCCGAGATCAAGTTTGAACCACAATTAATTCTTCTTTTTGCAGGGAAGGAATATGAAAACTTAGAAGATTTAATCGAACTACTTCATAAAGAATATCCTAATGCTATCATATCTGGGTGTTCAACTTCAGGCGAAATCATGGATGTATCTGTAAATGATCAAACAGTATCCTTGACTGCTGTACATTTCGAAAGATCACAAGTTGCCAAAAGTTCAATCGACATCACAGATATGTCAGAAAGTTATCATGCGGCAAGTCTTTTGGCTCAAACCATTGAAAATGAAAATTTAAGACATGTTTTTATATTAAGCGATGGATTAAATGTGAATGGCGCAGAATTAGTGCAAGGCTTGATAGATCATCTACCAGATCATGTTACCATAACTGGAGGATTGGCAGGAGATGGTCCAGATTTTCAAAAAACCTTTGTAATTGATGATTCAATAGTAGAAAAGAAAATTGTTGCTATAAGCTTTTATGGTAAGGACTTAAAAATTGGGTATGGATCAAAAGGTGGATGGGACAGTTTTGGTATAGAACGAGAAGTTACTAAGTCAGAAGGAAGTGTTCTGTATGAGTTAGATGGTCAACCAGCTTTAGACGTTTATAAAAAATTCTTAGGCGCCAAAGCTCAAGACCTCCCAGGTTCTGGTTTACTCTTTCCATTAAGCTTACGAGTGGATGAAAATCTACCTGTTGTGAGGACTATACTGGCAATTGATGAAGAAGCGAAGAGTCTGACATTTGCAGGCAGTATCCCACAAAATTCTTATGCTCGACTTATGAAAGCTAATATTGATCGTGTTATCAATGGTGCATCGGAATCCGCAAGTATCAGCAAACGAATAGGTAATGATGAACCAGAATTAGCTATTTTAATTAGCTGTATCGGAAGAAAACTGGTTTTAAAACAATTAGTGGAAGAGGAGGTAGAAGCCGTCAAGGAAACCATCGGTGGTCAGGTTGAAATCACAGGATTCTATTCTTATGGCGAAATAGCGCCATTTGGAGAATTTACACCATGTCAGCTACACAACCAGACGATGACCATAACAACTATATCGGAATGAATGAAAAAAACTATCATAGACTATTAAAACGTCAACTGAAAAAAATACAAGTTGACCCACTCACTATAGAGCAAATAGCACCATTATTAGATGCTGTAAATCAAGCCTATATCTCTAATGATAGTGATGTTAGACATTTAGAAAACATAATTGAAGAAAGTTCGCAAGAGCTGTTCAAAGCAAATCAACTCTTATCCAAAGACCTCGACTCTAAAAATGCGGAGTTAATGGATATGAATAAACGATATGATCTCGTTGTCAATAATATCAGAGAAATTCTCTTTGTACTCGACAACAATGGAATCATCACCTATATCAATGATGCATGGGTCGTTCTCACAGGGGTAAGCATAGAAGAAGCTATAGGAAAAAAGATCACTCATTTTAAAAGTCAATTCAATGAATCCAGCTCTAGAGTTTTTGACAAGTTAGTATTCAATGGATTACATGAAGTAAATGGATTATTAGAACAAGGTTCATCACTATCTACTAAAAAATGGTACGAGCTAAAGGCGAGCAGAATAAAAAATGATCAAGGAGAAGTAGAAGGAACTATAGGCATAGTCTCGGACATCACTGATATAAAAAATACAGAAACAGAGCTAATCAGGGCAATGCAAACGGCTGAAAGAGCCAATGCTGCGAAAGATGAGTTCTTATCTACTATGTCTCATGAGATCAGAACACCGCTGAATTCAATAGTGGGAGTATCTAATCTCCTTTTGATGAACAACACTAACCCTGATGAATTAGACAATCTTCAGGCTTTAAAATTTTCGTCTGATCACTTGTTGAATTTAATCAATGATATTCTTGATTTCAGTAAAATTGAAGCAGGTAAGATAGATTTTGAAAATACAGCTTTTTCCTTGCGGAATATGCTATTAGGAATTAAATCTACTTACAATTATCTGTCCGAAGAAAAAGGAATAAATTTTAAAATTAAAAAAGATGAGGATCTACCTGAGTCAGTAAAGGGTGATATCACCAGATTGTCTCAGATAATAGGAAATTTAGTATCTAATGCCATAAAATTCACCAAAGAAGGTGGAGTAACTTTGGATCTCGAAGTAGTAGAAGAAAATCAAACGCATACTTCAATAAAATTCGAGATAATAGATACCGGTATAGGCATAATGCCCTCGAAGATTGATAAGATATTCGAAAAATTTAGTCAGGCTAATTCGTCAACAACCAAAAATTATGGGGGAACAGGATTAGGGCTTCCTATATGTAAAAAGCTTTTGGAGCTACAAGGAAGCGAATTAAAAGTCGAGAGTGATTATGGTAAGGGTTCAAAATTTTATTTTACCATTAATTTTGAAAAAGCTAAATCTACTGCGAGCCAAATTATCAAAAGTAATATAGTCACTAATCCAATCTTTGAAAAACTCGCAGGGTTTAAAGTTTTAGTTGCGGAAGACAATCGATTAAATATTATGGTCATTCAGCAATTCTTGAAAAAATGGGGGACTGACTTTGAAATAGTTAAAAATGGACAAGAGGCCGTCGACGCAGTGAAGCAGAATGATTTTGATATCATATTAATGGACCTGCAGATGCCTGTCATGGATGGCTACGAAGCCACTAAAGCAATAAGAAAGTTAGATGTATCAAAAAGAGATATTCCTATTCTCGCATTGACTGCGTCAACTACCATAAGAGTAAAGCAAGAGGCCCAAAAAGTTGGCATGAATGATCATATTATGAAACCTTTTAATCCTAAAGATCTACATAAAACTTTAGTGTATTATTTTCATCAAACGAGGCGTCAGGCTGTAGATGCTTAAAGCAATTCTAAAACCTTGTTAGGAGGTCTACCTATAACGGCGCGATCATCAGAAATGACAATCGGTCGTTCTATTAACTTTGGATTTTGCAGCATAATATCTATCCATTCGTCGTCAGAAAATGACTGTCCTTTGAATTGCTCTTTATAGATAGATTCACTCTTTCTAATTAATTCAAAAGGCGAAATTTTCAGTTTTTTAATTATGGCAGATAACTCTTCTTTCGATGGGACATCCTTAAGATATAGAATGACTTCAAGGTCAGTTTGGTTCTCTTCGAGCAAGGCCAAAGTTTCTCTACTTTTTCGACAACGTGGATTGTGCAAAATTTTCACTCTTCTAAATTTTATGAATTTGAAAGCTTCGAATAAACAACATTTTAATGAATTCCACTTTATAGTTAACATATCTAATTATCGCAAAGTGATTAAGAATAGTTTTGCCACATTCCTTTTATTTGTTTTAATTCAGCCAATTTCTGGACAGCACGAGTTAAATATGAAATCATTATCCCAGATAGAATTACCTGCTTTAGGTAATGATGTGTGGGGATATGTAGATTCTATTGGAAACGAGTATGTCATAGCAGGAAATCGCCTAAATAGTCAAATTTTTAGTTTATCTAATCCTGCAGACCCTCAACTTATAAGCACTATACCTGGAAGTAGATCAGTATGGCGTGACTTTAAAAGTTATAAAAACTACATCTATATTGTAGCTGATCAGGGAGACGACGGTTTAACGATAGTCAATATGAGCGAAGCTCCTGATACTGTCTCCTACAAGATGTGGACAGATACAGTTCGATTAAATAATGATAATGACATCATCAGAAGATGTCATAACATATATATCGATACTATAAAAGGTCATGCCTATTTATCAGGATGCAATAATGGTATAGGAGGTATCATCATACTCGATTTATCGTCCAATCCAGAAGAACCTACAATAATTGGAGTTGAAAATCAGGCTTATTCTCATGATGTAGTCACACTCAAAGACAGAATGTATACTTCAGAGATATTTGATGGGGCTTTAGCAATATATGATATCAGTGATCCTGCTGAACCACTATTTATTTCTAAGACATTTACTTCTACATTCTTCACCCACAACGCATGGCCTTCAGATGACGGAAAATATATTTTCACAACAGATGAAAAAGGTAATGGCTATGTTGACGCATATGACATAAGTGATGAAAGTAATATCAAATTTTTAGATAAATATCGACCTGTAGATGACGCCAACGTATTACCTCATAATACGCACTTTATTGATGACTTTTTGGTAACTTCTTGGTATACAGAAGGAGTGATAATTTTGGATGCCAAACGTCCTCATAATCTTATACGTGTTGCACAATATGACACTAATCCTCAAGATGCAAATGGTAATTGGGGAGTGACTCCCTATCTACCATCCGGTCTGATATTGGCCACAGATATGGACAATGGGCTTTTTGTTTTAGAGGCTGATTATCAAAGGGCAGCCTACTTAGAAGGTAACGTCACAGACATTAATACTACTGAGCCTATTAATGGGGCGTTGATTGAGATTATCTCTGGTACAGAACAACCCTCTCCTACCCAACCAAATGGCAGTTATGCTACAGGCACAGCTATAGCTGGCACTTATGAAATAATCGTATCGCATCCAGAATACTTTTCAGATACAATAAATCTGTCCCTATCAAATGGAGAAGTGGTATTTCAAGACTTTGAGCTGCAAGAAAAGAAGCAATATCAACTTAATGGGCAAACAATTAATCAAGCAGGAGAAAAGATATCGGATGTGCAGATATTAATCAATGGCATCAAAGACAACAACATTAAAAGTGACGAAAACGGCCTGTTTTCGTTAAATCTATTCTCGGGAGAAAAAGAAATTTTGTTTGGCAAATGGGGATTTAAAGGGGGAATAAAAAGCCTTGTCTTAGACGACAACACTGAATTAGAATTAATGTTAGAAGAAGGATATGAGGACGATTTTTTCGTCGACTTAGGATGGACAACAGAGAATACCGCGGAGACAGGGGTATGGGAAAGGGCTATCCCAAAACCAACATCGTTCAACGGTAACTTCAGTAATCCTGAAACGGATGTCTCTGATGATTTAGGGACTCATGCTTACATTACAGGAAATAATAATTCTTCAGTAGGTATAGATGATGTCGACGACGGTTATACTTCCTTAATATCTCCTCTAATTGAGCTTGACGGAATTGTTAATCCTCAGATTAAATTCAATTATTGGTTTTATAATAACGGAGGTAATTCTACACCCAATGATATGCTTGATATAGAATTGTTTACCGTATCCGATACTATATTAATCGAATCTATCCGTGAAAATTCAATCTGGAAACCTTATGAAATCATCATAAATGATTATACCTCACAAGACTCGATTCGATTGGCTATCACGGTTAGTGATGATATCGAAGCAGGTCACTTGGTTGAAGGAGGATTTGATGCATTTCGGCTGTCAGATATAGGAACTTCAACAAGTACTAATGAAACTTCAAAAAGAACAATTGGTGTATATCCTAATCCAACTGACTATCGAGTCACGATAAAAGAGTTAAATCAAATAAAAAAGGCACAACTGATTGATTTGAAGGGAAATCGATATTCTACCATCGTTGATGGAAATGAAATTTTTTTCAATAAATTACCTTCTGGAATGTATATATTAAACGTTAAAGATATTTCGGGAAATGTTTATAATACTCGGATAACAGTAACTCAATAAAAAACCTTGGATGTCAATACTAAGATCAGTCATATTTCTTGCAATCACCACTTTGCTATTTGCTTGCAAGCCAAAAAGTAATGAAAGTCAAACATCTACTGCTCAAAAAACTATAAGTGCTCCAGTAAAAGTCTTTCAATCTGCAAGTGGGATTCCTCAGGAAGAAGTTGAAAATATCGTAAATAATTGCAGTCACATAGATGTAATTTTTAATGACATGCCCATCAGCATGAGCATGAATGATCGTGATGCCATTTTAAATGACCTATCTTATGTTTCTCCAGAGCCTATATCAGAAATTCCAAATAACTGTGCTAAACCAATCGGAAGAAAGGTATTCAATGGAAATGGTGAAATCATGTTAGAAGCAGATATTTACTTCAGTCAAGAATGTGTGTTTTTTGCCTTTATAAAAGATGAAAAGCTACTTTTTGGAAATAAAATGAATCAAAAAGGAATTAATTTCTACAATAATATTATCAAGCAAGTTACGGGGCAAGAATAAGTAATATTAAGCCCTCAAGGTAAAAATAACCGTTGCCCCATTGGAGGCATTGTCTTCAAACCATATTTCCCCTTTGTGCTTATTGACGATATTTTTACATAAAGCAAGCCCAATACCACTTCCCTGTATATCTTCTGATTTAGATAGTCGATTAAAGAGATTAAAAACATCATCTTTAAATTCTTCTTCGATTCCTATACCATTATCCTCTATACTAAAGTAGTGTTGGTCATTCTTATATTCATAACTCAATTTTATCTCTGGGCTAACACCTTTTTTCCTGAATTTAATAGAATTAGAAATTAAATTTTGAAACAATTGAGTCAGAAGAATTTCATGACCTTCGATCATTGGCATATCTGACAAGAATGATATTTTGGTATTGGTACTCTCGATAAGCAACGATAAATTACCAAGTACCACCTCCAATATTTGATTTAAGTCTACAGAAGACTTTTCAATATTCTTAAGATTTAGTTTAGAATAGGCTAATAAACCATCTAAAATTTTACCCATTCTTTTTGCACTTTTAACTACAAAATCAATGTTATCAATTGACTCCTTTTGTAAGTTTTTTTCTCTATATTTTATCAACTGAAGATAGCTTGATATCATTCGAAGAGGCTCCTTAAGATCATGAGAAGAAGCGTAAGCAAATCTCATTAAATCTGTATTAGATTCTTTCAACTCTTCCATTAATAAATACAACTCTTCCGTTCTTTCTCGAACTTTAGCTTCTAAATTCAGTCGATATTGTGCTAATTCATTTTGGGATCTTGCCACCTTTATCTTATCGCCCATGATAAAAGCTACTTTTTTCAAAACATACATATGCATATGATTGAAAAAAGCCTTTTCTGGATGTTCAGAATCAATTACACCAATAATTTCATCCTCAATTTTAATCGGTACTGCGATCTCTGAATAGCGCATTTCATCATCCAAAATATATCGAGAATCCAGTGATGTATCGTCAATTTTTTCTGCGATACCGGTTACTGCCACAGTTCCTACTACTCCAGAACCTTTTTTGATTTTTATAGGATTTTTAATTAGTCTTTCTGTTGGATTTTTAGGCCCTAATGCTGCTCGCTGAATTAAAACATCTCCACTTTCGTCAAACAAATAAATAATACAATCGTAAAATCCCAATAAAGAAATAACTGAGCTGGTGACATCCCAAAGAATATCTGTCTCAGTATGCTGTCGCATCATAGAAAAGGCAAAATCATTGAGAATTTCGAGATATCTCGCTTTCTCTTCAAGTTCGCTCATCGACATAGTTTCACCTATAAGAGTAGTACTCAGTGACATTAAAGGTTGATGTTATAAAAAAGTGCTTCCTATAAAAGACAATTATCTTGTAATAAACCCTATACCAGAAGCACTAAAAGCTTGATTAAATAATTCAACTTCTTTCACAATAGTATCAGCAAAATGTTTGTGAGACTTAGCCCATTGAGCCAATAATTCCTTTTTCCTTACCCTCATACCTTCTGTCAATATAGGTTGTGATACATTCATCGTGGACATTAGATTTGCCATTTCCGCATTTAACTTATTGGGAAAATTGATCACATCTTGAAAAGTTTTTTGATCTCTTTGAATTAATTCTGACTCCCAAGAATTAATGAGACCATTTATCTCAGTAGCCATATTGATCAAATCAATAGCCTCATCATGATTGCTATAGTCTTTGATAAATCTTTCGAGTTTGGTTTTAGTTTTGGTAGAATGGGCCACTTTATCATGGATTTCATTAATGGCCTCTCGCAGTTCCATTATATTTTTGAACTGTTCTTCATAGGCCTCAGGGCCAGCTTCAATTCTTGGATCTGGAAGGAGATCAATTTCTGATTCCACAAGCTCATCGTCCACCATCAATTTCAATTTATATTTTCCAGGAGGTACAATTGCCCCTCCATATCCACCTAACATAAATACATTTTCAACACCAGACATTGACTCTGTCTTTAAGTCCCAAACGAATCTATTTACCCCTCTATTAGCTGATAATAGCTTTTCAGCATTTGGCCCTCCAACATATTTTACATAATCATCACTTTTTTTATTACTAAAAGATCTCACTATGCGATTATCCTTATCTAATATTTCTAATACAATGGTTATTGAATCCTTTTGATCTGGTAGATAATAATCTATAATAGCGCCATTGGGCGCATTTTGTCCTTTGGTACTCCCAGGTCTGAACCCACCACCAGATAAAACTCTAAAGGTCGGTTTAGGATTTAAGATTGAAGTATATCGCTGATTACTCAAATTAGCCCTTATGGAACTTAAATCGTCCAAAATCCAGAAGGCTCTCCCAGAAGTCGCCAAGATCATATCATCATCTCTAAATGTTAAATCCGTAATTGGACATTTGGGAAGATTGAGCTGCATAGATTCCCAAGTTTTCCCATCATCATAAGATATATATAATCCATTTTCGGTGCCTGCATATAAAAGTCCTTCGACCTTCTCATCTTCTCTCACAACCCTCACCCACGAATCACGTGGTAATCCGTCATCTATCCTTTTCCAACTCTTGCCATTATTGTTTGATCGATAAATTATTGGAGAAAAATCGTTAAACCTGTAATTAGAACCTACTATATATACTTTATCACTTTTATGTGGAGAAACATCAATGCTATTTACAAGCACCTCGCCCAATTGCTTAGGTGTAACATTTTCCCAGTTTAAACCATTATCAGAAGTTGTAAAGACCATCCCACAATCACTTCCTGTCCAGATTCTTTTAGGATTATGTTGAGACAATTCGAGGTAGGCTATTGTATTATATACTTCTCCCCCAGCTCCCTCGTTAGTGAACGGCACTCCTCCATCTATCTGCTTTGATTTATCATCACGAGTTAAATCAGGGCTTATTTCTTTCCATGACACCCCTCGATCTGTAGTCATTAACACCTTGTTTCCTGCATGATACATGACATTAGGATCTTGGATTGAGGCGACTAATGGTGCATTCCAATTAAATCTATATTTCATCTCTGATGGTGTCCAACCTAACCCTATTATTGGATATGCCATAACATCTCTTTGATGTCCAGTTGCCATATCCATAGCAGTTATACCTCCCTGAATACAAGTGCCAAAGACCTCTACAGGATTGTCTGGATCAAATGCTAAAAAAGCACTTTCGCAACCTGGGCCGGAAGTCCAATCCTTCCAACCAATACCCGATCTACTCGTCCGAGATGAAATGATTAATGATGAATTATCTTGCTGACCAGCATAAACCTTATATGGAAACTTTGCATCGGTGATCACTCTATAGAACTGTGCGGTGGGCTGGTTTTCTTGAGATGTCCAAGTATCCCCACCATTAAAAGTTATACAAGCTCCACCATCATTAGAAAGAATAATGTTCTGAGAGTTAGCCGGATTGATCCACATATGGTGTTGATCACCATGAGGATTACTAATTGTTTTAAAAGTTTTACCGCCATCTATAGATTTAAGCATAGGAGCATTGAGCACATAGACCGTATTCTCATCATTAGGATCTGCAAAAATCTCGATATAGTACCATGCTCGAGCGACTGTTATACGGTCGCTATTTGTCTGAGTCCAGTTTTTACCACCATCTAAAGATCGATAAACACCACCTTTGGTACCTTTGGCTTCTATATTTGCATATACAATATTTGAATTAGCCGGAGATACATCTATAGAAGTTTTGCCCATTTCCCTTGGCAACCCGTTCTTCAATTTGTCCCATGTTGTACCGCCATCAGTACTTTTGTAAAGTCCAGAACCTGTGCCACCTGATCTAACCTGCCATGGAGTTCTCCTATGATCCCAAAACGAAGCATAAAGAATACGGGGATTACTTGCATCCATTGAAATGTCAGACGCCCCAGACTTTTCATCCACGTATAATACTTTATCCCAAGTTATGCCTCCATCAACAGTTTTGTAGACACCTCTTTCGTCACTATCTCCGTGAACGGCTCCCTGGACAGCAACATAAGCGATATTTGAATTTTGAGGATGAATTACAATTTCTGCTATATGACGGCTTTCTAAAAGTCCGTGGTGTTTCCAAGTTTTACCTGCATCTGTAGATTTATATATTCCGTCACCATGTGATGTCATTACTCCCCTTACTGGATGTTCACCCATACCTACGTAAATTACATTTGGGTCACTTTTTGATACGGCAACAGCTCCAACAGATCCAGTTTCAAAAAATCCATCAGAAATATTAATCCA
This sequence comes from Saprospiraceae bacterium, assembly GCA_020629515.1. Taxonomy (GTDB): domain Bacteria; phylum Bacteroidota; class Bacteroidia; order Chitinophagales; family Saprospiraceae; genus GYS-P2D. The sequence goes on along the minus strand of JAHDDE010000009.1, from coordinate 61,891 downwards.
CGAAGTACCTGCATCTTGAGTCTTCCATAACCCTCCGCCAGTCGAACCCATATAGTAAGTAAGGGGGTCGTTATGTACTCCAGTAGATGCCACAGAGCGACCACCTCTAAAGGGTCCAATATTTCTAAACTTTAAATTCTTATATGTCTCATTAAATGAAACATCATTTTGTGCGGTAATCGTAGACATATCGCACCAAAATATAAAGAGTAATATGGCGCACATTAATTGTTTCATAGTCAGTAAGTTGTTTTGCTCACTGAATATATGAAACTCAAATAGATTGAACATGCATAAAACAAAAAAGCTCCGAATTACTCAATTCGAAGCTTTAATAAAATCCTTAAGAATAGCTATACTTAGCTTTCTGGAGCATCTGGCTTGTAAACAGTACCTTTCACATAAAGGTAAGTATTCACAGGATCAGTATTAGCTGTGATAGTAACTCGCTTATTTTCTGCTCTTCCACCTTCAGCTCTCGTTTTACCTTTTCCTCTTGAATCATATTGTACTTTGATTACACCTGTTTCACCAACTGGGATAGGCTCTCTTGGCCAATCAGGAACAGTACATCCACATGATCCTTGAGCTTTAGATATTACTAATGGCTCAGTTCCAGTATTTTTAAAAGCAAACTCGTGAATAACTTTTTCTCCTTCTTCGATTTCTCCAAAGTTAAACTCTGTCTCTGGATAATCAATTGAAGTTAGAGGTCCTACAGGTACTGTCTCCGCAGGAGTAGCAGCAGGTGTAGTAGTTTGAGTCGTACCTGCTGTAGCAACACTTGCACGAGTATCATCTTTAACGGTTTCATTCTTACATGCTACTGTCAATGCAACAGCGCAAACAAGAAGTAAAAGAGATTTAAAAGAATTCATTATTTATACAATTTTATTTTACAAATTAATCTAATACAAAAGTAAAGCATTTTATGCTTATTCATAATATGTACTCACGGTTAACAACGCATTAACAGGACTTCTGTTTCGATATCCATTCATCAAATTGCGCTTTACTTTTGGTATTCAAACATTCTGAGACTTTTAGTCCACCTTTTCGAGCGGCATCAACTCCAAACTTTATATCGGCTATTCCTGCCGTACTATGAGCATCTGGATTAATTGATATTAAGACTTCCTTCTCTCGTGCATAATATATCCACTCCCAGTCTAAATCCAGTCTATATGGATTTGCATTAAGTTCTATCGCCACATTGTAGGCCGCACATCGGTCTATAATCATCTTATGATCGATGGGATATCCTTCTCGCGACAAAAGGAGCCGACCAGTAGGATGTCCTAATATGGAGGTTGCTGGGTGCTCTATAGCTTTAAGTAATCTATCCGTGGCTTTCTTCTTATCCATTTTAAGATTAGAATGGATCGAGGAAATGACCAAATCAAAATGTTCTAAAAATTGGTCGTCATAATCTAAATCACCCGAATGAAGAATATCACACTCTATGCTTTTGTAAATATGCAACCCGTTTATTCTATCATTAATATCATCGATGGTTTTCATTTGGTGTAGTACTCTTTCTTCTGAAAGTCCATTAGCATAAAACGCAGCCTTAGAATGATCGCTCATCACTAAATACTCGTATCCCTCTTCGATACAAGCTTGAGCCATTTCCTCAATGGTATTAGTTCCATCACTGAATGTCGAATGCGAATGTACAACTCCTTTAATATCAGAATAATCGATCAGCTCCAAAGAATCCATCTTCTTAGCTAATTGAATCAGATGAGGAGATTCTCGAGTCTCTGGAGGTATGTAACTAATTCCTAATTTTCTAAAATCGGAACGACTATTAGCGAAAGTATCTATTCCTATCGTATCATACCAAGCATTCAAAAAAGACTCAGATGCTGAACCTTTGAACATCAACTGATCAAATTCTGCTGAATCAGCACATGGATATAAAACTACCTTAGACCCCTCAAAATGAATAGAATCATTGATTATTTCACATTCTGATAGAGAAGTCAAAAACATTCGAACCTCATCTTCTTTATGGTCCATAAGGATTTCGATACCATCTACTATGGGCATCTTTCGTTTCAGGCCATTTATGAACTCAAATCTTGAATGTTTAAAATGATTCAGCAAGTACCTTTTAAGTTTACGACCTTCATTAATAATGTGCCCATACAGATACTTACCTTTACTATCTAAAAAATAAATTAATTGTGCTTGAAGTGCTTCTTGAGTTTTAGCACCAAATCCTTTTAACTCCACCAATCTATTTTCTTGGCAAGCATATAACAATTCTCCTACAGACTCAATCCCCATCTCTTTCCATACAGCCCTTACTTTTTTGGGACCAAAACCTTTAATTTGGAGTAACTCAATAATTCCCTTAGGAGTTTGATCGAGATACCTTTCTAAAGTAGCTATTTTTCCCGTTTCTCTTAGCTCTTCAATTTTATCAGAAATAGCCTTTCCGATGCCTTGAATATTGAGCAATTCCTCTTTTGGTTTTTCTATGACAGGGAAGCCTAATTTTCGAATGGTCACATATGCGGAAGAATAGGATCTGGTTTTAAATGGATTTTCGCCATGCAGTTCCAATAATTTACCTAATAATTGAAAATTTTTAGCCACTTCTTTGTTCTCCATATAGCACTTTTAGACCCAATATGTAAGACTGAATATGTTTCACTTTCACACCAGAATAAATCTTATTCAAAGAGAAAAATGAGTATTCGGATTATTCTATATTGTAAAAATGTGTAATATATTATGCTTTGTTATAATTCTTCGAATTATTTTAGCTGTGCATTATATTTCTAATTCATGAAACCTACACTTATTTGTTCTTTATTAGCCATCATTATGGGGTGTCAGTCGTCAGGTACAGGACCTCAATTTGACTTAAAGAGTTATGATACCGAAACGATTAATAGCAACGCTAAATATGTTTCCTATCAAGATGACGATCAATATTACTTGGCCACAGGTACAGTGATCAATGGTGTAAGAAATGGTGCATGGGTTACCTATCATCCGCAATCCAACAAAATTAAATCAATCACTAATTACGTAAATGGCCTTAAAAACGGAGTACAAATTAACATGAATGATAGAGGTCAGATAGAAACTATGACTTCATATATCAATGATGTTAAGCATGGCATAGATGCTAAATATGATTTTGGCCGTGTATTAGAAGAGACTTCGTATGATAAAGGCACATTAGATGGGCCTTTCGCGATATACAATAGTAGAGAAATCCTCCAACGTAAAGGATCATTCAAGAATGGCAAACAAGATGGTAAACTTCAATACTTCAATGAAGAAGGAAATCTTACATTGGAATACTTATATAAAAATGGTGAAAAAATTAGTGGAGGAATAGTTGAGTAAAGATCAAATCAATTGCACTTAGAAATAATATAGCAACTCAAAATCTAAAAAGTACTTAATATTCAATAGAATACACATTAATTATTTGTGCATATATAATACATATTATAAATATTCATATATTTACAATAAGGAAACAAATAACTAAACTACATGCACACTCCTCTTCCTCCCGCCATAGAGGAATCTCTAATTTCTATAGGCACAGGTTGTATTAATATATTAAAACTTGAAGACTCACGTTATAGGAGCAATTTTCTATCGTCTAAGGCTAAAGACTCCTTACTAAAACAAAAGAAATCTCTTATAGTTATTGATAATGACTATGACTCTGAGGAAGTCTTTCAATCATTAAGTACTCAAAAACTGGCGCATTTCGCTTGCCTTTGGGACAATGAAAATTATCTTTCTAAAAAGCTTTTAGAGCGATTCCGTATTCTGACCACACTAAGTCATGTAAGAAGTAACCAACATACCCATGATCATATAGACCGATATAGACGGCGATTTCATGAAGGGATCATGAAAGACATTCAAGGATTCAGCCGTAAAAATGGAAGTGGACTTAGTATAAAAGAAAATATCCTTAACAAAGGTCACAAATCCAATCAAGTCTTAACTCCTCAGCAATACCAATTCTTCAAACAAATACATCTTACTGATAATTTTTGCCTTGCTCTTACGGAGTTAGAAAAGGCATACCAATCAAGATTTCGAAATATATCATTGGGTCTTTTGGATAACTCAGTATATCAATCAAGTTCGAGTATTACCAATACCAAAAATAGGATAGATTCGATATTAAACCAGATAAGGTTGTCGAAAGAAGAAATAAACGAGATCAAAGATAATTTGCTACAAGATCTCGATAAAGAATTGCTACAAGAATTAAAGAATATAAGTTTTGCGCTGAGCGAATTAAAAGAAATATACTTCACCTATGATTTAGAAGAGCACGTTAGAATGAACGAGCACATTTCTAAGGCTCTACAGAAAATTAAGCAGAATAGATTAATAATAAATCCAATTGACATTGGCGAGCAGAACCTTTTGGAAGAATTACCTCAATCTATTAATTCATTGGAATCGATATTAGAAAATCAGAGTGAGATCATTGAAAAATTCAGAAATAAAGAGTTTAAACGATATACACCATTCAATATTGAAAAAAAGCAATGGCAAAGACTGAACAAAATTCTATTAGAAATTGAAAAAGAAATAGGAGAATGTGATCTTATAAATCTTCGTATTAACACAAAACCCTTATCTCTTATATCATTAGAAAATGACCTCAACCTTACCAATGACAAACTTCTTCAGATACAATCTCTTTTGTCTGATAAGGAATATACTGCATACAGATTGCTCCAATCCGAGTTAAACATTAATGACAGTATAATTGACTTTTTCATTGATCAACACCAGGGAGATTGGACAACAATTGCTAGTAAATATACACAAGAGGTAGTCGTACAAAAGTATATTAACCTAAACCAAGCCGGCTTCAATTCTAACTACCATCGGTTGAGTGAATTAATCCATAAACAATCAGATGCTGCGAGTGATTGTATACATAACTACTGGATCGATATAAGAAGAGATGCTTTCGAGAACTTTAAAGTTCATCAAAAAGAAATGGCAACAATACTCTTGTCAGGTCATGAAACTGATCTAAAATTATCGGACATTTATGATATAGCCCCCAATTATATATCAACCTATTTTCCATTAATGATCGTTAAGTCAGAAGATTTAAATCAATTTTCAGGATCATTAGAACATTGGGACCATATAATTTTTTATAATCAAAAAGAAACTTCATCTACTTTTATCAATCCGCTTATGCAAAACGGAATTGAAGTTTCTATAGTCGGATCGTATAATCTGAATATTGACAATATTCAAACAAAATTCGAAACTCGCTGCTTTTTTAGCGAACACATAAAACTCAAATACGGGCAGCCCTTTCAGCTTCTTGAGAGTTCAGAAAGGCTAAATCAAGCTAAAAGCTTGAGTGTAGCACTCGCAGATATTTGCCATCGATTTTCAGTTTATCAACTTAAAAATAAATCGATCATTTCATTTTGTAGTGAAGTCTTCAATTCCAAACTAATAGAATTACTTCCTGCTAAAGAACTGAATATTCTTTATGATAAATCTAATTTGGCAGAGGACCTGTTGGATGCTCTTATTCCTATAGATAATAAAGTGATGATTCTATATGAAAATGGGTTAATTAATGATAATAAGTTGGAGTCTATTCCATGGCAAATTCATGTAATTAAATTACTCGAAGAGTCGGGCATAGATTTGATAGATGTCAATACAATCGAAATGGCCAAACAATACAATACGACAATAAACAAGATTTTATCTCGTATTGATGCATCGACAATATATTCTATAAATTCAGCAGTAGTAATGGACCATAAAAAGGATGATAGATTTATCCCAGCATATACCTAATATTAGGACAAAAAAACAAAAAAACGTTCAATATATCTGGGGAAGAGTCAGAAAGAAATGGCTCATACTTACTCCAGAAGAAATGGTAAGACAAAGTGTCATACACTTTTTAATCGATCAACGTAAATATTCAGAAAGACTCATATCAGTAGAAAAAACTATCGAGTACTATCACAAAAGAAAGAGATACGATATTGTAGTCTATAATAAATTGATAAACCCAATAATACTCGTAGAATGCAAGAGTTCAGATGTACCGCTCAATCAAGCCGCTCAAGAGCAGGCAGCGATTTATGATCAAATTATTAATGGTCAATATGTGTGGTTAACAAATGGTTATCGTAACATTATTTTTCAAAAAGATTTTAACCTCCAACAATATCGACAAGTCGATGATATCCCTCAGTCAGATCTTATTTAGTATTTTGTGATACATGATAACCACCTGCAATGTCAACTAATCCAGAGCATTGGACATATGATCAGTTTCTTACTTTTCTTTTAATCTATGCGTCTTATGCTGATTTAGATTTTTCTTTGTCAGAACGTAAGGCAATTCTGTCAAGGGTAGATTCCTCCACATTTGATGAAGTAAACAAATTGTATGAGCAACTTGGAGAATTTGAGCGCCTCGATTTAATTATTAAAGGGAAACCCACATTTTATCCAGACCAAATCAAAAAGTCAGAACTATTAAATGCTATATCAGAACATTTTTATGCGGATGGTACAGTATCTAAGTTGGAGCTCATCACGTTAGATTTCTTAGATCGCTTGATGTAAACATTGTTTTTTAAATACTATATGAACGACCTTCTATGGCCAATTGGGTATTATCAAAAACTTCTTTTGCCTCTTGCAATAAAGGATTAAGCTCTTTATATCTACTCGAATAATGTCCTATGATCAGTTGAGCTGCATTTGATTGAGATGCAATCTGAGCCGCTTGTTGCGCTGTACTGTGAAATCTCTTTTCCGCTAAGTCTTCCAACTCTTGGAGATAAGTGGCCTCATGATACAATGTCGATGTATTTTGACAATAGGGAATAATACCTTCATCATAAATTGTATCAGAACAATACGTGAAGGCCCTTTTCAATCTATCAGGTTTTGTTAGTAAATCATTTGAGAGAATCTCACCATTATCTCTTATTAGGTCATGACCATTCTTGATACTTTTAATTTCTTCAATGGTCAAATTATATTTTTCTATAACCCCCACCTCTATATTCTTTTCAAGATTGACTTCTTCAAATCTATATCCGTAGGTTGGGATGCGATGTTTTAAGGGAAAAGCACAAATAGATAAATGCTTCAAGGCCAGAATAATTTCTGCTTCTTCGATATCCAATTCAACAATTTTCAACTCAAAAGTTAACCTTGCCTGGGTACTTGCAAGTGTATTATGAATATAATTTTTAAGGCCAAAAGGACCAAAGATCGTTAAAGGATTTTGTCTTCCATTCAGATTAAAAGAATTAATCAAGCCCGGTAATCCAAAAATATGATCCCCGTGCATATGAGAAATGAAAATATGATTGACCCTGGACCTCTTTACCTTATACTGGGACATTTTGATCTGAGCTCCCTCTCCACAGTCAATTATAAAAAGGTGATTATCATGATTAAGCACAAAACATGAAGGAAATCGATCTGGTAAGGGTGTTGCAGAATTAGCCCCTAAGACTAAGAGCTCAAACTTCATGACTTAACTTATTCCTCTTCTCCCGAGAGTTCTTTTTGAAGTTCCTCCATCATAATGAAGTCCACACTTTCTTCCAAAGTTGGCACTATGTTGAGTATTGTCTGTAATCTTGATATTTCTATTAGTTTCTGAACTGCGGGATGATTTATATTGGTCAGTACGAACGAACCAAAGTCATTCCAAAGTCGGTTAGCTGTTAAGATAGCACTTAAGCCAGAAGAGTCTACATACTTAACTTGAGCCATATCGAAGATTAAATTCCTCACACCTTCGTTTCTCAAAAAAACAAATTCGCTTTTGACATCTGGTGCTAAGACAGAATTTAAATTCTCCTCTTCCAAAGTTAAAACGGAATATCTATCTTTTTTTTCTAATCTAATCTTCATAATCAAATGAGTTGGTTCATTTAGCGCTCAAATATACTTGTATTAAGTCATTTATTTCTAATCTTTTTTAAACTGAGAACGTTATTTATATGACATAGATTTATTGAAGTGCAATTAATAAGCAAATCTTATATAATAAGTATATTTAATGTATAATGAATTGGAAATAAACCAAAGTTGTCAGGCATTAGTGTCTAAAATCTGACATAACTGGTTTAATCTTCTTAATTCGTATGACAAAAGCGCATTAAAATTATACTTGGCATACTTTTGTTAATGTTTCTTATAGAAATCACAAAATCTTCTTAGCTATTTACGATCTGGAGGATTTAAATGTTATACTTGTTAAAGACAGTTTTTGAACCATATTTTATGAATAGAAAGTTCTCTCCGAAAGTCAAAAAAATAATTTCTCTAAGCAGAGATGAAGCCGTGCGATTAGGTCATGACTACATCGGAACAGAGCACTTATTGCTGGGAATGTTAAGAGAAAATGACAATATTGCCATCAAAGTACTCAGTTCTCTTGAACTTGACCTTGACCAATTGAAATATAAAGTTGAAGAAGCCACTAAGTCCAACAAAAGTGATAGCACTGGTTTAAACGTAGGAAATATCCCATTAAACAAGCATGCCGAGAAGGTCCTTAAAGTGACATTCCTGGAGTCTAAGCTGTTTAAGAACGATGAAATAAATCCAGAACACTTGATGCTATCTATACTTAAGCACAAAGAAAATTTAGCTTCCAAGATTTTGGATCATTTTGATGTGGACTACGAATCCTACAAAACTGAGTTAGAGTACGTGACCCAAGAACAAGATGGGGGATTTGAATATATCCAAGATTCTGCTGCTGAATCAGATGTGCCAATGGATGAAGAGGATTCTGGATCAATATCAGGAAGATCGTCTCGTAGAGGAGCATCAAAATCAAGGACTCCGGTTTTAGATAACTTTGGAAGAGATGTTACTCGTTTGGCAGAAGAGGGTAAATTGGACCCGATAATTGGGCGCGAAACGGAGATAGAGAGAGTATCTCAAATCTTAAGTAGAAGGAAAAAGAATAATCCTATACTGATAGGAGAACCAGGTGTGGGTAAAACAGCTATCGTGGAAGGTTTGGCATTGAGAATTAACCAAAAGAAAGTTTCGCGAACACTATATGACAAGAGGATTGTGATGCTTGACTTAGCTGCTTTAGTCGCGGGCACTAAATACAGAGGTCAATTCGAAGAAAGGATGAAAGCCATCATGAACGAATTAGAAAAGTCGAGAGATGTAATTCTATTCATTGATGAAATCCATACGATTATAGGTGCTGGCGGTTCTACTGGTTCTTTGGATGCATCCAATATATTCAAACCAGCTTTAGCAAGAGGAGAATTACAATGTATAGGAGCATCAACTTTGGACGAATATAGACAGTATATAGAAAAAGACGGTGCCTTGGATAGAAGATTCCAGAAGGTACTTGTCGAACCGCCATCAACTGATGAAGCTATCCATATACTTAATAATATTAAGTCAAAATATGAGGAATTTCATAATGTGGACTACATGCCAGAAGCCATAGAAGCTTGTGTGCATTTAAGTGATAGATATATTAGCGATCGTCATTTGCCGGACAAAGCTATTGACATATTAGATGAGGTTGGGGCAAGGACACACCTGAAAAATATACATGTACCGAAGTATATTGAAGAACTCGAGGTACAGATCGAAGAAGTAAGAGAGCAAAAAAATATGGCAGTCAAAGGCCAACAATATGAAAAAGCTGCTGACTTACGGGATCACGAATCAAAATTATTTAAAAAGCTTGAACAAGCTAAGACAGATTGGGAGGAAGAGTCTAAATCAAAAAGGCATCCTGTAAGCGAAGAAGATATTGCAGAGGTAGTATCAATGATGACTGGCATACCTGTCAAAAGAGTAGCTCAAAATGAAAGTAATAAGCTGGTTGGCATGGCAGATGATCTCAAAAAAGAAATCATCGGTCAAGATGAAGCTATTCAAAAAATTGTAAAAGCTATTCAGCGAAATAGAGTTGGGCTAAAAGATCCTAAAAAGCCTATAGGTTCTTTCATTTTCTTGGGTCCTACTGGTGTAGGAAAAACAGAATTAGCCAAAGCATTATCTCGATATCTATTTGACTCAGAAGATTCGCTGGTGAGAATAGACATGAGTGAATACATGGAAAAATTCTCGATAAGTAGATTAATTGGTGCCCCTCCGGGATACGTCGGGTATGAAGAAGGTGGACAACTTACAGAAAAAGTTCGTCGTAAACCTTATTCTGTGATATTGTTAGATGAAATTGAAAAAGCTCACCAAGATGTATACAATATACTCCTGCAGGTATTGGATGATGGACAGCTTACTGATGGTTTAGGTCGAAAAGTGGACTTTAAAAACACACTTATTATAATGACTTCCAACATTGGTATTAAACAACTGAAAGATTTTGGGCAAGGAGTTGGCTTTGCTACTCAAGCTCGTCAAGAAAGTGCTGATGATCATGCTAAGAACGTGATTGAAAATGCTATGAAACGCAATTTCTCCCCTGAGTTCTTAAATAGAATTGATGATACGATTGTATTTAATTCTTTAGATCAAGAAGATATCTTGAAGATAGTAGACCTTGCTATCGCCCAGCTTAAAGACAGACTTGTTAAAATGGGATATACCATCAAACTTAATAAGGCTGCTAAACAGTTTATAGCCGAGAAAGGATTTGATCCTAAATATGGTGCAAGACCTCTACACAGAGCGATCCAAAAACATATTGAAGACCCTCTTGCTGAACAAATTTTGGCAACTGGATCCAAAAGAGGAATTGAGTTTAAAATTACACATACTAAAAACAAAGAAAACTTAACAATCTCACAATCTAAGAAAGAAAAAGAGTCTGAGGCTATGAATTCATAGCTATCAGCTCTAAAATTCAACAATAATTAGTAACTGAGGAACTAAGATTAATTAGTTTTACGTACAAAATATATTATAGAATAAAACAAAGCATTTGAGAAGAAGGAAAAAAATTGTACCTCGACGTCCTGTCGAACCAGAATTTAGAATAAACAACAGAATTAACGCTCATAAAATAAGATTGGTTGGTGATAACTTAGAAGAGATAAGTGGAGTCGTAGGTCAGAATATATCGCCCGACGTGTATAACACAAGAGTAGCATTAAGATGGGCAGAGGCAATGGAGTTAGATCTTGTAGAAATCAGTCCCAACGCAGACCCTCCGGTGTGCAAAATTATCGACTACAAAAAATTCTTATATAACCGTAAGAAAAAGCAAAAAGAACTCAAGGCAAAAACCGCTAAAACTGTCATAAAGGAAATACGTTTCGGACCAAATACCGATGATCACGATTTTGCCTTCAAACTAAAACATGCCACCAAATTCCTTGAAGATGGCTCGAAGGTTAAAGCATATGTTCATTTTAGAGGTCGATCTATTGTGTTCAAAGAAAGAGGCGAACTTTTGTTATTGCGATTTATCAAAGAATTGGACGAAGTAGGAAGTGCTGAAAACTTACCAGTACTCGAAGGAAGAAGAATGATCGTTATGATAGGTCCAAAGAAAAAGAAGAAAAAATAATCACTACATGTTTATAGAGAGGCTCAAAATGAGCCTCTTTTTTTTTAATCAAATCTAAGTGCTTTCACGGGTTGGATCTTAGTTACAATCAGCGTAGGAATAATTAAAAAGATCAAAGTAATTACTATAGTACCAATATTAATAAATCCTATCATAAACCAATTAAATTCAATAGGTACTGTACTTAAGTAATATTCCTTTTCGGACAGTTTAAGTAAACCCGTTTGTAATTGAATAAAACACAAAATAAAAGCAATCAAATTACCCCAGAAAATACCCTTAATCAATATATCAGAGGCATTGTATAGAAAGATTTTTCGGATACTCCAATCTGTTGCCCCAATTGACTTAAGCAAGCCTATAGTACTTGTATTTTCTAATACAAAAATTAGAATAGCAGTTATCATATTCATAATTGCCACTATTAGCATTAGGGATATTAGCACATCTTCATTGATATTCTGAAGTTCTAACCATTCAAATATTTGATAAAACTTACTTCTGATAGATTCACTGTATAAGTTTCTCGGCAACTTTTCGAAGTATATATATTCATTAAGAAGTCTCAAATCATGTATATCATCTACATATACTTCTAATCCACTTACTTGATTCTCTGTCCAGGTTAATACTTCTTGTAAAATTCTCGTATCCACCAAGGCGAAACGTCGATCGTATTCTTCCAATCCGGTTTTATAAATACCCGAAATGGCAAATCGCTTTTTATACTGCTCTCCTTCCAATATAAAATTCATGATCAAAGCATCTCCCACTTCAAATTCTAAACGTCGAGCCATCTGCTTTGATATTACGATATCTCTTGAAGGTCCTTCTTGATAACTAATAAATTCTCCGTCGATCATAAATTCTTTTATGGACGACAGATCATGATCTTCCTCAAAACCTTTTAATAAAACTCCTTCAAATTTCCTTTTACTACTTATGATACCCGGTACGATCGTGTAAGTTTCGACACTCCTTACTCCTCCCTTTGAAGTTTCTTCTCTTGGTATGATATCTACATCTACAACCGACGGCGGGCGCTTGTATGTGATCACATCTATATCCTCTATATCTCTGATTAACTCAATATCCTTTTCAATAGGAATCAATTCAAATGAGTTTCCAACCTTCCCGTCAGTGATATGAATATGCCCCCAAAAATCAAACACCTTGTTTGAGATTCCATTTTTAAAACCTGTTATAACCGAAGTCGTTATAATCATAACTGCTATACTCAGAGATACAGCGATAATTGCGATTCTAAATATCATGGCAGAAAAATTCTTTTTAGCTGCTCCTGATAGCTTTTGGGCTATAAACCTCTCATAATTCATCAACCGAATTTCAATATATTATTCCTAACCATTCCCAAGGTATGTAAAAATGTATTTTAAGATTATACTAAGTGAGTAATAGCTTATTAGATACACCGTATTAATTCTACTTTTGCAGTTCATAAAAAGTAATAGTAACATGAATTTTGTTGAGGAGCTTAGATGGAGGGGAATGCTACACGACATGACGCCAGGAGTTGAAGAGCATCTTAAAGGTGGTATGAGAACAGCTTATATAGGTTTTGACCCTACAGCACCTTCACTTACTATAGGTAATTATGTACAGATAATGCTATTATCACTTTGGCAAAAAGCAGGTCATAAGCCCATTTTCTTACTTGGTGGTGCGACAGGTCGTATTGGGGACCCATCCGGAAAAGATAAAGAACGACAATTAAAATCCTACGAAGAGCTTGATAATAATTTACAATTTCAAAAACAGCAAGCTTCTAAATTTTTGAACTTTGAGTCTGGGGCGAACAAAGCAGAAATGCTTAATAATTTTGATTTTTACAAAGAGATGAATGTACTGGACTTTCTACGAGATGTAGGGAAAAATCTAACCGTGAACTACATGCTAAGTAAGGATTCAGTTAAAAAAAGATTGGATAGTGGCTTGTCCTTTACTGAGTTCAGTTACCAATTACTTCAAGCCAACGACTTTTTATACCTCTATAAAAATCATCAATGTACTTATCAAATGGGTGGCTCGGATCAATGGGGGAACATAACGGCAGGGACAGAATTTATCCGACGAAATATAGAAAATGGAAAGGCCTATGCCATCACCTCCCCCCTATTGACTAAATCAGATGGTAAAAAGTTTGGAAAATCCGAAGAAGGAAACATTTGGCTTGATCCAAAATTAACATCACCTTATAAATTTTATCAATTTTGGATCAATGCAGATGATGCAGATCTTCCTAAATTTTTCAGATACTTCTCGTTCAGATCTAAAGAAGAGATAGAACAGCTCGAAAAAGACCATGTGCATAATCCAAGAAACCTAAAAGCTATTTTAGCCGAAGAAATAACGACAAGAGTACATAGCCATGACGATTTTAAAAGTGTGCTAAACGTATCTGAAATATTATTTAATAAAAAAGCATCGAAAGAACAATTGTTTGCACTTTCCGAATCAGACTTTGAAACGATAAGTCAAGAAATTCCGAAAAAAGGAATCAATCTTAATAATCTAAAGAATGAAATAAATATCATAGATTTATTAACTGACTCAACGGGCATTTGTAATTCTAAAGGTGATGCTCGACGCGCGATAAAAAATAATGCTATATCCGTCAATAAGGATAAAATATCATCTATAGATCAAACTATTAATATTGATTCATTCATACATGGTTCTTATTGCATGATAGAAAATGGCAAGAAAAATAAATATATAGTCAAGGCTGAAGCATAAATTCGAATTGGTCAATAGTTTTTTAACAAGGGCTTAACAAAACTCCATTCAATTTTATTCTTTACTTAAGTTACTGAGTATCAATAATTGAGTCGTACGTATTTTTAATACTGACGTTAATCGATAGATCATCTGTGTTCATATATGAATCTCTTATTGCCCTGTTTCTCATGTAACCCTCCCACACTAATTCTCGTTTTATAGATGTACTTGCGAGTTACTTCTGAGAGTAACTCATATACTAAATCAATTAATTATAAACTCTGAAAAATTCTTATTATGACTTTTCAAAAAAGTGTTCTCTCTTTAGCTTTAGCTGCTGCATTATCGTCTTCAGCCATTGCATCAACTCCAATCTCGGAGCTAAATTATAGCAGTACTAAGACAGTCACGACAGAAATCAAATCTATGATCGAAGACTTAGATATAGATTACAGCAAAGTGGCACAAAGCACCATCAAAGTAAAATTCATGGTAAATGAAAACGATGAACTTATTGTAATAAGCACAGGAGATTCTGGTTTGGATAACACGATCAAATCTGCTCTCAACTACAAAGAAGTAAATACAGAAGGTCTAAAACCTTATAGTGTTTACATCGTACCAGTCACATTTAAGACTAAATAACACTGGAAGTCACCTTTAAATAAAATATACTATTTCGGTTTAGAAAAGATCTGCGAACAGTCGTAGGTCTTTTCTTTTTGCTTAATCCTGCTTGCTAACATCTTGGATTTCGGGAACAAAATCTAATGAAACAGAATTCATACAATATCTCAAACCTGTTGGTTTTGGACCATCATTGAACACATGCCCTAAGTGGCCCTTACATCTGGCACAATGCACCTCTGTTCTTGGGTATCCCAATTTATAATCAGTATCTTCTTCGACATAGTCATTATTAATTGGTTGATAGAAACTTGGCCAACCTGTACCCGACTTATATTTTGTGTCAGAATCAAATAGAGCCAAATTACATCCACGACAGACATATATACCTTCCTCTTTATTGTTCCATAAATCACCAGAAAAAGCTCGTTCCGTACCTGCATTACGCAGCACAGCATATTCTAAGCGAGTAAGTTCTTGCTCCCATTCTTCTTTACTCTTTTGGACGAGCTCTATTTGCTTTGGAAAATCAGCATGGGGTACATAATTTTGTTTTTCATCCTCCACCTGACTCAATGTTTGTTGAGATTGAGTTTGACAACTCATAGTTATTAAGCCAATAAAAATGATCAGTTTATACATAATTTTTTGTTTGTAACTCTACTTAGACTTTAATCATTATCCGACTCGCCCCTTAAACGTTTGTCTTGTCGCTGCGCTAACATTACAATTTTTCTCATCAACGTGATTATCGATAAAAAGAAAAGATATCCGAATGTAAAAACAGTATAAATCCATTTAAATGACTTAGCCTCATAAATACTCAAACCAGAAACTACCCAGGCAAATAAAGCCCCAGATACAGCTAAGATCACAAATGAATATATCGACTTGTTCCAATATTTATTTACGTCATCCGAACTAAGGCTTAAAACGCTATTGCACAAAGCAAACATCAAAAGCATGGAGGCAGAAATCGTCCAAACTTGATGACTTTTTATATTCATAAGACCTATCCATCCAGGAAGATAAAATAAGATAGTAAAAACTGGGATCGCCACTAAAGCAGCAATTAATTGTCTTATAGGGCTTATCTCTTGATTGAATAGTTTAGGATTGGTAGACGATTCATTCATAAAAAAAGGAACGCTTGAATTACGATTAAGTTTAATTCCCTTACCCCGAAAGTTTAATCAAGTACATCAGCATATAAGTCATAATCTTCGGAGTCTGTGACTATCACTTGTACAAAATCTCCAATTCTAACATAATGTTTCGCAGCGTCTATAAGAACCTCATTATCAACTTCTGGAGAATCATATTCGGTCCGCCCAATAAAATAGCCGCCCTCTTTTCTATCCACTAAAACCTTAAATTGTTGACCGATTTTCTTCTGATTATGTTCAAACGAGATTTCTCTCTGAACTTCCATCAATCTATTAGCCCGATTGGCTTTTTCTTCTATTGAAATATTGTCTTCCAATAAATGTGCAGAAGTATCTTCCTCATGAGAATACTGAAACACTCCAACACGCTCAAACCTCATATCACTGACGAAATCACATAAGTCTTGAAACTCGGCTTCTGTTTCTCCTGGGAAACCCACCATAAAAGTGGTCCTAATCGCAATTTCTGGGACCATCTCTTTGGCAGTATTAATTAATTCTCGCATCTGTCCTTGAGTGATCTGTCTTTTCATACGATCTAAGACTTCATCATTAGCATGTTGCAGTGGTATATCGAGGTAATTACAAACCTTTGGTAACTCTTTCATTACTTCGAATATCTCTAATGGAAACTTAGTGGGATAGGCGTAGTGTAGTCTTATCCATTCAATACCCTCCACTTCAGAAAGACGCTTTAAAAGTTGGGGCAGTTCTCGAGATTTGTAAAGATCTAAACCATAGTAAGTTAATTCTTGAGCTATAAGCATGAGTTCCTTCACCCCTCGTTTAGCTAGCTCCTTAGCTTCACGAATCAGATCGTCTATTGGTCGAGATATATGTTTACCACGCATTAACGGAATCGCGCAAAATGAACATGTGCGATTACACCCTTCAGAAATTTTCAAATAGGCATAATGGGGCAAAGTAGATATCTTTCTCTCTCCAATTAATTCATGCTGATAATCGGCATTAAATCTTGCTAAAATTGCAGGTAACTCCATTGTACCGAAATAAGCATCTACCTCCGGAATTTCTAATTCAAGATCTTCTTTATAGCGCTGTGACAGACAGCCTGTTACATACAATTTTTCTATTTCACCAGCTTTTTTCCTTTCTACATTGGCCAAGATTGTATTGACCGATTCTTCTTTTGCAAGGTCTATAAAGCCACATGTATTGACAATTACCACATCAGGATTGTTGTCCTCATTTTCATGAAAGGCATTAATATCGTTACCTTTTAATTGAGTAACGATATTTTCAGAATCTACAAGATTCTTACTGCAACCAAGCGTTATAACTTCTACTTTTTCTTTTAGTTTTCTTGTCTTCATTGAATCGGCAAAGATAGACTATTAAGCATACTCCACTAACACTCCTACTGGTTAATCAGAAATACTAATCTTCAGTATTCCTCGAGAAAATATAATATGAATAAAATGCTCGGCGTTTTCAAATAATGAAGTATCAGCAATACTTATGGATTCTTGTATTCGTTTTACTCGTCAGTAAGATCATAGCGCAGTTTGGCATTCGTACTTCTTATGATATAAATAGGGCTAATACGTGGGATGATTTTTTTGAATCTGTACAGATACCTTCGAGTAATATTTTTAACTCATCAACCACTTACACCTTAGATTACTGGGTACGACTGCGTAATACTCGAATAGAGTTTTATCCTAATATATCATTTCGACAATCCAGCACAGTTTTGACTCCCAACGATTTCAAACTTCGACAATTAGGGATAGGTATATTAAGCCACATCTATTTGTTTGATTTAATAGGTGATTGTGACTGCCCAACATTTAGTAAGCAAGGCAATTTAATTAAGAAAGGATTTTTTGTACTAGCTGGCATAGGTACAGATTACTCGTCCAAAGGAATAAATGGGATATTTGATGATCAGAATTTGGATCTAAAAGTTCAATTGGGAATTGGTTTAGATATCGGTATTAGTGACTTTTTCACTATTACTCCATTTGGACAATTCACTTATTTTCCGGATGTTTCATGGCATACGCTCGGACCAGTATATGGATCAAGCATAAATAATGTCAATAGCTCATTAAGACAATTACAATTAGGGGTAAGATTAGGTTTTAGGCCAGACTACAGGTAGCATTTAGCAAAATGCCATAATCCAATCCCTCCACATACCGATACATTCAAAGAATGTTTTGTTCCAAATTGTGGTATTTCTAAGGCTTGATCGAGCGAGTTGATTATGTCATCACTGACCCCATCCACTTCATTGCCAAATACTAAAGCATACTTTTTATCAGTATTTACCTCAAAATTTTCTATATCTATAGACTGGTCTGTTTGTTCAAATCCTATAATGGAAAACTTATCTCTTTTCAATTCATTTATGGCCTGACTAACCTTCTCTCTATATATCCAAGATACTGATTGAGAAGCTCCTATAGCCGTTTTGAGAATTTCCTTATGAGGAGGGCGAGCAGTTATACCACATAGTACTATATGATCAACATTAAAAGCATCTGATGTACGAAAAAAAGAACCCACATTACTACCTGATCGTATATTGTCCAATACCACCACTATGGGAATCTTTTTTTGATTGATATACTCCTCCTTATTGAGCCTTCCTAACTCCTCTAATCTCAGCTTCCTCATGGCAGCTATAATGTATTCAGCTTTACTTTATCATCTTTGTAATTGATGGCCGATTGTACAAAAGATACGAAAAGTGGATGTGGCTCTTCAACTCTACTTTTATATTCAGGATGAAATTGAACACCCACAAAAAAAGGATGATCAGGTAACTCCACAATCTCAATTAAATCATTCTTTGGATTAACTCCCGATGGGATCATCCCATGTTTTTCGAGGTAACCCTTATAAGCATTATTAAATTCGTATCTGTGTCGATGTCTCTCGTATATTTCTCCATTATGAGGAGCGCCGTATATTTCAAAAGCCTTAGTACCTTTTTTTAATATACATTGATAGGCTCCTAATCTCATAGTACCTCCCTTCTGTCTGATGTCCTTCTGATCTGACATGAGCGCTATAACAGGATGAGCTGCTTCAGGATTAACCTCTGTAGAGGATACATCTGATAATCCCACTACATTTCTAAAAAACTCTACAACAGCACATTGCATTCCTAAGCATATCCCTAAGAATGGTATACCCTGCTCTCTTACATATTGGACCGCTTTTATTTTTCCTTCAATTCCTCTATCACCAAAACCCGGAGCGACAATTAATCCATGAATTTTGTGAATTTCCAAAGGCAAGCTTGTATCATCCAAGTTTTCAGAATGGATGGGTACCACATTGATTTTACAAGAATTTTCAGCTCCGGCATGATCCAATGCTTCATATATTGATTTATATGCGTCTGCGAGTTCATTATATTTTCCTACGAGGATAATATTAACTTCGGCTTTAGGATGTTTGTACCTATGCAAGAAATCATTCCATTTGGTGAGATCCAAAGACTTCTTTGGTTCAAGATGCAAATGATCAATAACAATCTTATCTAATTCTTCTTCTTGCATTAAGATTGGGACTCGATAGATTGTATCAGCATCTACGGCTTCAATAACATTCGATTTTTCAACATTACAGAACAAAGCCAACTTTTCTTTAATCTCCTCTGATATATGGCTCTCTGTACGACACACAAGTACATCAGGAATTATACCTGCCATCTGTAACTCTTTGACAGAGTGTTGCGTTGGTTTGGTTTTGTGTTCGCCGGCAGCTTTGAGATAAGGGATAAGCGTTAAGTGAATAACTAAACAGTCCTTATTTTTTAATTCTCTCTTTAACTGTCGTAAGGCTTCAAGGTAAGGGAGGGATTCAATATCACCAACTGTACCCCCAAGCTCCGTTACTATTACATCATAATCATCTTTCTCAAGAAGTTTAATTCTTCTTTTTATTTCATCGGTTATATGAGGAATTATCTGAACGGTTTTACCTAAAAAATCTCCCTCTCTTTCTTTATTAATGACCGTCTGATATATGCGTCCAGTAGTTACATTATTCGCTTGAGAAGTCGATATATTCAGAAAACGTTCGTAATGGCCTAAATCCAAATCTGTCTCCGCTCCATCATCTGTAACAAAACACTCACCATGTTCATATGGATTCAACGTACCTGGATCAACATTGATATAAGGATCGAATTTCTGAATGGTCACCTTGAGACCTCTTGCTTGCAAGAGTTTGGCTAAAGAAGAAGATATAATTCCTTTGCCGAGAGAAGAAGTAACTCCACCCGTAACGAAGATAAATTTGGACATATTTTAGGTTAGTTCATTACGGGATATAAAGGTAATCCAAATTGATCTGTAAAGACGGGTTTATGCGGCATTTATTCCAAATACTGCATAAAAACTTGAGATAATACCATAATCTTGATAAAAAATTAATGAGAAATTTACATTCTTGTTATTAACAAACAGTAAAATTGTGGAGGGTCTTGATCCAAATATGACCCAAAAGTATATGAGCTTTTCTCTTTTTGTTATACTTCAAATTGTTGGTTCGTTATCCCTCTTTGTATATGGGATGAAGGTCATGAGTGACGGCATTCAAAAAGCATCAGGTGGGCAGCTGAGAAGTTTCCTTAGAAGACTAACTCGAAATCCACTTAATGGAATCGTGTTCGGAACGATTTTCACGGGATTGCTTCAATCTTCTTCGGCCACAACAGTGATGATTATAAGCTTGGTAAATGCAGGGCTTATCTCAGTCAGTCAATCCGTAGGATTAATTATGGGCGCAAATATTGGAACCACTATTACCGCATGGATTGTATCGCTTGGAGGATTTTTATTCAAACTGAGCAACATTACACTTCCAATTCTTGCTATCGCAGTTCCCTTTTATTTTAGAGCAAATAAAAAGAATAGAGTCTGGGCAGAGGTGCTTATAGGGTTCTCGCTATTATTTATTGGTTTAGACTTTTTAAAAACAGCCCTTCCCAGTCTACAAAATCAAGATGTCTATGACTATATAAAAAGTTTCATGTCATATGGCTTTTTCTCCAATTTCATATTTGTCTTAATTGGTGTAATTGTTACTCTCTTAGTTCAGTCATCTTCTGCATCCATGACCTTAACCTTGGCTATGGTATACAATGGTTGGCTACCTATAGAATTAGCTGCTTACATGATTGTTGGTGAGAATATCGGAACATGCTTTACTGCCGAGGTGGCGGCCTTTGTAGGTAATATCAACTCGAGACGATCAGCCCGAATTCATACACTTTTCAACATTATCGGGTCGGTTCTACTCTTTGTCTTCGTTCCTTTTATGCTTGACCTTATAGAATCTATTAGTAATCAATTCTCGGGATTAACACATTCATTTGAGAGTAAAGAATGGATGACAATAGGATTGGCCGCCTTTCATACTTCATACAATTTGATCAATAGCTTATTATTAATACCATTCATCCCATATCTAATCAAACTTTCAGAAAAATTGCTGCCAAAGAAAACAGATCGTCAGAAAAAAGAAGTGGAGCATAAGCAACAAACTATAACTATGTCTGAATTATCACCTGTAGAGATTCAACATCAGTTCACAATTATGGGCGCTAAGCTTAAAAAGATGATTAATAATGTTGAAAAACAATTCAAAACTATTGAAAGTGAGACTCAAGATTCTTTTTATGACCAAATTAAATTAGATAGGGCTTCTTTAAAAAGAACTAAACAAAGCATTGATGATAAAACATTCAGATATGCTAACTCTGGCAGCAATGACAGAATTCGAAAAAATGTAAGAGTCTATTTTCAAATAAGTCAAAACTTGGACCGAGTGTCAGATCATATCTATAGCCTCTCCTTACAGATACTCGACAAAACCAAGAATAAAACTTGGATAACTCCAGATCAAAGAACATTAATTTTTCAAATATTCAATACCCTTCAATTAGCATTAGATGAACTCAATACTAAATTGAAACTGGATGATTATAGTGATAGTAGTAACCAAGAATCTGAAAGAATAGAAACCCTCATTAATTCATTCAGAGATAAATCACAGAAGACGGCCATCGAAAACAAAGATAATTTTGATTTTAATCTAATAGGAACCCTTCTTTTTATAAAAATTGTAACTATATCTGAGAATATTGGAGACAGAATTTATGAAATAGGTGAATATATGATTGATTCGAAATAGCAACTATCAATTTAAGTTTGGAAGATTAACCAATAATTCATGTACTAAATCATAATCAATTAGGTAAAAAAAATTAGTTTTGACCATTAACAATTCAAAGATAAATTTTGGCTGAGATAGTGATGTGGTTTGGGTTTGCGTTGGCGGCCTACTCAGTAGTTGGCAATGATGTAATACAAACCTTAGGGACTTTCCTAACATCTAATGAAGAAAAGCATAAATGGTATACTTTATGGGCTTTTGCAGGCACCATAATGACAGCTGTTTTGATCATTGGATATTTAGGTGTTGGGCATGAATTTGGTTTGGGAGGGGATGACATTGCTTTCGATCGACTTGACAAGATTGATATCCCAGACCAATTATCTTGGTACTATGTATTACCACCTTTGGTGCTATTGTTTCTCACAAGGATAGGCATCCCAGTAAGTACGACTTTCTTGATTCTGACTTTTTTCTCATTCAAGAGCCTTGGCGGAATGATCAATAAGTCGGTTATGGGTTACTTAATTGCCTTCGCTGCTGCAGCGGTTATCTACACCTTAATCACAAGGATAACAGAAAAAAAATTCTTAAAATATCCAATAGATGGCGCCACCCAAAATGGGGTTTGGACAAATAAGACTTTTTGGACTGGCGCTCAATGGTTTTCGACGGGATTCTTGTGGACTCAATGGCTAACTCAAGATCTTGCTAACATATATGTTTATCTGGGTAAGGATGATATGAATCTGACCAAGTTTATTATTTCTCTGATCATACTATTAAGTTTGCTTGGATATATATTCTACTCTAGAGGAGGCAAAATACAAGACATTGTCAGGAATAAAACTAATACAGCGGATATACGAGCAGCAACTTTTATTGATTTGATTTACGGTATAGTGCTTCTCGTATTCAAACAAAATGTACTGGGCCTTTGGGATGCTAAACTACCTATGAGTACTACTTGGGTTTTTATCGGTCTTTTGGCTGGAAGAGAAATAGCAATGGCTTACAGACTGGACAATAAATTGGAAATTAAGGAGCTGAAAGCAATAGGCTTAGATCTTTTAAAAGTGTTCTTAGGACTTGCTATTAGTGTGGCGCTCGTGTTTATCATGAAGTACCTTACCGAGCTATAACATTACTGTATATCCATATTCTTTTTCCAGAATACAAATATTCTACTGTTTCCTCTATCAATAATCACTTTATTGGCATTAAGACCAGAAACACTAAGTATACCATCTATTTCATTAAAGTGTTCTAAATCTTGTACTCTGAATAAATTATCTCTTACATGTATATTTTTGTCAAGGATAATTTGATCATTAAATGCAGAATTTGCATTGGCAAAACCTAATTCAACAAAATCTTTATCTATAATATTAAGTGGGGCTCCA
The DNA here is from genome assembly GCA_020629515.1 of Saprospiraceae bacterium. Lineage (GTDB taxonomy): Bacteria > Bacteroidota > Bacteroidia > Chitinophagales > Saprospiraceae > GYS-P2D. The sequence goes on along the minus strand of JAHDDE010000009.1, from coordinate 38,270 downwards.
GTATCAAATGCAAAGGTTAATTTCTGATTTCTAAAATAGACCTCAACAGTTGGTAAATCGTCTCTTATCGACCTCATATTGAGCTTTAGTATGTGATGTTGATTATAATCCACTACACAATGACCTCGACTTTTTCCAATTATTATTCTTTGTTGCTCATAATCAATAGTTATCAATGATTCCGTCAACAATGACCAACCTATCACACCAATAATATCTCTGCCAGTATCTCGAGATACTTTGCTTAAATCTATATTTATAGCCGATTGAATTTCAGACAAAATAAAGCCATCAATAGAAACTTTATCAATTGATGTGTTAGCTGCCATAGAAATTCCATCAACAGTACTAATTACTGTACCATCTTTTAAGTTTTTCTCTATACTATGAATGGCCAAGCCCGAACTACCCGTATCGAATATAAATTCTCCTATCTTACCATTTACTTCTCCTTTGACTAATATCATCCCTTCTACAAGTTCAAATGAAATAATATTTCCATCATCAATGGCGCTAAGGACGGTCGCCGAAAAAGACCACAGGATTATTAATATTTTTTGAACATTGGACATCATAGTAGAAACTATATAATTCCAATGTAAATTTAATGTTAACTAAATGCAAATTTAGTTAATGTTATTTTCACATCAACCATGTCATATTATCAATATCAGGTCCAAAACAGTCATAATACTGCGAAATTTTAATATTCAATGTTAATTTCATTTAAATTGACTTAACTGTTATTTTACATAACTAAACATATTAATGATATACTTTATCTCGCTGCTCTAAGTCAAATGCTTTGAATGATCAAGGAGAAGAGATCATTCAAATCCACATGGTTCATTAATTACATCTTGATTACTCACACTTCCAGAAAAAAAAGAGGACACCATACATAGACAGTATCCTCTTAGACGTGTTGTGATAAATTTTTATCTCGACGTAATGATTTTTTTATTCATGTTAAAGTCTATAACCGAAACTAAATGAAAACGACCTATTCGGTATTAGTCTGCTATAAACCTGGTTGGTGGCACCAAAAGATTCATATTCTTGAAGTCTCTCAGCACCAAGGAGATTCTGAGCTGCAAAGCTTATTCTCATCTTATTGTCAGCTCCTAACTGCTTAGAAACTTTCAGATTCATCGAATGAAAAGGTTGCTCAAAAACATCAGGATTCCCAGCTATACCAACCACCGACAATCTTTTGCCTTGAACATTATAACTTAGATTTGCCTCTATACCATTATCTCTACCTGCATAGTTTAAATAAGCATTAATAATAAATGGAGATTGCCCTTGCATCTGTCGAGTACTTTCGATGACTTCTCCGTTTCGAGCAGCTCTCTGTCTCGACTCAAATTCTCCTCCCGCTGATTGATCCATTTCTACTTTAGACTGAACTACAGTAATATTAGACCCGATATTATAAGAGGCTAAATTCTCGCTAATGAAAGCCAAATTTTTTCTAATCTCTAATTCAATTCCAAGAACATCAGCATTGCCAACATTTCTTGGAGTCACATCCTCGGGTGCCGCATCACTAAATGCGACAATTTCTATTGGGTTATTAAATTCTTTATAAAAAGCACTGATGGCCAACATCTGTCCTCCATCTAAGAATTTCTCTACTCTCAGATCAAAATTCCTGATATCTGTTTGTACTAATTCACTATTCCCAATGAAGAATCGGTCAGTAATGGCGTCATAAATCTGTGCTAATGATAACTCCTTAAATGAAGGTCTTGCAACTGTCTGACTAAACGAAGCTCTAAAATTAGTTTTCTCATCAGCAGCATACACCATATTAATAGCTGGTAGAAGTGACCATTCATTCAGCAGTTCCCTTTTATTGTAGATGATAGAGCCTGTGTTGTTTTGGCCAGAATATCTATGAATAAAGTTTTCAACTCTTAAACCTGTAATTAGTTTTAACCGCTCTGACAAAGGCAATTCACCCATAATATATGTACCTACTATGTTCTGTGTAGCCTCAAACATATTAGCTGGTTCAGGATTGCCAAATGCATACACACCACGACGTGTTGCAGGAGTCCATATATTATCAGGTGCGAGAATCTCATTAGCGTCACCTGAAAAACTAATTTCATCTGCTTTCTGTATATCAAATTGATAATTTAATATTCCATACTCCCTTTCTTTAAGCACTCCACTTGCTCCTACCTTAAGTTTCCCTTCTCTTCCTGAAAGATTAATCTTTTTAGATACATCAATTTTACCCGAATAATTAATCTCTTCTAAATCTCTATATATTCTTATTGGAGCGGCTCCTTCAGATGGCTCTATAGCATAAGAAGTCACACCATTTTCTGTTTCAGTTCTAAATGGCGCAGCACGTATATCTTTATCTTCTATACGTGAATATGTAGGCGACAATTTCCAATCTACTACCAAATCTCCTGCCATGAAACTATGTTTACCTTTTAGTAAGGCATTAGAAATAGAGCGCTCAGCATATTCTAAGTTATCTCGCTGAATGGTATTTACTGCGGTAATAAAACTTTCTTGGTTGAAAAATCCAGCTTTTGATTGACCATTATTAATTCTCAAAAGAGATAAAGAGAACTTATGGTTATCAAACTTGAGAGCTCCTCCGACAAGAGCAGTTAACAAAACATTGTTATTAGCTAATTCGCCTCTTTGGACTCTGTTCGCATCTAACTCAAATGATTCGGATTCATCTGGCTTTAGATAGATATTATAAGATACATCATCATAATAATCATTAGTATTCTTATAATTAAATGCATAATTATATCCAAAAGTGCTCTTTTCTTTATTGATTTGATTACCTCCTGAGAATGCCAAACTTAGGTCTGGTCTATTAGTCTGTCTTTGAGCAGCCCAGTTGTTACTAAACAATCCCGTTATCCTCGTTAGTTCACTACTTCTCTCTGCAGGAGAAGGAATTATAATTCCTTGATAAAATGGTATATCTCTATCCCCATTATCAAATCCCAAAAAGTCAGTACTGCTCCCAGGATAGGTCAATGCGTTACTTTTAAAATGCATACTTGGATTAAAGCTCAATCCAGCTGAAATATTTGTCATTTTCTCTTCAGGAAAATCTTTTGTTATAATATCAACAACTCCTCCTGTAAAATCTCCTGGAAGATCTGGAGTAAATGATTTAACTACGATGATATTATCAATAAGATTAGTCGGAAAAACATCCATTTGAAGAGTATTTCTATCCGGGTCGAGACCAGGTATATCCATTCCGTTAAGAATAGATTTTGTATATCGATCACCTAATCCTCTTACAAATACATATTTCCCTCCTTGAACAGATACTCCCGTTACTCTTTTAATGGCTGAGGCAGCATCGCTATCACCAATTTTTCGAAATGTTTGTGAAGATATCCCGTCTAAAAGATTAACACTTTTTCGTTGAATCGTGAGTACTGCTGCTTCGGTATTTCGGATTTGTTTGGCTGTAACTACAACTTCATCCAATACCTCACTTTCCTCCTTTAGTCTAATATCTAAAATATTAACTTCTCCATCTATCACCTCTACTTCACTGACAGTCGTCGTACTGTAACCCAAGAATGAAAATTCTAATGAATAACTTCCGGGAGTTAATGATAGAGAGAAAGCTCCATCTAAATCCGAAGTCGTTCCACTTTGGGTTTCTAAAACGAGAATATTAGCAAATGGTACAGTTTCACCTGTTACATCATCATATATGGTCCCTCTAACAGTACCTTGAGAAAAAACCTGTCCACACCAAAGTATGGTGGTTAAAAGAAAAAAAACATTTTTTATCACAACTTTAAGTTTTTTGTTTTGAAGGAAGGGGCTTTAACCCCTTCCCTAAATATTTATTTAATGAGAGTCCGTCAAGCTCCCGAATTAATTACTAAAAATTTAATGCTCCAGCGGCTTTAGCATAAGTCCAATTAAATACTTCAGTCGAAGCTCCCACTGTATTAGCACCTTCTGCCACGATAGTCCCAAATTCATCAGTACCACTTTTAAGCATATCACTAATATCAGTTGCATCCGGAGTTAAGGTTACTTCCAAATTGCTAAATTTAGCAGTAGACAAAGATGTAGCGTCATCTAAGCTTAAGTCTCCTTCTCCATCTGCAACTTTTTCAAATCCAAAGAAGTACACATTTGAAGTAATTGCACTGGCTCCATCTCTATAATTTCCTAACTCGTCGTCAGCACCTTTGATTGTTACATTTGTGATCGTACACTCACCAGCAGCAGAACCTTCTGGTCCATCTATTTCGAGACCGTGATCGGTTCCAGAAAAAGCAATTACTACTACGTTATCGATGGTTCCAGAATATGCCTGATCGACATCGATAGCATCGTCATCTGCTGCCCAAACCAAGGCATTCTTCACATCTACTGTGCCACCGAACCATTCGATACCATCATCCTTATTACCTACTACCTCTATATTCTCAATAACAGTTGAACTTCCGACACCGCCTAAAGTGATCCCATTGATCTCATTATCAGAGCCTATAACAGCCCCTCCATGACGTACAGAAACATAAGTCAATACACCAGAATCATCAGTTGGATTTGTTCCTCCATATAATCCAGTGATATCATCAGCAGGAATTCCTTCTATTTGAGCAGTCAAAGCGTCACCATCAACAGATATCGGAGCCTCTCCTAAAATTAAAAGACCTCCCCAAAGGCCATTTTCAAGCTCATCTAAATTGGAACCATTTATTTGCCCAGGTAAGATATCGTCCAAAATAGAAGTCATTATTATTGGATTTGACTCTGTACCCATAGCCATGATCTTTCCTCCTTGTGCTATTACCAACGCCGAAGCTTGAGTACCAGTACCTGTAGCCCCCTTGATTATAGTGCCCGCCTCAATGGTCAATGTAGCACCACTTTCAACAGCAATTCTTTTGCCTAAAGTGTAAATATTATTAGCCGTCCAGGTAACATCTGAGACAATGTTTTCAGAAACTGTTACAGAACCGATTTGTTCAACAATTTCTATACATTCACATGTAGCAGCATCTAAAACTTCTCCTTCGCTACACATCATTCCTCCACAAACCTCCGTAGCAGGTTCTACACAAGAACATGTTCCGCCGGTAACTCCTATGACTTGACCAGCTGGGCAAGTGAGAAGTGGACACGGGTGTGGTGTAATAGTACTTGGATCATCAACACAATTACATGTTAATGTTTGAATCTGATCTGTTGGACAACTATTGACACACTCATTTTCATTATCACCACAGCTTGTCATTAGTATAATTGCAATGAAGGCAATTGAAGATTTTAAACTAAATAATTTCATGTCTTAATTAAAGTTTGTTAACTGATTAATACTGACACAAAACTAAATCGACAACTTAGCGCCTACGTTAAGCTAGACTTATATCTATGTTAAGTGAAGTAGGATTTGTTAACCCTATATTTACATTGCGCATAGGCGCAGGCTGAACTGTGGAGAATATAATTTCATCATTATTTTAAAGAAGCTTTAAAATAGATACAAAACCAATATAAAGCGAAACTTAAAATCGGCATTTCCGATTTATCAAAAATTAATCAAGACTCATCTAAAAATGATTGACTTACCAATACACTTAAGCAAAATATTATTCCAATTTTAAAAGGATCGTCTTTATAAAAAAGACATCGAGGTACACATACTTATCAAACGTCTAAAATTTTAACATTTTTTGTGCCCAGAAATCATTTCCAATAAGCTATTTTCGACTTAATTAAAAGAGAGCATCTTTACTATTCCAAAAAATTGAAATAAGGAGAGCAATATATCGCCCCAACCACCTACACACCCTCAAAAGAGAAAATACTAATTAAAGATAAAATACCACTAGTACTTAGAGCTTGTAACAATTCTATTGTTGCGAGCTCTTTTTTATTATCGCAGCTAATTCTGCAACCAATGGCTTGAGTAAGGAATTTTTAAAAAGTCCAAAATGTCCAATTTTAGGAATTTCTAATTGATCTGGGCAAATCATTTTAGTCTGAACTTTAGAGTTTGGATACGATTTTTGAAGATTGATTACTGTAGACGGTGTAGCCATATGATCATCAGAAAAAAACCAAGCCAAGATATTCTTATTGACTTCATCATAGTAAGTATTAGGCAACTTAGAATCCATATAATCCGCCATTAAGGAATCCCTCATCGAATTTTCCATCCATTCGCGTGCCACTAATTCCGGCCAATCTTGGCCTAAACCAAAAGAAGCTGGACCGTATCCTATTAACTTTAATACAGTAGGAAATATATATTTGCCTAAAAACCTAATTTTTTTTCTATATCCACTTTGAAAATTATTCCAATTCCCAGAAGAAGAAGCTATCATAATAATTTTATCAAAATAACTCCAATTATTCATTAATCCCAGTATCTGTCCTCCCATGGAATGGGCAACCAAATGTATAGGCAATCCAGAATAGTTATATCGTATATACTCTAATACTGCAGGTGCGTCCAATGCTCCCCAATGTGAAATACCTGCCTCAAACCCTTTTAAATTTTTAGGTCGAGAAGATCCTACTCCGCGATAATCAAATAGTAGTACATCACAACTACTTAATTCAGAGAGGTATTTAGCAAAATCTAAATAGAATTCTTTTCTTATAACTGTACCTGCATGGAATTGAATAACACCTAAGGGTGGGTCATAATTATGTTCGGAGACTATAATCGCACTAAGCCTTAACCCATCCTTTGTATTAATCGTAAATGGTATCATCAGCTATTAATGTAAGATTTATTACAAAGAATCTACATGCCCGAATACTTTATAATCATCTATCAACATAAAAATCAAATATAAATAAAGAGTTAATGCGATTAATACTATTGATAATCAATCAGTTACAATTCAATAATGTCGCCTATTTGTCAATATCCACAAAACATCTACATATAAAATGTGGATCATACAATTCTATATCGTCTTAGAATCGAATACTTGAAAACTTATAGTGAAAATGAAAAATTTAATAACCTTCTTACTCGGCATCATAGCAACCGTAACCTTAGCAAACGATGTAGAACTTAGATTTACTGAAAACAGAGTAGAAGGTGATCTCTTATTCATAGACATAGATATTAAATCAAGCAACTTCGATTTCAACTTGGCAAGTCATAACATTAGAGCCTATTACGATCATAAAGCAATAGAGTTAATCGATGTTACGAGCCAGCTTCCTGAAGGTAAATACGGGAAACCAAACATAGAGCAAATGTTTACCGATGGTCAAAATGTTGATATGGGAGTTCTTTCATTCGAAGATCACATGGGCTTTATCAACATGAGTGTCCAACTTAACGACACAAAAAATGGTGGGGCCGATGTGACCAGCGAATGGCAAACGATTCACACAATGACTTTCAAAATTACTAATGCGAACGTCAACGCTAACATTGTGTGGGCTACTGCTCATCAAACCGAAGCATATGCAACTGCTTTTGTTGAGTTGGGAGAATGGTTAGGCGACGACCAAATTAACACTATCGAGTATATCGAGTATTCTAATTATGAGGAGGCTATAACTGAAGATAAATTATCCGTAACTGATTTAGAAATTAAAATAGGACCAAATCCAACATCAGACTATGCTGTTATCTCTCAGCCTTATAGTGAAGCTCAATTGAGTATAATTGATATGACTGGTTCAGTTCTAAGCGAAATGATGTTAGAATCAGGAACTCAAACAATCAATGTTGATCAACTAAATTCAGGATCATATATCTTTTTAATTCGAACAGCAGGACAATCACATTCAAAGCAAATAATGATTACGGAATAATAAAAAAGTAAATTTCTATAAGTAAACAATAAGTATTCACTGAGCGAGTCGTATTCGATTCGCTCTTTTTAATTAGAGCCAAAAACTGGTGTATTTGGGCTATGATCCTCAATCGACCTAAAGATTATAGCTTTTTTACAAAGCGTAAAGAAAAACGACGAACCAATTCCATATTCTGATTCTACCCATACCCTCCCATTGTGTTGCTCTACTATTTTTTTGACTATAGCTAAACCTAAACCTGAGCCCTCAAATTTAGTTGATTTGTGCAGTTTGTTGAATATTCCAAATACTTGCTCTTGAAATTCATTTTTAATTCCTATACCATTGTCTGTGATGCAAAAAGTCCAATAATCATCATTTTCCTTAGATGAAATTGTTACAGTTGGCACTTCTTCTTCTTTCCTAAATTTAATAGCATTTCGAATGAGATTTTGCATGACTTGAGAGATTTTCACCCTATCGGCCAAAATAAACTTAGGCAAATTTTCAAGTTTTATTTGAGCCTGACTCTCATCCAATGCTGATTGAAGTGATAGTAAGTTTTGAGAAATAAAATCTTCCACATCTATTCGCTCAACATTCACTTTTACACTATCCGTACGAGAAAATTGTAATATATCTTCAGTTAATTTATGCAAATCAGAAGAGCTTTTGATTATCCTTTCTAAATATGACAATTGATTTTCATCAAGTACATCTCTTACACTCATCTTCAATAATTGAGCAAAACTTCCAATAGTTCTTAGCGGAGATTTAATATCATGAGCCGCAATAGATGCAAAATTTTCTAATTGAGTATTAGACTCAAGATATTTCTCCAATTCTATTTTCTGAAGATGTAATTCAGAAAATTGAGCATTAATTATTCTATTTCGAGCCTCAGCCTGCTTTTGACTACTCACTAATTGAGAAATATCTAAAACACTTAATAAGGAAACTCTTTTAGCCCCAGTTTCTTCATATCTAATCTTAATGAAAGCCTGTATATATTTAAAACTTCCATCTACCTCTATTTTAGTTTTAAAGGAAAAATTATTTAACCCTAAAGAAAATTTTGATTTAATTTCTTCTTTGAGACCATGGTCAAATTGAGTGATGGAATTAAAAATAGTCATGCTGGATATTTCATCCTTATTGATTTGAAAAATATCCAGGAAGGCTTGATTACAGGTTATAAACTCACCATTCCTCAAAAGTGCTAATCCACAGGCAGTATCTTCAAATATACTCCTCATCCGCATCTCAGACTTTTTGAGTTTCTTTTCAAACAAAAGTCTTTCAGAAATGTCTTTAGCCGCAACAATACTTTTTGAGAAAGACCCATTTTTAAAAACACCTTTGACATAAATATGTGTAGATAAAACTTCGCCAGCCCGAGTAAGAAAATCACTTTGGTGCTCATAACTTTCAAACTCCCCTCTCCTCAATTGTTCAACCCATGGCTTGACATCCTTTAGTGATTCTTGAGTATATATGTCTTCAATCTTCATTTGTACAAGTTGGTCTCGAGTATATCCTAACATATCGCAAAATGCATCATTGGCATCTATGATATTCCTATTAATGTCTGCCGTGGCGAACCCCATTAGTGAATTCTTAAAAATACTTTCATACTTTTCGGCTACTTTACTATGCTCCTCATTAATCAATCCTTGATATTGAAATAAAAACCAAATCCTTCTTACAATATCAATTATGAAGAAGAATAGAATAGAAAGATTGATCGGGCTGTCAAAAACTATTTGATCCTTATCTGGCTGAGTAATCTCACGATATAATAGAAACATGCCAATACTAAAGATGGTAACAAATAGAATTTTCGTATTAGTATGATTTCTTTCAAAAATGAGAATACCAATTGCTATCGAAATGGTGAATAAATATTCAAATGCAATCATCGGACTATTAAGACTGACATAGATGATATAGAACATTAAGGCAATCAAAACATTTCTAACCAGTACAAAAGTTTTTAATAATCGTTTTTGGAGGGCCAAGTAAAAAGAAGCTACTACTAAAAAACAGATAGGAATGTCAACTTGATATGATTCTGGATTGAAGTAGACTAATATTAATTGAGTAGAAAGTAAAAAAACACCAAAAAGTAGCATATCGGTTCTCAAGTGATTATTGATCAGTTTTACTTGATTATCCGATAAATCTTTCTCAGCGATATAATTTGTCGATGTCATTATTCTTTGAGTATAATGCAGTTTATCGTTTCTATATTTATGGCCGAGCAGTGTGCAATCTATAGGAAATGAAAAAGACAAATCAGCTATAGAGGTATACAAATAGACACCTTTTCATCTACTGCGCCACTACCTAAATGCAAAAATAACTGAGTTATCACAAGTTAAAAAGGTGTTTATCCCTGTAAACAACCAAGTATTTATAGGTATTTAATGTGGTTTTTAGAATAAACTTTAAAAAATTAAAAATAGTAATGCGTGGTTGGATAGAATCAAGTCCTATAAAATATCTCTACTTTTATCCATCTAAAGACAAATCTCACAAATGCTCGAAGGGAAAGGAATTAGCAAATCTTACGGCGATTTACAAGTATTAGAAAACCTTGACATCCGTATAGAGGAAAAAGAGATTGCAGCAATAGTTGGAAAAAGTGGAAGTGGCAAAAGTACGCTACTTCATATTTTGGGAACATTAGATACTGCCGATACCGGTAGTATCATAATAGATGGTAAAAATGTATCACAACTATCTAAAAAGGAACTTTCTAAGTTTAGAAATGATAAGATTGGTTTCATCTTTCAATTTCATCATCTATTGAGTGAGTTTACTGCCCTAGAAAATGTCTGCCTGCCGGCTTTTATAAAAGGTACAAGTAAACAAGATGCCAAAAAAAGAGCCTCTGAATTACTTGGATACTTAAACTTAGGTGATCGTCTACAGCATAAGCCATCAGAATTATCTGGAGGCGAACAGCAGCGAGTTGCTGTGGCTAGGTCACTTATCAACAACCCCAAAATAGTTTTCGCCGATGAGCCAACTGGCAATCTTGATGATCATACATCAGAAGATTTGTTCGAGATGATTTTAAAATTAAGAAACGATTTTGATCAAACTTTTGTGATTGTAACGCATAGTAAAGATATCGCTCAGAGATGCGACAGAACTTTAACTTTATATAATAAAAGTATAACTTCTCGCAGTGTCTAAGTCTACAAAACAAACTAACGGTATAGATAAAACTAATCCAATTAAGGATACTGCTGGTTCTATAGCTGACTATATTTCTAAGTTTTTAATAGAAGTTGTAGATCTTGAAAATGGAGTAGATAAGCAAGGTACAATTCAAGAAATAAGGGATAAGAAATCTATGTCTGGAGCAAATGCATGGATGCTCATGTGCTCGATAGTCATAGCATCAATAGGGCTGAGTCAAGACTCACAGGCTGTCATAATTGGAGCTATGTTGATATCACCATTAATGTCCCCAATCTTAGGAATTGGCCTGTCAGTCGGGATCAATGACATAGTGACAATGAAAAAATCCCTTGCGCACTTTGGGATAGCGATTTTGATTGCCTTGACTACCAGTACAATTTACTTTTCAATTTTAGATTTTCCTGAAATCACTCAAGAGATACAGGCCCGCACCCGGCCTACTTTTTTAGACATTTTTGTAGCCATATTTGGAGGGGTAGCAGGTATCATCTCAATAGCCAGAAAGGATGTATCTACCACCCTACCGGGAGTGGCTATTGCCACAGCACTCATGCCACCTCTTTGTGTCTGTGGGTATGGCATAGCCAACGGAGAAATCGATATCGCATTGCGTTCATTTTATCTATTCTTTCTAAACACATTTTTCGTATCCCTCTCTACCTATTTAATGGTTAGATTTTTGAGATTTCCTTTTAAAGAATTTGTCGATACAGAAGTACGAAAAAAAAATTCCAGATATATCTTAATATTTAGTCTATTACTAATTGTCCCGAGTATTTTGATTTTCAAAGGAGTGGTAGAGGAGTTAGCTGAAAAATCGGCTATCAAACGGTTTATTAAGGAGTGTATCGCCGAGAAAGAAGTCTACTTGGATGATTACCAACTTACACCAGAAAGTAATGGCAATAGATTGCTTTATTTAAAATGCTATGGAAATGTCATCAATAAATCTAATGAGTCAGCTTATGAATCGTGCTTATCATCAAAAGGCCTGAAAGGCGTTGATATTAAGATCATTTCGAGCTCTGATGTAGATTTGGCTCAAGTGAGAGGTTTAGAAAAAAATATTAGTGAAATCAATACACAATTATCGGTAGTCAATCAAGCAAGGATAGATCAGAATAGGAGAATGATGTCTATGCAAAACGGATTAATAGACAGCACTCTTTTTGATGAAATATCAAAAGAACTTGATGTACTTTTTCCAGAATTAGAATCAATCAGTATGGCAAAAATGAGGTCATCTGATTTCGTTAATTTGAACAGCTCTATTACATCAATCATATTGACTTGGGAAAATCAAGAGAATGATTTGCAAAAGAAAAACATGATAATTGAGGCATTTCTCAAAGAAAGAATGAACCTCGATACTATTTTGGTGGTAAATCGATAGAATCAGTTATGACTCTGTCAATTTAATACAAGGATTAGGATAGTCTTTGGCCAGAATAACGTTAAACTCTTTTTGCTCTTCTGCTGACATCAGATGCGGTTGATGAATATATTCATTGGGCAATGATTTTAATTCTGGAAGCCAATACTTTATAAATTCTCCATTAGGATCATACCTTTTAGCTTGTAGTATAATATTAAAATGTCTATTCTCTCTTGGGTCACAGCCTATACCACTTATGTAGTTCCAGTTTCCCCAATTACTACACGGATCATAATCAATTAATTTAGACTCAAAATACTCCGCTCCTATTTGCCAATTAACGTGTAAATCATTAACTAAAAAACTTGCAACATTTTGACGAGCTCTATTCGACATAAAACCTGTTGTATTGAGCTCTCTCATCGCCGCGTCTATAAAGGGGATACCCGTCCTTGCATCCGCCCAAATCTTAAATAGAGACATATCATCCTTTAGATCTTCTCTTTCTTCTTGTTTAATACCTCCTTTTAAAAAGATGGCATTACCATGTTTCTTGCCCATAAGCCTGAAAAAATCTCTCCATAAGAGTTCAAAAAACATGTGATAAGTAGAGCTATTCTTTTTTCTTTCTTTCTCGTACTTAACTAGATCACAATAAATGGATTTGGGTGATAAACATCCATGTGATAAATATGAACTGAATTTACTACTGTAATTTAATCCCAATAAACCATTACGAGTTTCTTTATATCGGCCAACAGAGTCAGATTCCCAGAAGTATTGGTGCAGCCTATTTAACCCTTCAGACTCACCTCCTTTAAGAAGACAATTTTTGGCCTTAACAATGTCGCTTTCATCAAATCCAAAATCAGAAAGTTCCGGAAGAGCTCCAAAATCAATTTCATCATTCTTTGGAGTTAAAACTTGTTCAGGTGTTCTCAGAGGAGTCCGTACCTGCACTATTTTTTCTACCTCCTTCCTAAAATTGGTGAAAACATCAGGAGTGTGAGTTACTGGGAATGGCAAATCTGCAGTATAATACAGCATCTTACCCCTACTATATCGTACTTCTTGACCAATTGACCAAAGATTTTTCTCCAATGTATCTTGGACATTTAACTCTTCATGCGTCCTTTCTCGATTACAAAAGACCCAAGAAGTTTTTAATTCTTTAGCCATGTCGAAAATAATCTCTTCAGGATGTCCCACTCTTATGATGAGATCCGATCCTCTTTGACGAAGATTGTCTCTAAGATTCTTTACCGATTCTATAATAAACTGAGCTCTAAAGACATCAGTTTTTCTAAAACCATACTTAGTCAAACCCATAAATACCCTAGAGTCAAAAACATAAATTGGATAAATGTGTGCTTCTTGATTTGATGCATCCACTAATGCTTCATTATCATGTAGTCTTAGATCACTTCTAAACCAAAGTAAGACTTGTTTTTGACTCATAATCTCGTTTATTAATCAACATCAAAGGTATCTTTGTGTTTAAAGTATAAAGAATAAATCTTATGCGATTTTCATATATCATTATTGCCCTATTAACTTCCCTAACCTTATCCTGTGACAGGATGGAAAATACTGAATATTCTCAACTTTATGATGAAGTCATGGAGATACATGATGATGTCATGCCAAAAATGCGAGATATTCATAAGGCCAAAAAACAAATTAAAAAACTTAAGAATACTGAGCTCAATGAAGAAATAAGCCAGCAGATCACTTCTCTTGATGCGGCTGATGAGGCAATGATGTCTTGGATGGCAAATTTTAAAAAACCTAAAATGGAGAATATGGCTGATAATATAACCTACCTCAAAGAACAAAAGGAGTCTATCACCCAAGTGCGCGATGTAATGCTAAATACCATTGAAGAGGCCGAAACATTTATCAAGAATAATCAATAAAATGATACGAACATTTGCAATTTGCTCCATTATGTTAGCATTAATATCTTGTCAGCAAGAGATTAAGCCACTACCCTATATTGGAGATAGAACAGATATAGATGGCTCTATGTTAGAACACGATATAAGACCATTTGAATTTGTTAATCAGTTAGGGTCTACGATAAAGAACAAAGATGTCGACGGTAAAATCTATATTACTGACTTTTTTTTTATCTCATGTCCTACCATATGTCCCAGGGTTAAAAAACAGATGTTAAGGCTATACTCTAAAGTCAAAAACAATGAGGATGTCATATTGCTTTCCCACACTATAGACCCAAAAAGAGATACTGTTGAGGCAATGAAAATCTATGCTGATAATTTAGGCATAGACCATAATAAATGGTGGTTTTTAACTGGTGATAAAGATCAGCTACTCGATATAGCTGATGACTACTTCGTGGCTGCATATGAAGACGATGAAGCACCTGGCGGATTTGATCATAGTGGGAAAATAATATTGATTGACAAAGAAGGAAGAATAAGAAGTTTCTGCGATGGTACAGACCCAGATTCTGTTGACAAAATGATGAAGGATATAGACCAACTAATAGCAACGTATGAGTAATAATCTGACGATCATCTTAGTATTTTGCTCCATTCTTCTATATGGCATTTTCGCTCTCTACAGTTGTGCACAAGAGCCTTTTGTACAAGGCAAGCGCATTTATGAAGTGAACTGTGGTAATTGTCACATGTCAGATGGTCACGGACTTGGCGATATGTATCCCGATATAACAAAATCAGATTACTTTACTTCCAAAAAAACTGATCTTATTTGTCTAATTAGGCACGGAAAAAAAGGAAGCGTTATGGAAAGCGTAATTATGCCAGCTAATAAAGAGCTCACGGAGGTAGGAATCAACAATCTTGTTAACTACCTCAATTATACTTGGGGCGATGGTAGTATATCTAAATTAGATGATGTCAAGACCGCCTTGGCAAATTGCCAAAAAGACTAATTTTAAGGAAGTATAAGTGTGTGAGCTTATACTTATAAAATGGCATAACCGATGGACAAAATAAATGTAGCAGTTGCTGGAATCGGAAGAATAGGCAGTGTTCATACACAAAATCTGTTGAATCATATTCCAAATGCAGCTTTAAAAGCTATCTGCGATGGCGATGTCAAAAGAACAGCGGTATACCAAAATTATGGCATCAACTCCTATAGTGACTTCTCGGCTATGCTAAATACTGAAAGTTTAGATGCTGTAATTATTTGTACTCCCACTCCTCTTCACTTTGATATGATCGAAGAATCTTTTTCTCATGGTCTTCATGTTTTTTGTGAAAAGCCACTTGATAAAGATTTGAAAAATATAAAACGTTTACATCAATTCTCACTAAAGAGCAAGCTTAAACTCCAAGTCGGTTTTAACCGTAGATTTGATAGTAATTTCAGCCATATTCACTTACAAGTGAAGGAGCAACATATTGGAGATCCACATATCTTAAAGATTACCAGCAGAGACCCTTCTCCACCAAGTCTTCAATATTTAAAGTCTTCAGGAGGAATGTTCATGGATATGACTATTCATGATTTTGATATGGCCAGATATATTGTAGGAAGTGAAGTAAGTAGGGTTTATGCTACTGCAGATGTTTTAATAGATCCTATATTCCACCAAGCTGAAGATATAGACACCGCAATCATAGTCTTAGATTTTGACAATGGTGCTAAAGCCGTAATTGACAATTCTCGACAGGCGATCTATGGCTATGATCAGCGATTAGAGATATTAGGCTCCGAGGGAATGTTAAAAGCCGATAATAAATTCCCACACAACACTCATTTTTTCAATAAATCAGGAACCACCTCACCAAGGCCATATGACTTTTTTATGGAGCGCTACGCAGATTCTTTTAAAAATGAAATGACTGAATTTGTCAACAGCATAATAACCGATAATGAAGTTATGGTTAGTGGGCTTGATGCTTACAATGCGACAGCTCTGGCTATTGGCGCCCAAGAATCGTTATTGCTTAGCAAGCCTGTTGTACCTAAAAGATATTAATCCAGGATCAACTCCACAGCCCAGTCGAGAAGGGCCTCTTTGTCACTAATACTCATGGTTAGCGGTATCTGGGCAAGCCCAATGATACGTCTGATGACCTCTACACCAACAATTTGGCGTGCCAACTTTTTCTTGAATGGCAAACTATACATATCAAAAATGACTTCTGTATAATTTCTGTCAGAGGTTGCCATCACTATATGAGCCGCCATTACGCCCAAGTCAAACTCTGAAAATCCCAAGAAGCTAAATTCGGGATCTATGACATAGGTAAATCTATCTCGCTCAAGCCAGCTTCCAGGGTAGTAATCACCATGAATTAAAGTATCTCCCTTCTTAAGATAATCCTCGCCTAACTGGGCCACCTGCTTTATTAATTGTTCATTTGATTTATACTTTATTGACAAGTCGCCCAGTAAGGGTTGGATTTGGTCAAGATCAAATCCATTATTCTCCTTATAAGGAAGTACAAAAATATGCTGGTGATTAAGTACTCGAAGTTCCAAATTTGAAGGAAACTTTTTTATTCTCATATAATGGATCCCTTCGAGTATTAATACAAGCTCTTCCAGCAGACTTTGAGAAACCTTTTTTGCATTATAAATATTCGTGAGATCTTCTACATCTCCAATATCTGATAGCATGATTAGATAGTCCTCCTTATCAGAATTGAGCAATGCAGGAAAGTGTTGCTTAACATGACTATTGCTCAAGGACCTATAAAATTTTTGTTCTGTAATAATCCTTTCGATTGGGGCAGATATCTCTTGATATTTATAAACGAATGGGCGGGACTGTTTGATAATAAAACTTCGCTGATTGGTCTTCAATCTCAAGACTACATTCATATTTCCTTCCCCAGCCTTTCCCACTTTTTCTACAACCTCAGCTTCTTTTAACCACCCTTTGAAGGCTAAAAGTTCTTGAAGCTCCACCAAAGAACTATTCTTATCAATTAAGTTATTCACTCTTACTTTTATTGGAATCGAAAATAGACTTAATTAAGATATAAATTACGTCAATGAGGAGACAATAAAACTTATTTAGCTTTGGCTGCATCGTAGGGTACCATAAGATGTAACCACAATGAACGAGCACCACGAAGTATTCTTAAATAGGAAATGATACCTAAAAAAATTGCTAGCCCCATGGCAGCATTCACATGCCATTTAAAATAAAAAACTAATAACAAAGTAGGCAATAATAGGTACCAAGCGCTAAAAATGTATGATAAAAACATAGCCCCAAAATAAAAGCCCGCCTCAGGTTCCATTTTCTGTTGACAGACTTCACATTTTTCGGGCATGTCGATAGGATTTGACAAGGACATTGGTTTGATAAATATATCACCTTGTCTACATCTCGGACATTTATAATCCCACATTGCTTTAAATGAAAATCTATTCATATGGCTTTCTTATAAAGTAGAAGGGCAAACATATTCTGTAAATTCTAAATCAAATTTCTTCATCTTTCCAAAGCCTCCAACTACATCCTTAAAATTGTGATAACCTTTTGATTTCAAGATGGAGGCAGCAATCATAGACCTGTAACCACCAGCGCAATTCATATTAAAATATTGTTCTTTAGGAACTTCAGATAACCTATCCACCAATTCTGAAAGAGGGATATTAAATGAGCCCTTGACATGTTCAGCAGCATATTCTGATACTTTACGGACGTCTACCAGAACATCCTCATTTTCTCTTAACTCATTGGGTTCTATACGGTCCACAGAATCAACTTCTTTTTGTGCAGCTATCCATGCAGCAATACCTCCATCTAAATATCCTATAACGTTATCAAAACCTACTCTTGATAGTCTTATTATAGCTTCTTCAATTTGGTCTGACTCTGCGACAAGCAAAATTTCTTGTCTAACATCTTTTATTAATTCACCTACCCACGGAGCGAAACTTCCATTCAACCCAATAAATATAGACCTTGGAATATGAGAATGAGCAAACTTGTTTTGATGCCTTACATCAAGCACAACAGCACCGGTTTCATTGGCTATTACTTCGAATTCTGTTGGATTATATCCATGATTTCCGCTCTTCAATACAGTGTCTATTGAATCATATCCCTCTTTATTCATTCGCACATTGAGAGGAAAATAATCGGGAGGAGGTAACAATCCATCAGTAACCTCTTTGATGAATTCTTCTTTGGTCATATCTGACCGCAACGCATAGTTCATTTTCTTCTGGTTGCCCAATGTATCTACTGTCTCTCGCATCATATTTTTGCCACAGGCAGAACCTGCACCATGGGCGGGATAAACTATAGTATGATCAGGCAACGGCATAATCTTATTTCGCAAGCTATCATAAAGAATCCCTGCTAAATCTTCTTGTGTTATATCGTTGGCCTTTTGTGCTAAATCAGGCCTGCCCACATCACCTAAAAATAGTGTGTCACCACTAAATATAGCATGTTCCTTACCATCACTATCCCGAAGCAAATAGGTAGAGCTTTCCATAGTATGGCCTGGTGTATGAAGGACCTCGATGGTAATATCACCTAATGATAAAATCTCTCCATCTTTAGCTATATGTGCATCAAATTTTGTCTGAGCATTTGGTCCATATACAATGGTTGCCCCTGTTTTTTCTGCCAGAGTAACATGACCACTAACAAAGTCGGCATGAAAATGAGTTTCTAAAATATACTTGATCGTTGCCCCAGCTTTGGTAGCACGATCTATATATTGTTGGACCTCTCGAAGTGGATCAATAATGGCGACCTCCCCTTTGCTCTCGATATAATATGCTCCTTGAGCCAAACAACCTGTATAAATTTGTTCGATGATCATAATATTGAAAATTATAATAACAAAGATAGAACGGAAAAAAAGATCAAAGAGTAACCAAAGTTACATTGAGCCACTTAAATATTGGACTGAAGTGCAATGATCCTATGTTCATCATTTCCTATTCCCTTAATGGACTCCACTGCATCTTTTATAGTAAGATGAAAATTAGATGGACCTATCATTTCGATAATCCTATTTTTTGCAAATATATCTCTTGTAGGCCCGATGACATTGGTAAATAAAATTTGAACACCCTCTCTGCCATATTCTTCTACTATCCCTTTTATTGCATGAATTCCTGAGGAGTCAACATTCTGAATGCTGCCTGCGTGAATAACGATGTATTTCAACTCTCGTCTCTTACTTCCAAGTTTATGTAACTCACTTATAAAGTAATTAGTATTAGCGAAAAACAATTCTGCGTCTAAGCGCACTATCAATATCTCTTCATCTGACTCAAGATTTTCGAATCTTTTTACATTCCGATAATGATTGGTCTCTGGGACTTTTCCTAATTCCGCAATATGAGGATTAGACACCCGATATATCAGCATGACGATCGACATCACGACTCCTATCAGAATGCCTTCTTCAATACCAATAATCAGAGTAAATAGTGCTGTAACAACAAATAATATAAAATCCTGCTTATCGGTCTTCCACAAATGCTTTGCCTCACCAAAATCAATCAAACCATAAACGGCCACTAAAATAATGGCCGATAAAACAGCTTTAGGCAAAAAGTAAAAATAACTCGTCAAAAATAAAAGGGTAAGTACTATCAAGGAAGCACTTATAATGGTAGCCATACCTGTCTTCGCTCCACTTTGATCATTAACTGCACTTCGAGAAAAGCCACCTGTGACAGGAAAAGACTGAAATAAACTACCCAAAATATTCGCCAACCCTAAGGCTAATAATTCTTGATTTGGAACAATTTTGTATTCTTTATGCTTAGTCTCGATTGACTTAGCAACTGCTATCGATTCCATAAAACCAACAAATGATATTGCCAAAGCTATTGGCAATAACTTGCGGATGGCTACGATATCCCAATGAATCAATGAAAAAGCTGGCAACCCTTCAGGAATATCTTTGACGATATTCACTCCTATTTGGTCAAGACTTAAGCTGTAAACGATCATCATACCAATAAGTACAACAAAGAGTGGTGCTGGCAATTTTTTATTAATCTTTTTAGAGCCTATCAATATAATAATCGACAATATACCTATGCTCAAAGTGTGAGGTTGAACATCTCCTATATTGTCCCAAAGTTGTGTTATTGTCGACAAGACACTTCCTCGATCTATATCGACACCTATAAGATTCTTTATTTGACTAAGTCCAATGATTATCGCCGCAGCAGAGGTAAAACCTGCGATGACTGGATGAGCTAAAAAATTAACTACAAACCCTAATCTAAAAAGTCCCATAATAAATTGTATCAAGCCAACCATCATAGCTAAAAGTATGGCCAGCGAAATGTATTGCTCCGATCCAGGCTCAGCAATCCTACCCACACCACTTGCTATTAATAAGGAGATCATAGCAACTGGACCTACAGCTAACTGTCTGGAGGTGCCCAAAAGGGCATAAACGAATAATGGTATGGTTGAAGCATACAATCCATATATTGGAGGTAATCCAGCCAGCATAGCATAAGCCATACCTTGCGGTATCAACATAACCCCAACAGTTAATCCTGCAATCAAATCACTGATAAAAAGTGACCTATCATAGGTAGAGATCCATGAAATGAAAGGGAAATATGAATTCATTAAATTATGCTATATCTTTTTTAGTGTGGTAATCTTTGACGTACTATCCCATACAGAAAAGTACCAACGATAGCACCCAATATGACTATTAATATACTCAAATATCCGTATCCCAATAAGATAAACATAGGCCCTGGACAAGCCCCTACTAAAGCCCATCCTAATCCAAATAGGATTCCTCCAAATAAATATCTCTGATAACCACCTGTTTTATCAGATATGAAGATTTCTGATCCGTATAAATTTTTGATCTTCAAGTGCTTGATGACTTGTATAGATAATAGCCCTAATCCCACTGCAGATCCTATGACTCCATACATATGAAATGAATCAAAATGGAACATCTCATAAATCCGATACCACGAAATAATTTCGGCTTTTGACAAGGTGATTCCGAATACGATACCCAACGCCAAGAATTTAATCATTTTCATAGTTGAATTATAAAAGGTAAAAGAAAATGAGTCATAACTAACCCTCCGACAAAAAAACCGATAACAGCTATAAGACTTGGGAGCTGCATACTGCTTAACCCAGTGATGGCATGTCCTGATGTACACCCTCCTGCATATCTCGCCCCAAAACCCACTAATACTCCACCAAAAAGTAGAGTCATAAATCCGCTAAAAGAGCACAATCGGTCAAAAGAAAATATCTCTTCTGGCAAAAAGGCAGAAGAGGAAGCAATACCTATGTCCTTAAGGCTATTGATAGAGGCCATAGATAAATGGACCCCAACGTCAGAAGACAAATAAGTTGAACTGACATATCCACCGATCCCCGCACCTACAATAAAAACTACATTCCAAATCTGATTTCTCCAGTTAAAATCGAAAAACTCACTGTACTTCTTGGCGCCACTCATAGCACAAATAGTTCTAAGATTACTCGAAACTCCAAAAGTTTCGCCAAAGTAGATTAGCAAAAACATGTTAAGAGCAATAAGAGGGCCCGCTATATACCAAGGCCAAGGGTCCAATAAAATTTCCATAGTTAAATTGATTTGTTTGCAAATATTATTGCAATAATCAATTCAGATTGTAACCGTAGTTACACAAGGGGGATTACTTTGGGCTATATTCTAGATATTCTACCTTATTTCGAGCTTGTTTAATAAGATTTTCTCTTTCTAACTTTTTCATGAGACGTGAAACAACTACTCTCGAAGAATGCAGATCTTTAGCTATTTCTTGGTGACTGATATTCAGAACATGTGTTTTGTTGATCCAACATTTATCTTTTATGTACTTAAGCAGCCTTTCCTCCATACTATTGAACACTAAATTATCTATTGCATGTACCATCTCTGTAAGTCGTATATTATAACTATCCAATACGAATGACCGCCAACTCTTATATTTGATCATCCAGTCTTCCATTTTCTCTACTGGCACAAATAAGATCTCGGATTTCTCCTCCGTGATAGCTCTGATGGTTGACTTTGCTCGCTTGGTACAACAATTAAGAGTCACAGCACAAGTATCTCCTAACTCTAAATAATAAAGCAAGAGCTCATCTCCATGCTTATCTTCTGTCATTATCTTTATAGACCCAGATATGACCAATGGCATGTGAGTGATAATCGTGCCAATATCCATCAACTCCATATCCTCCTCAAACAATCTGATCTGACCATTTTTACATATCTCATTGATGAGTTCTGGTTCAAATAAAAATTGGAACTTTTTATGGAGTCGATTATAGCAGGTTATATCAAATGGTATGAAGTCCACAATACTAAAATTTATAGTGACATTTAGTAATAGAATAAGTAAGGTACGATGATCAATTCCAATGGAGTATATTTTTTCTTCTTTGGAATTTTTATAATAGTTAAGAGTGCTATAATTCTTCTATAGAATCAATTAGTTGATCTCCCTTATCAATAAGTGCTCTTTTATTCTCATCAGTCATTTTATCCAACGTTCTATAAGCCATACCAATACGTGGATTTTTCTCCAGCAAACTTCTATTTCGTGCCATAAAGTGCCAATATAGTGCATTGAATGGACAGGCCTTATCTCCAGTTTTATCCTTGACATTATAATAACATGAGTCACAATAATTACTCATCTTTTTTATATAATTACCCGACGATACATAAGGTTTAGACCCAACTATTCCTCCATCAGCAAATTGGCTCATTCCTCTTGTATTAGTTAATTCTACCCACTCAATGGCATCAATATAGATACCGAGATACCAGTGATCAACTTGATCGGGATCAATACCTGTAAGAGAAGCAAAATTCCCAGTGACCATAAGTCTCTGAATATGGTGAGCATATGCATATTTAAGAGACTGCTTGATCGAATGTGACATACAAGACATCTTAGTATGTCCTGTCCAGAACCAAGAAGGTAATTTACCTTCATTATTAAAGTAATTCAATTGACCAAATCGAGGCATTTCTTTCCAATAAATACCTCTCATATACTCACGCCAGCCCAATATCTGCCTTATAAATCCTTCTGCCTGAGATATAGATATAGTCTCTTGATTTTCTATCCATTTTGATTGAACAGACCTGATGACTTCCATCGGACTTAATAGCTTGACATTCATTGAAAATGAAAGTCTTGAATGATATAAGGACCAGTAATCAGGGGTCATGGCATCCTGAAATGTGCCAAAGTAGGGTAACAGATTCTCGAGGAAGAAGTCTAATAAATCTAATGATTCTTTCCTGTTGATTGGCCAGATAAATTCATTTGAATCAATCTCTCCGATAGTATTTATTCCTGTGGATTGTACACTTTGTAATAGTGCCTTTACATCATGTTTATAGGTTAATGGTGGTGTAACCATATGTGACTTGGGCAACTTAGTCCTGTTGAGCTTGTCATAATTCCATGTTCCTCCTATAGGACGGCCTTCATCATCCATTAATATGTGGTGCCTCTTACGCATCATTCTATAAAAAGACTCCATAAGGAGTTGTTTTTTACCTTCAAAAAACTCCTTTAGTTCAGATCTACCTGTTATAAAATGCTCTGTATCAGAAACTTCAGAAGGTATTGGCAACTTAGCACAATAATTCTTTAATTCTTCATCGAGTCGATATTCATCTGGCAACAAATATTCTAATTTATTGATCTGATATCGTTCGATTAAACTATTCAGATTAGCAACTATATTCTGTTTGTTCTGTTCATCATCAATCTTTAGATAAACTACCTTATGACCACACAATTCTAAATGTTCTGCGAAAGCTCTCATACTGAGGAAGAAAGCAATTATCTTTTGGATATGATGAGTGACATAAGTCATTTCCTGTTGGACCTCCATGAGGACATATATCGTCTCTCCATCTTTCTCCTTATACCAACTGTGCTCGTGGTTCAGTTGATCACCAAGGATAAGTCTAAGTTTTCTCAATGTTTGTCTTTATTAACAGATTTCATTCGCTTGCATCGTTCACTACAGTATTTGACTTCTTCCCAGCTATCTCGCCACTTCTTTCTCCAGCTAAATGGTCGTTCACAGACTACACAGACCTTTGTGGGGAGATACGCCTTGTTTCCTGAATGCGCCATCAACAAATTAACCTAATCAAACACAACTTTGTTTAATCGGAAGGAGTATATTTTAATACCTTAACTCTGATGCTCTTTGAGATAGGGGTTTGGCTCTTGTCAGCATATTGGTCGATAGGTATAAGCGGATTAGTCTCAGGGAAGTATGCGGCTAAGTTCCCACTCGGAATATCGTAAGAAACCGCATAAAACTTGTCCACTCTTCGCTCGACATTGTCATAAGTGGAGAGTAAGGTGATTAGTTCTTTGTTTTGAATTTGCATTCTATCCATATCATCTTGATTCATCAATACTACCCTTCGCTCTCCATAAATACCACGATATCGATCATCTAAACCATAGATTGTGGTATTAAATTGATCATGAGACCTAATCGTCATCAATAAAAAATCATCCTGTTCCATTTCGTGAAATGGCAGTGGGCAGATGCTGAAATGCGCCCTGCCTCCAGGAAGCTTAGAGAAGTCCCCAACACGAGCATTATTGGGCAGATAGAATTCATTACCATTTTCTATGCGCTGATTATACTGCTCAAAACCACCAATCACATCTGAAATATCTGTTCTAATTCTATCATATTGACCTATATAGTCAGACCAATTTAAGCTTTGATGATCGCCAAAACAAGCTAACCCGATACGTGAGATAATATCTGGTTCACTCATTAATTCATCAGACACAGGATCGAGCACGCCTTTACTGGGTTGTATTTTGCCCATACTATTTTCTACAGTTACTAACGAGACTTTCCCATTAGATATATCTTTTTCTGATCTGCCCAGTGTAGGTAGAATAAGTCCTCGCTTCCCAGGGTACAAATGAGATCTATTAAGTTTAGTGCTTATGGACACAGTAAGATCACATTTACTGACTGCCTCAGCGGTGTAATGCGTATCCGAAGCTGCACAAATGAAATTTCCTCCTAAGGACATGAATATGCGAGCTCTATTTTCATGCATAGCCATAATAGCTTCGACTACATCATAACCCTGCGCTTGGGGAGGATTAAAAGCAAATTTATTTTTGATTATTTCCATCTGACCTGGTGTAATCTTATGATTAATACCGACTGTCCTATCTCCTTGTACATTACTGTGACCTCGAACAGGACATGTGCCACTTCCTTCCTTTCCTATAGCCCCTTTCATTAATAAGAGGTTCACACATTCTTTTATGTTGTCTACCCCATTTTTATGTTGTGTCAATCCCATAGCCCAACAAATAATCAATTTTTTGGCTCCTTTAAGGATGTCTATGGTGGATTGGAAGCTCTCCATTTTTACTCCTGACGATACTATCAAGTCCTCTAATTGATATTGTTCTAAGTCCTTCTGCATCGCTTCAAACCCAACTGTACTGTTTGAGATAAAATCATGGTCCAATACATCGTCGTATTCATCCATAGAGATCAAGCTTTTTTGAATGGCCTTGAGTAAGGCTACATCTTGATTAATCTTTACTTGCAAATAGACATCAGTTATATCTGTTCCTGCACCCAGTAAATCTTCAGGTTTTTGAGGGTTCTTAAATTTTTTGAGTCCAGCCTCAATAAGAGGATTGATAGTTATCACCTTTGCACCATTTTTCTTTGCTTTTTGCAATGATGTGAGCATCCTTGGATGATTGGTGCCAGGATTCTGCCCTATAATCATGATCACTTCTGCTTTATGCAAGTCCTCTAAGGTTACGGAACCTTTGCCGATACCTAAGGTCTCACTAAGACCTACTCCGCTACTTTCGTGGCACATGTTTGAACAGTCAGGTAAATTGTTTGTACCTAACCTCCTGGCTAATAAACTATATAAAAAAGCTGCTTCATTAGATGACCTTCCAGAAGTATAAAACACCGCTTCATTAGGATCATTGAGTGAAGTCAAACTCTTAGCAATACAATCGATCGCATTTTCCCATGAAATTGCCTCATATTTATCATTGTCTGGATTAAAAGTTAACGGAGATGTAAGTCTACCACTTTTACCAATTTCGAAGTCTGACCATTGTCTCAACTCTGATAAAGTATGTTGAGCAAAAAAATCTGGACCCACTTTTTTCATCGTCGCTTCTTCTGCCAATGCTTTAGCACCATTCTCACAATACTCTCCCAATACAGAACGCTTATCATCTGGATCCGGCCATGCGCACCCTGGACAATCAAAGCCATCCTTTTTATTCATTTTGTTTATTGCAGTAAATGCTCGGACCGGCCCCATTTCATTCATGAGGTGCTCTATGGATTTTTTAATAGCCATTTTTCCTGCGGCATAGTTGGATGGCTTTTTAACGATTAATCCAGTTAATTTTTCTGAAAAAAAAGGTTTTGTCATAGTAATGAAGAAATTAAAGCCCTATTTGGACAATACATTACAAAAATTAATATCTATAAATATATAATAATCAATTTATTAAAATAATTTTACCTTGTAATTGAAAAGTTTGGCACGAATATTTATTCAATAAATAAGACGATATAAGGGATATTTTAACGAATCGAGAGGACTTTGTTAAAATTTTGACAATATTGATGTGATGAGTTACAAAAATATTTCCATAGCGTTTTAGATGCATTGCTGCATCAATAGAAGAGCATAAAAGCATTTCTTTTGAGGAAAGTTGTCATATATATTATTTTGACATTTTTTACGACTTCAATTATAGCTGAAGACTATTATTGGATCGGAGGAAGTGGTGATTGGTCTGAGATCAGTCATTGGGCTACTACAAGTGGTGGAACCATTTCTCATACTCAAACTCCTACGGCAAGTGATAATGTCATTTTTGATGAAAATTCCTTTACTGCACCAGGACAAATAATCACAATCAACGGAGCCATAGCGTTTTGTCAAGATCTTGATTTTAGAGGTGCTCGATTTACTCCTACGTTTAGTGCTTCTCCCAATACAACGTTATCCATATTTGGTAGTGTATATTTAATTCAGGATCTAAACTTTGATTTTAGAGGATCTCTAACACTTTCTGGCAATCTACGAAACAATGTTATAGATTTTTCTATCCATAAATTAGGTCGCTTTTTAACATTTGATGGCGGGGGAAGTTGGAATGTTATAAGCAATGTATTTGTCGATGTCTCTATAGAGTTCAAACGTGGAGATGTTTTTTTCATGGGAAATGTGGTTAGGACGCAGTATCTTTTGTCCAATTCAAATTCAAATCGAAGAATAGATCTGGGACCAACAGCATTCAGACTTACTGGGTCCACAGATGCCCCTACTATGAATAGCGATCTCAATAATCAATATACAGCAAGATTCGGTGGCAGTAACTTTGTATTGATCGGAGCTCAATCCAATATTATCTTCGAAGCAAATGATGCTTCTCTGTTTTGTGACGGACAAGGAGAATTGAGAATCAATGATTTAACCTTAGAAGTGTCTAATGGAAACTTTATTCTTGATAATGTAAGAAATCAAACGATCATTAGTATCCAAGGAGCCGCCGACTTAAAGCACTCTTCATTCTTAGGATCAGCGATGGCTATAGATAGCCTCATTCTTTATCCTGCTCAGAATTATGTCCTCGGTGCAGGATTATTTTACAACATCCGATATATGGACGCTAAAGGATCATGTAAGGAATCAATAGTGCTCAGCAGCAGCGAATCAAATAATGCGGCAATAATCAATGCTCAAGAAAATATCCTAGTAGAATATGTCACACTTAGCGATATACACATCAACTCAGGATTAGCCGAAGCAACCAATAGTATAGACCTGGGAAACAATCAAGGTTGGATCATTGACATGGACAATTCTTTAGATTTTTACTGGATTGGAGGGGCTGGTAATTGGGATGATCCAAGTCATTGGTCACTGTCCTCAGGAGGACCCTCATCAGAATGTATTCCGAGTTCAGCAGACAATGTGTTTTTTGATGAGTTATCTTTTTCTGCTCCTGGGCAATCCGTGTTTATTAACGTTCCTAATGCAACCTGCAACGACATGTCTTGGATCAACATGTCATTAATGCCAATATTAACTGGAACATCTTTTAGTACAATAACTATACATGGTTCATTAGTATTTAATGCTCAGATGATCAATGACTTTCAAGGCGACTATAATTTTGTAGCGTCTGACGATGATAATTCAATTATAAGTGCAGGACAAAAATTCTTAAAAGATATATACTTCAACAATTCAGATGGAACTTGGACTATAGGGGATTCACTAATTGTAGAAAACAATATCATACTCCAAAGTGGACACCTTAACACTAATAGTCAGTATATCGAAATGTATTCATTTCTTTCAGACTTCGATACTCCAAGAGCACTATCCTTAGGCAATAGCACATTACAACTTCTACAAAAAGGAGGGAATCTCATAACATGGATTATAAATTCTTCCAATTTTAATCTGGATTCTGGCAATTCAGAGATAAAGTTGGACGGAGCATTTGCTTCATTTATCAATAAAGGAATACAAAAATTATACTATCATAATATAACTTTTCAAGGAATTAGGGGATTTATACGGACCCAATCTTCTCTCGGAGCAGAGCCATTTTTTGATCGAATAACCTTCAACAAAGATGGAAATATAGAAGGTTCTAACGAAATGAACACCTTAATCTTAAGTAATGGATTTAGTTATTTTTTGCAAAATAATGCTATTCAAGAGATTGATAGTCTACTATGGGGAAATGCCTGTGACGGGCTAGTTACCATCACTAATTTTTCCTTTTCTGATGATCCAGTTAATATCAAGCTTAACGTAACTGAAGAGATCGAAAACTTCTCATTAAGAGGCATCAATTTTATCAGTGATAATGAGATACAAGCGTTTAATTCAATAGATGGTGGCGCTAATCAAAATGTCGCATTTGAAGCCCCAGTTCCTCGAGACTTGTTCTGGGTTGGAGGCAGCGGAGACTGGGATGATCCAAGTCATTGGGCCATGAGCAGTGGTGGCCCAGGGGGACAATGTGTTCCCACTCAGCTTGACAATGTAATTTTTGACGAAAATTCATTTACCGGGGCTAATGCTCAGATAACCAATTCAAATGGCAACTCTGGTTATTGTAATAATTTTACATTCAACGTCCCCACGACTAGCATTTCATTATCATTACAAGCTTTATACCTGTATGGTAATATGGATATCTCCAATTCACTAAGTATCAACACTACCTTAGAAGTACTGAGCTACAATAATGAACAAACCATAAAAACCAGTGGCAACACCATAACAACTGTGATCATCAGAGGTGATAAAGGCGTAAAACTACTTGACGATCTCAATGTGTCAAATTTCTTTAGAATCGATGGAAGTCTCACATTTGACGCTCAGGGTCAAACCATTTCTACACAAGAAATGAATATTCAAAGTTTTGCAGATGCCAGACCCACATTGCTATTAGATCACTCTACTATTCTCATCAACGGCAGTAGCAGAGCATTCAGTCAACCATTGACTATTACAGGAAATATTGATCCCGTTATATCCAATGAGGGCAGCACAATTGAATTCACCAGTCCAACCACAGGTGTATTAATTGCGGTCCCCATCGATTTAGGATTTTTATTCTTTTCGAGTAATTCAGGTACTTCTACGATTACTTTGAGTGATTCTCCGACTATACAAAAAATAGAATTTAATGGTAATGGTATAATTTCTGGAACCTCCCAAATGAGTGTTGACAGCCTGATCTTTAGCAGTGGCAAGTCGTATACCTTCGAAGCCAATAAAACTCAGAGAATAGTAAAATACCTCAGTGCGCAAGGAAATAATTGCACCCCAATTGAATGGTTAAGTAATTCCTCTGGAGACAAAGCGAGTATCTGGATAGAATCGGATGGAATTATCGAAATGGACTTCGTGGAATTAAAAGATATTGAGGCAATCGGTTCTGCAGATTTTAATGCGGGATCTCATAGTACGAACATTGCCCAATCCAATGTTGGCTGGTATTTTCCTGAACCATCAGATACAGATCAAGATGGATTTTTAGGTCCTGATCAAACGATTTGTGACGATATCAGTCTGACATTAGCGCCATTTAGCAACGAAGACATGTTGAATATTTCGTGGTCCAACGGCTCTAATGAAGCAACTCAAACCATCTTTGAATCTACAACCATTGCTGCCGAGGTGACCTTTGCTAACAATTGCTCTATAAGTGACTCTATAAGAATCGACTTCGACCCCAACTTTGCAGTTAATATTGGTAACGATACAACACTGTGCGAAACCGAGTCATTAGCTTTAACCATCGATATCCCTCTTAATCAGCTAAGTTCCGTGGTTTGGCAAAACAACCTCAGCATGGATACACTGCTTGTGGAGGAAGGAGGGCGTTACAATGTAACTGTCGCTAAAGGAGCTTGCCTTGCTCATGATACCATACTAATTGATTATCGACCTCTTATTGTTCCTCAATTAAAAGACTCACTCGAAGCCTGTAAAGGAGAATTTATTACTCTTAGTCCTGGTGTAAGCGAAGTAAGCTACATTTGGTCCAATAATAGTACATCAGATAGCATTGTGGTAAGTGAACCAGGCACCTATTGGGTTAATATGACAGATGGTGTGTGTAGTGCAACAGACAGCACGACTTTATCATTCAACGAAATCCCAATGATAGAATTAGGAAATGACACATTGATATGTGAAGACGAAACCTTAATTCTTGAATCGCAATTTTCAGGAAATCTCTCCTATCTATGGAGCAATGGAAATAATGAAAGAAGCATATCTGCCGATACTACCAATCAATATTATCTACAAGTAACAGATAATAATGGTTGTCAAAATTCTGATAGTATATATGTAGAGATAGCCGCACTGCCTACATTTGATCTATCTCAAGACACCAGTGTCTGTTTTGGAGAATCCATTGAAGTAGGTATACAAACAGAATATGACAGCTACCAGTGGAATACTGGATCAAATGATAAAACGATTACTATAAGTGAAGAGGGGCTATATATTCTCACCACTCAGGAAGGCATTTGTACGTTTACGGACTCAATAAGACTGAGTCTTGCAGAGCTACCCGAAATCGCTCTTGGTGCTGACACAACTATATGTCAGGGAGATCAGCTATTATTAGACATCACCATTGATAATAGCACATATTTATGGTCCGATGGCTCCACAAGCCCAAATAATACTATATCCGAAGGCATCTTATCGGTCATAGTTGATCGCAATGGTTGCAAGTATAGTGATGAAATAGAAGTACAAACTAAGCCTATTCCAACCTTTAGTCTTGGTGAAGATCATCTTATATGTGAGGGGGATACCGTTATTCTGACACCATCAGCATTTAGTGATGAAAATATATTGTGGAATACTGGAGAAGATACACCCAGTATAGCCGCTACTCAAGGGAGAACCTATATCGCAACCATAACATCTGAAGGCTGTACATTTTCAGATAGCGTCAATATAGAGACGCTCACTCCACCTATATTTTCACTGGGAGAAGATACGATCAAATGCGAGGTCAATACTTTACAGCTTGAGATACCTCTCGGAGATAATATTGATATAATTTGGCAAGATGGTTCTATAGGTAATAGTTATACTGTAGACTTTGAAGGTTTATACCAAGCCACAGCTATGAATGAGGCGGGTTGTGTATATGAAGATGAAATATATATTGGTAATGAAGAATGTAACCGATTCAGAATGTACATGCCCAATATATTCACACCTAATAATGATGGAGTTCATGATGAATTTAGAGTAGTAATACCCAATACAGTAAGTGTTTCAGAATTTGAAATGAACATTTACGATCGATGGGGCGGTCTTATGTATCAGAGTAATGACATAAATGAAAGTTGGAACGGCACGTTCAACAATACTCCAGTAGGTACGGGCAGCTATGCCGTGGCTGTAAGATTGCGATATACCGATGACTATGAATTTCAAAAATTAGAAAACATTTTTGGTACAGTTATAATATCCCGATAATACTTCATTTTACTTTATCTCCTTTTTTCTCCTTCAAAACTTTCAAAAAATCATATCTTATCATGCACAAATAATTGTATGAAAAGACGAGAGATAATAAAATGTACCGCTGCCCTTACAGGCGCTGCTTTGGGTGCACCATTAATCAGCTCAATACTCTCTGGATGTGAGAATAGCGTGGCCAGTCCGTCAGGATTCTTAGATGCCAATCGATTTGACTTCATAACCACATTGACAGATATAATTCTTCCTAAAACCGATAGTCCGAGTGCAACAGAAGTTGGCGTTCATAATATGATAGATACGATGGTAGGAGAAGTGTACTCAACGGAGGATCAGAATACCTATATGGCACAACTTAACTCATTAATTGAGCATTTAGGAACAGATTTCAAGTCTAAAAATACAGAAGAGCAACTCGCTGAATTAAGGGCGATCGAAACTTCTGATGACGCCCGTCTTCAATCAGCAAAATCATCATTTAAAGAAATAAAACAACAGACTATAGCCTATTATCTCAGTACAGAAGTGGTAGGCACACAATACTTGAATTATCTGCCAGTACCTGGCGAATATGAAGGATGTATAGAGTTATCTTCAGTTAACGGAAAAGCTTGGGCAATATGAATTTTACCATAAAAGGAAAAAATGAAGCTACCTATGATGCTATCGTAATTGGTTCAGGGATCAGTGGTGGTTACGCCGCCATGGAATTGTGTACGAAAGGATTAAAAACTTTAGTTCTCGAAAGAGGTAGGATGATCACACATGGAGACTACCCTACTGCCTCATTGGATAAGTGGGAACTACCTAACCAAAACATGCTCAGTCAAGAAGAAATAGATAAACACTATTTCCAGCAGAATAGATTGAACTGGTGGGTACGTCAGGACAACAAGCATTTAGTCAATAAAGACGATGAGTATCCATATGATGAGGATCATAGGTTTGATTGGATTAGAGGACATCATGTGGGTGGTAGATCAATAATGTGGGGAAAACATTGCTACAGATGGAGTGATTTAGATTTTGAAGCTAATGCGAAGGATGGTATCGCTATCGACTGGCCCATAAGGTATAAAGACATAGCTCCTTGGTATGACCGCGTTGAGACTTTTGTAGGAGTAGCTGGACAAAAGGAAGGTCTTAAACAGGTTCCGGATGGAAAATTTCTTAAGCCTTTTGAGCTCAATTGCGCAGAACAATTCTTTAGAGAGTCCGTAGCCAAAAAATATCCATTAAGAGTGATCACACCAGGTCGTGTAGCCAATTTAACAGAGTATGATCCAAAAATACATTTAGGCAAAAGAGGACAATGCCAAAGTAGAAATAGGTGCCATCGAGGATGTCCATATGGAGCTTACTTCAGCAGCCAGTCAGCCACGCTTCCTGTAGCTCAAGATACGGGCAATCTTACTATTCGTCCAGATAGCATTGTGAGCGAAATAGTGTTTGATAAAAATACGCGAAAGGCCACTTCCGTAAGAGTGAAAGACTCCAATACTGGTGAAGAATTTGAATATTTCGCAAGAATTATCTTTTGCAATGCGAGTACAGTTGGGACAACTGCCATATTGCTCAATAGTAGATCTGACGAGTTTCCTGATGGTTTAGGTAATAGTAGCGGCGAATTGGGACATAATATCATGGATCACCATTATGGTATGGGAGCTGGTGGTACTTTGCCAGGATTTGAAGACAAATATTACAAGGGTCGAAAACCCTGTGGTTTCTATATTCCTCGTTTTAGGAATATAGATGAGGCTACTAAGAGAGATGACTATATTAGAGGATTTGGATATCAAGGAAGAGCGGTACGAATACCTGTTGATCCAACTGGTGTACTTGGAGAGGATCTTAAAAAGCAGATTTTCTCTCCTGGTTCTTACCATATTAATATGACTTGTTTTGGAGAGATTCTTCCATATCACGATAACAAAATGTACCTCAATTTTGACAAAAGGGATAAACACGGTATGCCAATTATCACTTTTGATGCTCAATTAAGAGAAAATGAACGCATTCTAAGAAAAGATGGAGTGACATGCGCAGAAGAAATGCTGGAAGCTGCAGGATGTAAGGACATCTATAGCTACAATAATGAAACTGCAGTGGGTGCTGCCATACATGAGATGGGCACAGCAAGAATGGGTAAAGACCCAAAAACAAGCGTATTAAACAAGTGGAATCAAATGCATGATGTCCAAAATGTATTTATTACAGATGGTTCATGCATGACTTCATCAGCAACCCAAAACCCTAGTATTACGTATATGGCGCTTACGGCACGTGCAGTAGACTACGCTTATCGCCAAATGAATGAAGGAGTACTTTAATAATTGATACTGGTTAATCTCTGAAAACGTGATGGACCAAGTGATTTCGCAGGCCCTCAAGAATAGAAATAAAATCAGCACTACTTCTTAATACTCGTCCGAGTATTATAGAACCTTCAAAGGCAGAAAACATATAAAGGGCTTCTTGGCGACTATTAATATGTGAGTGAAACTGCCCTACTCGCTTTCCTTCATCAAAAACATCAATTAAAATGTCGAGTATTTCATTAATAGCAGACTTAATGACCTTTCTAAATTCATCATCAGTATCATCCACTTCCGAAGCCATATTTATTATGGGACATCCACCATCTACTTTTGCTTCGCTAAATCCTGAAGTATAACTGTCCAGTATATAGAGCAACTTTTCTCTTGGAGAACATTCTATATCATTTGCGAACGTGCTCTTTACATTTTTAATAAAGTTGTATTGAAATACTGCCTGAGCCAAGTCTCTCTTAGAATCAAAATGACGATATATACCCCCCATTTGAAATCCTGTAGCGTCTACTAACATCTGCATAGAGGTTCCCGCTATACCATTAGTATTAAAAACTGGCCCAGCCTTCTCAATGATTTCTTGCTTGGATTTAATTGGATTACGTGTAGTCCTTTTCATAATTATATCTTCAAAGATAAGAAAGCATTTGCTCTCTTAAAAGCATTTCATTACATTTGAGAGCGATCATTCTCTTACAGCAATGATCTTGATAACTAAAATCAATGAAACTCAGAACTACTCATAACAGCATAAGACTGAGATTAAGAAAATCGGAACTTAGATCTCTTGACCAAAAGGGTTTAGTTGAAGAAAGGATTGATTTTCCTGATGAAAGAAGCTTAGTTTATAGTTTGTTAATAGTTGAAGATCTCCATGAAATCGGTGCTCAATTCATTGATCACAATATTCAAATCAGCATTCCTAAATCCATAGCGAATCAATGGATTCATTCTGATCAAGTCAGTATATCTCAAAATATCCCACTTAGCGATAAAAGCCATCTTGATATACTTATAGAAAAAGACTTCCCTTGTTTGGATAGACCAAATGAAGATAAGTCAGATACATTTTGGGAATTAGCTAAGGATCAACCTAACAATTGTTGAACACATTAAAATTAATCATAATATGTCTACCACCTCAGTACATAAGACCGCTTGCATACTTTGCTCTGTTAATTGCGGAATCAAAATTGAAGTAGATCATTCCACTAAACAATTTCTAAAAATAACAGGAGATGAAGATCATCCTTCATCAAAAGGATATATCTGTCAAAAAGCAACTCGTCTCAACTATTATCAGAATCAAGATAGATTGACTTCCCCTCTACGTAAAAAAGCAGATGGTAGTTTTGAAGAAATTTCTTGGGATACTGCAATTAAAGAAATTGCCGATAAATTGGTCCAGATAAGGGATACCCATGGCGGTACGAGTATAGCCTATGCAGGTGGTGGTGGGCAGGGAAACCATATGGCCCAACTATACGCTAACACCTTTAGAAAAACCTGTGGCACCCCATACATATATTCTTCATTAGCGCAAGAGAAAACCGGCAACTTTTGGGTCCACGGCAAACTCTTTGGGGCTCAAAATATTAATTATACGGAACCATTAGATGATGCTGAATTTGGATTAATCATTGGAGCTAACCCTATGCAATCGCATGGATTACCCCGAGCACGAAGAGTCATAGGCGAGATAGCAAAAGATAAAAATAGGACCTTGGTGGTTATAGATCCACGGAGGACCGAGACAGCCAGGAAAGCAGACTATTTTCTACAAGTGAAACCAGGTCGTGATGCCTGGTTGATGTCTGCCATGATAGCCATTATGATTAAAGAGGATCTGATAGATCATGAATTTATTAAAACACATACTAATGGATTTTCTGAGATTAAGCCATATTTCTTAGAGATCCCAATCGATGAATATTGCGATATTGCTGGTGTCGAATCATCCTTGGTTAAAGAGGTCACCAGAAAAATGTGCGCTGCTAAAACCGTCACAGTGAGATCTGATCTTGGCATAGAAATGAGCCTCAATAGTACTCTAAATGCTTACTTAAAAAGATTACTATTCTTGCTCACGGGTAATTTTAATAAACATGGCACCAATCATCTTGGCACATGGTTTATGCCTATCATCGGCAATAGTAAGGACCCAGAAGAAGGTGGTAGAACTACTATGGTCACTAAGGCCAGAGAAATATCAAAGATATATCCACCCAATGTATTGCCTCTAGAAATAGATACGGATCATCCAAAACGACTGAGAGCACTCTTCGTCGATAGTACTAACCCTGTCCTTAATTGGGCAGATACACAAGCACAAATTAAAGCGTATAAAAAATTAGATCTAATGGTCGTGGTAGATGTAGCCATGACTGAGACTGCGAGAGAAGCACATTATGTTCTACCGGCTTCTAACCAATTTGAAAAATACGAAACGACATTTTTTGCTGAAAATATGTTTCATCTCAGGAAACCTATTTTCCCTCCTTTAGAAGGCACCTTAGATGAACCCGAAATTTACACACGTCTGGTTAGAGCCATGGGAGGCTTAGATCAGGCCGATTTTTCAGCCTTAGAAAAGGCCGCTCTATCTGATCAAGAGCATCCGGGGCAAGGAGCTTTTCAAGCTGAGTATATGAAGGCTGCATTTAAGATTCCAAAGTTCGCTCAATTAGCTCCTATCGCCCTAAGAGAGACATTAGGGAAAACAATGGAACCTGGAGCAGAAAATGCCGCTTTTGTATGGTTTGGAGCACAGCTGTATGCTCAGAAATATCCGCAAGCAATCGCAAAAGCAGGAATCGAGGGAAAAGGTGGTGAATTGGGTAATATCCTCTATGATAAAATAATGAATAGCCCCTCTGGCATTACCTTAAGCAAGCATGACTATGAAGACACTTGGAAATTGCTAAAAACACCAGACAAAAGAGTGAACCTCGCCATACCAGAGCTCTTAGACAATTGGCTAACGAAACTTCCAGAGGTACTGCAAAAACAAGCCAAATTAGAAAAAGAATACCCACTTAATCTTATTGCAGGCGAACGACGAACCTATAATGCAAATGCTATAATAAGAGATATCGAATGGGCTAAGAAAGACCAAGAAGGATACCTAAAAGTTCATCCTGATGATGCTGCAGAATATGATATAGAGGAAGGTAATGCAGTTAGACTTACCAGTCCTACGGGGACAATCAAAATATTAGCCACGATCACAGAGGAGGTAAAAAAAGGCGTCATCTCTATGCCCCATGGTCATGGTATGAACTTAGGTACTGATCAAGACTTTAGAGAATTAGGAGCAATGCCTAATATTTTAACTTCATCTGACTACTGCGACCCCATAGCCAAAACACCTTATCACAAGAATGTAAGGGTCAAACTCGAAAAAATTGAAGCTGCCTAAATAACAAATAGATCATCAAACATTAAGCTATGTCAAGAAGAAACTATTGGGGATGGGGATATGAAGGATTTGAATATCCACAAGCTAATCTTGAC
>JAHDDE010000056.1 GCA_020629515.1 Saprospiraceae bacterium | reverse complement strand
ATAGGATAATGTAACCCAACATATACTTGGGCAAAAGATACTAACACCGCCCATAGTACAAGACCACTTCTTATCCATCTCTTAAAACCAAATAATCCAATAAGAAAAAAGGAAAGTCCAAAATGATTGGCTGCATGACTTGAGGGAAAGCTAAAACCATATCCACATCTTACCCTTTCTTGTACTTTATGCACCAATACCACCTCGTTGCAGGGACGGATTCTCTCAACAGATTTTTTAATTATCTGAGAACTGATGAGATCGGTTAAAACAAAGCAAGACAAAATACTAATGATATATAATAGGGCTTTGCCCCTTTTATAATGCGTAAAAAGGCTCATTACTATAAAAACATAGGCAGGGAACCAAAAATACTTATTCCTTAGAATGGGCATAATCACATCAAAGAGCGTATTGCTCAAAGCCTTATTAATCAGATAAAAGAGTTCTACATCGAGTTGTAATAAGCTATCCATCTGAGCTAAAGATACAATCCCCATTTTTAAATTATCACTCATCAATATTTCTTTAGCTTTGCCCCTTCAAACGTTAATAAAAAGAATCAACAATGACACTTATTAAGTCCATATCTGGAATGAGAGGAACAATCGGGGGTGAAGCCGGAGATAATTTAACTGCAATTGATATAGTCGAATTTAGTTGTGCATATGCTCAATTGTTAATCAATAGTGGCGCCACTAAAAAAATTGTAATTGGGAGAGATGGTCGCATCAGTGGTGATATAGTTCAACAGTTAGTTAGCAATTCACTTTTG
The DNA here is from genome assembly GCA_020629515.1 of Saprospiraceae bacterium. Taxonomy (GTDB): domain Bacteria; phylum Bacteroidota; class Bacteroidia; order Chitinophagales; family Saprospiraceae; genus GYS-P2D. The sequence continues at coordinate 21,341 of JAHDDE010000056.1, read as the reverse complement.
ATGATGGGTTTTGATGTGATAGATGCAGGTTTGTCAACCACACCAACAGTTGAAATGGCTGTTTTATACCATGACGCTGGCGGGGGTATAATTATAACAGCCAGCCATAACCCTAAAGAATGGAATGCATTAAAATTCCTCAATAATAGAGGCGAATTTATATCACATGAAGCAGGCCAAGAATTATTAGGTATAGCTAAACAAAGGAGCTTTCAGTTTGTCGATGTGAATCAACTCGGTCACTTAATCAAGTGTGACGATGACATAGCCAAACACGTAGAAGATATTTTGAATCTCGACACCGTATTAACTGAAGAAATAAGAGATCGGAAGTTTCACGTAGTTGTCGATTGTGTTAATAGTACTGGGGCACTTGCCATACCTGCCTTGCTCGATGCATTACATTGTAAATACACCTTGATCAATGCAGAAATAAGTGGTGAATTTGCCCATAACCCTGAACCTTTAGCTCATAATCTAACTCAGCTCTCTGGAGAAGTCGTAAGACTAAATGCTGATATGGGAATAGCCGTAGATCCAGATGTAGACCGTCTTGCTTTTATGGATGATAAAGGTAATTACTGCGGAGAAGAATATACACTGGTGATGGTCGCTCAATGGATATTGGAGCAGACACCAGGCCCTACAGTTTCTAATCTTTCGTCCACTATCGTACTCCGAAAGATCACAGAAGCAATAGGTCAACAATATGAAGCAGCGGCAGTAGGAGAGGTTAATGTAGTGAATAAGATGAAAGCAATAGATGCCGTAATAGGAGGTGAAGGAAATGGCGGTATCATCTACCCTGCCCTACATTATGGGCGAGATGCACTGGTAGGGATCGCATTGATTATGTCAGCGCTTATGAAAAAGGGAAAAACCCTAAGCGAGTATAGAGCTTCATTCCCAGATTATTTCATGACTAAAGATAAAATTCAGTTGACTGCAGACATTGATGTAGATACCTTGTTGTCAAAAGTTGAAAAAGCATTTGAAGGAAATGAAATTGATACTCAAGATGGAGTCAAAATCTACTTCAGTAATGGATGGACTCATTTAAGAAAATCGAACACAGAGCCTATCATAAGACTATATGCTGAGGGGCCTTCAGAAAAAGAAGCAAAAGAACTTAGCATGAAAGTGATGGAATTAACGCAATCGCTGATATAATTTAGTCATTATAACTATATTTAATAATACAATAAGTTGAATTGACTTATAAAGTTAGAAATAGCAAAGATTCTGTTTATGAAGGTTTATCTTGACAATGCCGCAACTACTCCTATTGCTCAGCCCGTAATTGAAGTTATGAAGGAGGCAATGGAAATCAATTATGGTAATCCTTCCTCCATACATTCTATGGGTAGGAATGCACGCTCTTTGGTAGAAAGTTCCAGAAAAACTGTGGCAGAAATCTTAAAAGCCTCTGCAGGAGAGATTTTTTTTACTTCAAGTGCTACAGAGTCGAATAATATGGCTATCCATAGGAGTATTGTTGATCTTGGAGTTAGGCGAATCATAAGTAGTCCTACCGAGCACCCTTGTGTACTCAACACACTCAAAGCCATCTGTGTAGAAAGAAATGATGTAGATGTACAATTCCTCAGCGTAGATGCTTATGGTAGAATTGACACTAATGAATTAAATCACTTGCTTGAATCGTCAGATATAAAAACATTAGTTTCGATAATGCATGGTAATAATGAAATAGGGACCATGATAGATCTCGATAAAGTGTCTCAGATCTGTGATAATCATAATGCCCTACTACATTGTGATACTGTGCAAACAATCGGCAAATTTGACTTGGATCTTAGCAAAACAAAAGTTAGTTTCTTATCTGGTTCTGGTCATAAAATTTATGGCCCAAAGGGTATTGGTATCATATATATCAACAACGACAATATGACCAAAGCCATGATAAATGGAGGTGGACAAGAACGTCAACTAAGATCGGGTACTGAGAATATTTATGGTATCGCAGGATTCGCTAAGGCTCTTTCTTTGATGGTCGAGGAGCGAGAGCAACAATTAGGTCAGATTATGGAATTAAGGAATTATTTTAAATCCGAAGCTCCAAAATATGTCTCGGACATTCAGTATAATGGCAATCAAGACGACCTCTTTCTCCCTCACATATTGAGCATATCCATACCCAAAACGATGAAAACGGATCTAATCATGTTTAATCTGGATATATATGGGATATGCGCATCTGCAGGTAGTGCTTGCAGCTCAGGAGCAGAAAAAGACAGTCATGTTTTAGAGGCCATAAACGCTCCAAGCGATCGAAAAACAATTAGATTCTCTTTCTCACATCACAATACCAAAGATGAAATACTTCATACATTAAAAACTTTAGCAGACGTATCATCTTAACTTAATGTGTACTGATATAGAAAAAACCTTTATGAGGCGTTGCTTTACTTTAGCCAGATATGGCCTCGGTGAGGTAAAGACAAATCCACTGGTTGGTTCGGTATTGGTCTACAAGGATCAAATTATAGCAGAAGGCTTTCACGAGCGATATGGATCCTTTCATGCTGAAAGAAACGCTCTATCCAACATCCCAGATGAATACAATGCCGTTTTACCTCAATGCACACTCTATGTCAGTTTAGAGCCTTGTAATCATCAAGGGAAAACGCCCCCATGTACAGATATAATACTCGAGAAAGGAATAAAAAAAGTGATTATTGCTCAGCTCGATCCTAACCCTATCATGAGTGGTAAAAGTGTTAGACTCTTAAAAGAAAATGGAATAGAAGTTAAAGTAGGGTTATGTGCAGAAGAAGCTCGACAACTAAATAAAAAATTCATTATTAATCAAACCCAAAAGCGTCCATACATCGTCCTGAAATATGCCGAAAGTAAATACGGATATATTGGATTAAAAGACAAACAAGTTTGGCTTAGTAATCCACAATCAAAGGTACTCGTTCACAAATGGCGATCGGAGAATATGGGTATTCTGATAGGGACGAATACGGCTATCGTAGACAATCCTCAATTGACAAATCGCCTATACTCTGGCTCATCTCCAAAAAGAATAATAATTGACAGGAATCAGCGGATTCCCAAAACTCATTATGTCCTTTCTGATCAATACGAATCTATTATTTATACCACGGATATGGATTATCATCTTCCGTCCACATCTAAAACAATTGTTGAAATAAAAGAAAGTGATCAAACGATGCAGTTAACCTGGATTATGCAGGATCTCTATAATCGTGGCATAGCAAATCTTTTAATAGAAGGAGGCAAAGAATTATTAACCCATTTGATTAAAAATGACCTATGGGATGAATGTAGAATTATCAAAACGAATTCTACTTTAAACCAAGGCATAAAATCTCCGAATATCAAAGGAATCAGGACGAGATCGGCTCGATTAGGAAGCGATAAGATTGAGTATATCTTATCACATAATCTCAAAAAAATATTGACTGAATAATTTTGGTTAAAGTTCCTTTAAAGAATCTTAATACCATCTCAACTCATTGTAATAATATAGTTTAAGTTGTTATTTTGGCATGTACTTTATTTTACACCTTAATGGAGAAAATATTTTTCAGCATATTAATTTCATTTTTTAGCCTTAACACTATGGCTCAAGAGACGGTTGTATGGTTTTCTTGGGATGAGGGAATAGCTAAGTCAAAGGATGAAAATAAAAAAGTAATTATAGACTTATATACGGATTGGTGTGGATGGTGTAAAAAGATGGACAACACGACATTTAGAGATCCATACATCGTTGAGATTATCAATGAGCACTTCGTCGCAATAAAATTTAATGCCGAGCACAGAGAAGATATAGAATTTCACGACGAAATCTATAAATTCACAAAAGGTGGTAGAAGAGGTTATCACGGATTAGCTGCCAAAATGACTAAAGGAAAGTTGAGATATCCCACTATTGCATTCCTAAATGAAGATAACGAATTTATACAGGCAATTCCAGGTTTTCAAAATACTGTCACGCTTGAAAAAATACTGATGTACTTTGCTCACGATAACCATAAAACAACTCCTTGGTCGAGCTTTCAGCGAAATTATAAATCAAAAACTCAGATAACTCCATCTGAAAAAAAAAGTAACCATACTCGATTAGTTTCAGGGGGCGTCAATTAATCGTTAACCTTATAATTGATCAGATTTCTTTAGACTTTTTCTACTCTTTGCTTAAAACCAACTGGTTGTTTTTCTGCGTCTACGTCTTGTGGTTGTTTTTACTCCTAACACTCCTAACAACCCCCTCGTTAGCTCCCTCGCCACTGTTCTCCCTATCTGTCGAGTTGTAGTACTGTTAACCACTTTTTCGAGTGTGCTTTTTTCTCTACGAGTAGATCTACGACTTTTAGTAGCTTTTTCTTTATGTTCCTCACTCTGTGCATCCTCTATCTTAGCTGATAGTATCTCGTAGGCACTTTCTCGATCGATGACTTCATTATACTTTCTTACGATAGCAGAACCTTCTACTATATCATCTATCTCTGCTTTAGTTAATACATCCATCCTCGACTGTGGTGCTCTTAAGTAAACATGCGCTAATGGAGTCGGGATTCCTTTTTCGTTTAGGGCAGTCATAAAGGCTTCTCCTATACCTAACTCTGTCAACAGTTGTTGTACATCATAATAGTCAGATAGCGGATAGTTCTGTGCCGCTAATTTTATCGCTTTTCTATCTTTTGCGGTAAAGGCCCTTAACGCATGCTGAATTTTCAATCCTAACTGACCCAATACTGCCTCGGGAATATCCGCTGGATTCTGAGTGATGAAAAACACACCTACCCCTTTAGATCGAATCAACTTAACAATTGTCTCAATCTGATCTAATAATACATCTGATGCTTCATTGAATACGAGATGTGCCTCGTCTATGAACAAAGCTAACTTAGGCCTATCTGAATCTCCTTCTTCAGGAAAAGTAGAATAAATCTCCGCTAGTAATTGAAGCATAAAAGTCGAAAACAACGCTGGCTTATCTTGGATATCGGTGAGTCTTAAAATAGAAATCACTCCTCGTCCATTTTCATCCATTCTAAGTAAATCTTGAGGATCAAATGACCTCTCTCCAAAAAATATCTCTGCCCCCTGCTGTTCAAGTGCCACAATCTTTCTGATGATAGTCCCAACAGATGTAGAAGACATCTTCCCATATTCTGATGCGACCTCTTCCTTACCCTCACCAATCACATAATTGAGTGCCTTTTTCAAGTCATCCAGATCTAATAGTGGTAATTCTTGATCATCACAATACTTAAAGACCACCGCAAGAATCCCAGACTGCGTATCACTAAGATCTAATATCTTAGAAAGTAATATCGGCCCAAACTCCGACACTGTCGCACGTAGTCTCGCTCCTTTTTCATCAGAAAGCGTCAAAAATTCGATTGGAGATGAACCTGCTATAAAAGGGAAGCCAATTTTCTCATGTCGCTCATCAATTTTAGGATGTCCTGCGCTGGGCTGAGCCAACCCACTCAAATCTCCCTTGATATCCATCACTAATGATGGCACTCCATTAGCAGATAACTGTTCCGCTAAAATTTGCAAAGTTTTAGTCTTTCCTGTACCTGTAGCTCCAGCAATAAGTCCATGACGGTTCAAAGTCTTCAGAGGCAATCTCACGATTTTCTCTGTTTGTACTGCTCCATCTAACATGGCAGCCCCCATTATAATCGAATCCCCTTTAAAGGAATAGCCCTCTTCTATGTCTTTGACAAATTGCTCCAGTTTGCTCATAATTCTTGTCTTTTCTAATTATTGTTCCAACTATTGACCCTAAGATTATATCTTTTCTTACTTGTCGGCCAAAGAGAAGTATCAGTTTGTGATTCTAATTTTTCCTCAATATCATCATCTTCAAGGAGATTTGGAAAAAGGTCGAATCCTAATTGTTGTTCTAACTCATCTATTGTGACGGCATAATCCATAATCGGTTTCGCACTTTTTTCATTGGGCATGATAAAAGCAATTCCTTTCTTGTCAGAACCATCTATATCCATCACCGCTTTATAGAAATATTTAGGCACAGCGACTTTAGTCTTTTGTCCTATGTATTCTATTACTTCATGGAGCATGGGCCCAGTTACCACATAAAGATGATCATTTTTGTAGGCCCAATCCCTTACTGACTCTTCTAATTCTCTCCAGACTCCTCCATTAAAAGGGATCACTTGAGGACTCATATTACTCATATAAAATGATTCCTTCATTGCTTTCTCATTAAATGCCATATCACCCGCTGGAGCCATGTGTCCTCTGCTATAACCACTACCTCTATAGTCATAATAGTTAGCCGACTTGGTGGAAACGGATGTATCCTCAATAAATCGATCATGCCTCTTGACATTTGGTATCCTCAATTCATCTTTGTTCAATACATAACAAACCCACGCTGCCTGTTCGTGACGTTCTGAATACCCTAAAGAATAATAATTGTGATGAATTACCTCCACATTCTTAACCTCAGGAATGAGATGGTTTCGTTCGTAACCTGCAAACAGAGAAGAATCAGCCACCTCATTAGACCTACCATCTGATTGAGCAGCATTATAACCTTTATATGCAATATAAAAAAGCACGAGCATTATGGCGATCATCATAAAAACCCTCAAAGTCATACCAACAAAGGGGTTTTTATTACGATTATGGTTTTGTTTCAACTTAGGCATATGTGCTTTAAATAAAGTAAAACGTTAAATTCGGATATTCGCCATGGGCTTTTCTTCAGGCGAAAATAAAGATGAAAATAATCACATACCAAAATATATTATGCTTATTCTTAATCTATCACAGTATAAGTTTATTTTCTCAAAATATTTTTGACACACAACAGTTTGCAAGCGGCTATAGTAAAACATACTACAGCCCCACCCACTTTAGCTTAGATCATCCCGCATCTTTAGCTACACTCTCTACCAATTGGAAAGTAAATATAAATAATGAACAAAGGTTTTTTAGTGGGATAAGTGCATCAAGTTTTTCTATTAGTAAAACATCAGACAATCAGGGATTCGCAGTTTCTTTAAGAGAATACGGTATAGAAGAATGGCGTCATGTCGGCATTTCGATAGCATATGGCAGAAAACTCTTTGACCTTATAGATATTGGAATACAGTTTTCAGGATCACAGCTACAAATAGAAGAATTCTTAAACGAGAGTGATTTAAATATTTCCGGGAGCATGCTGATTCATTTGTCCCAAAACCACAAAATATCTCTAATAGGTCTTCATCTTAACACAATGGATCGCTCAAATGACCCATCTTACCACTTGGGATATCTATATACATTGTCCAAAAAAGTAACATTAGGGATTGAACTTAATAATAGAGAGGATGTCCTAAACAGCTCGATTTATTTATACTATTCGCCTGTCTCGACAATAGATCTTAGTTTGGCATATAACTCAGTGAGCCTCGGACCAATCATAGGCCTACACTATGATGTAATGGATCAGTTTAGTATTTCTCTCGCCGTTAGTCCTCATCAAAGATTAGGTTATTCGGGCTCATTCGGAATGGCTTATCTCTTTTAAGTCATACGTCCCAAATTTTTGTTTCCACTGATGTGCTAATACTATCAGTCGACTATAGCTTTTGAGGCCGTCAGAGATGCCATGTGACTTAAGGTAAGAGTCATAAATCATATCTCTAATCATTGGCATGATGTCAGGATATCTGTCCTGATAATCAATGATGGCATTGAGGTCGTCAATGACCTCTGGTGTCATACATGTCATAATCCTCTTATAGGCATCAGGATTTGATCTAAAGGCATTAGACCTTAAATATCGCCAATATGCCATGTAACCAGAATATTGAATAAAAGTAGAATCACTATTGACAGAAGCTATAAACGCTAAAAAATTGCATAAATCTTCACCTGTATACCCATAGCCATGCGACATCTCATGAATCATAGTAAAGGGCCAAGTAATAGGATGTAAACCTGGGTCAATGTGCCCTTCGCCTACAAATGGCAAATAAATTCCCGCTGTGCTAAAACGTAATAATAAACCTTTTGGATGGAGTCTACGAGCATGAACATGGCCGTAGATAGGCAGCGCCAAATGATCAAATGCTGATTGAAGAGCCTTACTATATTCAGGTAAATGATCAATATTTAACACATCCCAATCAACTGGTCCTCCCAAAGTGTGTCTTAGATCATTGAGATGAATGCTAATGGTCTCAAACTCTAATAGTAATTCTTCCTCTGACATTTCAGTAGACACATCCCCAATAAACGGTTCTAATGTATCCATGCGTTTATAATTAAATCCCCAGCACAAATAGAAAAGCAGGATCAATAATAGTATACAATTAATCCATGGTTGAAGGTAATACCCGATTATCGCGAAACTTCCAGAAGGTTTCTCTTTAGATAAAAAATATCTGTAGATATAATATGCTATCGCAAGTATCAATATATAAATAAGCGGAACTGGTATCCATCCAAAAATAAAATCCCATATATGTCTGTATATAGCAAAAAAACCGTTGGAGTAATACTTCTCAACTAAATGAGAGTTGTACGGCAACATTATATAAAAGATCCAAATCACTAAGGTCAACGGCAGAATAGCATTGTTTTTAAGTCTTGACCAGTGTTCACTCATAACATAAGAATAAGGAGAAAACCCAATTTTTTGTAATGGTCAAGACTTTTTGGCTTTCAAAAATAATTTGGGCAACTTTTTCTGTAGTTTTGATGTTCTTAACACTGAACATAAATTTTAAGAAAATGGCATTTGAATTCACAGATACTAATTTTGCAGACACAGCGCTTGCACAGGGTGAAGTTTCAGTAGTAGACTTTTGGGCTGAGTGGTGTGGTCCATGCCGTTTAGTTGGTCCTGTTATCGATGATCTGGCTAAAGATTATGATGGCAAAGCACTTATAGGGAAAGTAAACGTAGATCACAATCCAGAGGTCTCGATGAAATATGGCGTTAGAAGTATCCCAACTATTCTATTCATCAAAGATGGTGAAGTAGTAGACAAACATGTTGGTACGGCAACTAAAGCGACTTTATCGCAGAAAATAGATGCATTACTTTCGTAGTCGTTTATTTCAATAAAAAAATGAAGCCTTTGCTAAAATATTAGCAAAGGCTTTTTTTGTGTCTTTCCATATCTCTATAACAATCATTCGACCTCATCCAGAATAGATTATGTCATATAGTTTCATGATATAAATGTTATAAATACGTGATAACTCCAACTGCTCCTCACTTTAGATTTGTAATTAAATTATTTCACTATCAAAATATTCACGATGAAGCTAAACATTGCGATTTTTGCGCTGCTCATCATCAGCCTTAACAGCTGCATAGAAAATGATTATATCGATGATTTTGTCGAACCTGTATTAAGAATTAACAATCCTATTGATACGCTGGGTATAAATGAGAGTTACCAGTTCAGTAAAACATATTTTAACAATGTTGGACTACAAGAGAATATTGAAGCAACATGGGAAAGCTCAAATGAAAATGTCATTAGCATTTCTCAAGATGGTTTAGCTCAGGCATTATCTTTAGGTAATAGTCTCATATCTGTCACAGTAAATAGTGAAGACTTACTTCTTACCACGTCTTTTTCATTAGAAGTTGGTTCATCTACCGCTGAGTCAATCCAAAAAGTGTCTGGAGTGATTACCACTACCTCTTCTTATGTTCTTGAAGGCGATTTTATAATCCAACAAGAACAAGGAGGTATAGCCATCAATATAGCTGATAATTACAAAGCTTCGACTGCTCTACCAGGGTTGTTTATTTATCTTTCCAACAATCCAAATTCCGTGTCTGGGGCGCTCGAAATTGGCCCCGTAGAAGTATTTAATGGGGCCCATAGTTATCAGGTAGATAATGTGTCTCTTAATGACTTTAGCTACCTCTTGTATTTCTGCAAGCCCTTTAATATCAAAGTAGGAGACGGACGAATCGAATAATTCATTTATTAAAATCAATGCCATGAAAAATATAATTACAACCATCTTACTTTTAGTTGCTACAACTTCCATTTTTGCAGGAGGTCCGTGGCCTCAAAAAAAAGGTAAAGGATACTTCAAGTTATCTGAGTGGTGGGTGGTTTTTGATCAACATTATACTGATGCTGGTCGCATTGACCCCAATATTACAACAGGGGTATTCAATACATCTCTATATGGAGAATACGGTATTACAGATCGACTTACTGCAATAATTAATGCCCCACTTATAAGTAGAAACTACAATAACAATCTTGTATCCCTCACCACCAACGAAGTGTTAATACAAGGAGAATCTATAAACACAATAGGCGATATTGATTTGAGTTTTAAATATGGATTGACTTCTCATTCAAATTTCCCAATTTCGATAAGTTTATTATTAGGTCTTCCAACAGGCACAACAGGTGGTGGCACCTTAGGCAATTTGCAAACTGGAGATGGAGAATTCAATCAAATGATTCAACTCGATGCCGGATCGGGATTTAAAATAGGAAAAACCAACGCATATATCTCCTCTTATTTAGGCTTTAATAATAGAACTCGAGAATTTTCGGAAGAAGTAAGATATGGAGTAGAAGCGGGAGCTGGACTATTCAATTCTAAATTGTGGCTTGTTGGCAAACTCAACGTAATTGAATCACTCAAAAATGGCTCAACAGCCGAAAGCGTAACGAGTACAAGTCTTTTTGCCAACAACTCTGAGTTCAGCAGTCTCGCAATCGAAGCGAACTATTATATCACCGATAAGGTAGGAATAAGTGTTTCAGCAGCTGGTGCTATCAGAGGTGAAATTATCGCTGCTGCACCTTCTTATTCTTTTGGGGTGTTTTATGACATGAATAAATAAACCAATCTGTTGAGTAGGATCATCAATATAAAAGATGGTCCTGCTCTTATTTATATACGGGCTTATACTCTTTCTTATCAATCAAAATTTTGGCGATTATCTCTTTCATAATCTCTGATGTGCCGCCATAAACTGGTATAACCCTTACATCTCGATAGATTCTTCCGATAGGATACTCTTCCATGAAGCCATATCCGCCAAACATCTGCTGACAGCGATATACCAACTCATTGACGAAATCACCCGTTTTGAGCTTTAACATAGAGCATTCTTTTACCACAGAATCTCCTTGCGTTAACCTGTAACTTGTGAGGTAGGTAAAAGCTTCTAATGCCGCCAATTCTGATCCCATTTCTGCAATCTCATGACGTAGAGCTTGAAACTGATTAATAGACCGACCAAATGCTTTACGTTCGGACATATATTGTATCGTAATATCAAGAACATACTTCATCAATCCAAGATTACTCTGCACCCCTGTCAATCGTTCTACCTGAAGACTTTCCATCATATAATAAAAGCCTTTACCTTCTTGACCTAATAAGTTTTCTACAGGAACTTTCACATTGTTGAACGCCAATTCTGCAGTATCTGATGAACGGATTCCGACTTTATCCAACTTTGTCCGCATCACTCCCTCAGCTTCTAAATCAATAACCATCATAGATATTCCTGACTCGGTTTGGACCGCAGCGACAGTATAGTCGCCATAATACCCATTAGAAATAAAGGTCTTTGAGCCATCAACATAATAATAATCCCCTTCTCTCCTCGCAGTAGTCCGTAAAGATCTGACATCCGATCCTGCGAAGGGTTCAGTCATTGACAATGAACCTATCTTTTCACCCATAACACTCGGAATCAGATACTTTTCTTTGATAAGATCTGACCCTGCATGTATCAAGTAATTCATGGCCAAATAAGAATGTGCACTTACCACCGTAGAAAATCCTGCACTTCCTGTTCTGCCCATTTCTTCCATCAAAATGCAGGTATACATAAAATCCAAGCCCATACCTCCATATTTTTCTTCGACCTCAAGTCCAAGAAAACCCATTTCGCCCATCTTTTTGAGAATAGTCCGATCTGTTTTGCCTTCATCTTCCCATTTATTGATTTGTGGCATCACCTCTGCTTGAAAAAAATCTTGGAGCGATGATCTAAATAATTCATGTTCCTCTGTAAAGAATAGTGATTTCATTTTGATAGATTTTATATGGGTTTTTATTATTAGTTATTAGATAAGAGACAACTTTTATTAATTTCTGACAATTCCGAACATCCCGCCAATGCCATGGTCAACTCAAATTCTGCCATGAGATTAGATAGCACCTCAACCACTCCTTGTTGACCAGCCAAGGCTAATCCATATGCATATGGCCTCCCTACACATACGGCTCTTGCACCTAATGCTATGGCCTTAAAAATGTCGGCACCAGTGCGTATACCACTGTCCATAAGTATAGGAATATTACTATTTTCTTTATTAACTGCTTCTACCACTCTTGGTAATGCGTCTATAGCTGCTATTGCCCCATCAACTTGACGTCCTCCATGGTTGGATACTATTATGCCATCCACTCCATGAGCTATGGCCAAAGATGCATCCTCAGGATGAAGAATTCCTTTCAACAAGATCGGAAGCGAGGTGAGGTCTCGCAAAAATTTTAAATCTTCCCATGTGATAGAAGGTCGAGAATAGACCCCAGTGAAAGCTTTGATAGCTTTAAATTCTTCAGGATCTACCCCTGGTACTATCATAGATTCGGCGCCAAAATCCATTTCTGCAACAATATTATTGAATACAGGATCACTGGTGTATTGAGCTATACCCTGTCCTCTCAAGAATGGTAAATGCATGAGATCTAAATCTTGAACCCTCCAACCCAACATAGTAGTATCTAAAGTAACTGCTATCGCACTACACCCAGACTTCTCGGCACGTCTAACCAGACTTTCTACGAGTTCGTTTGACTTACTCCAATAAAGTTGAAACCATCGAGTTGATCCATCCATCTCCGATACAATCGACTCCATAGAATAAGAAGCTTGATTAGATATTATCATCGGGATATCCAATTGACTTACTGCTCTGGCCACTGCCTTGTCTGCATCTTCATGGATCATCTCAAGAACTCCAATCGGACATGTCAGTATAGGTGCAGGCAAACTATCACCAAATAACTCTAAGGAGGTATTTCGTTGAGAAACATCTCTTAACATTCTTGGATATATACGATGCTTAGCAAATGCGCTTCTATTTTCTCGAATAGTCTCATCTGTGCCTGCCCCTCCGATAATATAACCAGCCGCATTCGCATTCATCTTATCCTTAGCCGCTTGTTCTAATTTGTATGGATCAAACGGTACAATAGGCTTAGCGCCCATAGCCCCTTTGACATATATTTCGGATTGTCGTGCTGGACCAGAGACTGTGATTTTATCAGTAGACATAAGAGTTTAAATATTCTTATGCATTAAGTTAGGATATTATATCCCAATCCATCAAATGTCCTGCTAATAATATAATGAACGACTATCCCATTTAATTTTGTCATCAGATTGTAAGAATGGGCTGCTCCAATAGAAAATATAGCTGAGAATAGATAAATAAAAAGCCCACCTATTGAGGTGGGCTTCATTGGATCGCACGAAAAAATGTTTCATTCAGGGGTGCAAAGAGTCCCTTCATATTAACTATCAAAAATTCTAAACCAAGTCGTTTTTCTTTAAGGGCGAGCCTTTTTTTATGCTGTAATCAACTATAAGACCCAAATCAATCGATGTCACCCTACATATTAAGTCAAATTAAATGTAAAATATTTGTCATTTAAGTACGATAAAGCCTTATTAATAGTCAGCTCTTTAGATTTTTGGGCTCATTTATGTCGTCTATTTTACAGATAATATTTTATATGTGTTTTATTATCTTAGAATATGACAAGTAAGGGTTTGAATAGTCTCACTTGATCACTTAGACATCCACTCTGCTTTGAATTCATGATCTTTTGATATCAAGCGTTAGAATAATAAATTGAATAGTTAAGGAGGTAACATGCAAGAAATTTATGACTCAAAATTTGTGGAAGAATTGTTTGACCAAATGAGTGATTCATATTCGAGAGTGAATTATATAACTTCTTTTGGTTTTAGTAATAGATGGCGATATCAATGTGTGAAAGAATTGAATATTCAAAAGGGTGAGATCGTAGTGGACTTATTGACAGGAATGGGAGAATGTTGGAAATACATTTTGACGAAAGAAAATGAAGTAAAAAAGCTTGTTGCATTGGACTTTTCAAAAGAGATGATAAAACAGGCTCATAGTAACAGGTTGAAATATCCAAATGAGCAGATAGAAATACGTAGAGAAAATATTTTCAAAAACGGGATTAAAAATGAATCTGCTGAATATGTAGTTTCTGGCTTTGGATTAAAGACTTTCGATGAAAAACAACTAAATAAATTAGCTTTAGAAATTAAAAGAATCCTAAAACAGAATGGAAAATTTTCTTTGGTTGATGTTTCAGTCCCTAAAAGCATATTCCTCAGATTTGGATATATGTTTTATTTAAAAAAAGTCATTCCCGTCTTAGGTAAATTACTATTAGGTAATCCAGAAACATATAAAATGCTTGGAATATATACTGAGAACTTTAAGGATTCGAAACGAGTATTTCAAGTATTCAAAGAAAATGGATTTGAAGTTGAATATATCAGTTACTTTTTTGGATGTGCCAGTGGTATAAAAGGAATCAAAAGATAAAGTCACTAAGTCCTCAACAAATTAAACATCCTACTTCCAAACAATTATAAAGCGAGAATTAACAAAATATCAACGTACTTGTTAAGTCCTCATGAAGAAGAGAATTATAAATGTAATTTCTTACTTGCTACCTAGACTGTTTACTAAAATAGCTTACAGCAAGCTAACTAATCCTCAAATAAGAAAATTACGAGAAAATGAATTTGAAATCATAAGTCAATCGATAACTACTGACTTCAAGTTTAAGGACTTCACAATTAAGACTTATGAATGGGGAGATAAAGGCGAAACTGTATTATTAGTTCATGGCTGGGAAGGTCAAGCAGGAAATTTTTCTGATTTAATTAGAAAATTAGTTGCTTCAGGATATAAAGTAAAAGCATTTGATGGCCCGTCACATGGATTTAGTAGTAAAGGCCGAACAAGTCTTTTAGAGTTTTCAGAGCTAATTGGTGTGTTAATTAAAAAATATAAAGTCAAAAAGATTGTCAGCCACTCATTTGGTGGAGTAGCGACGACATTTGCACTTCAAAACAATCTTGATATACAGATAGACAAATATGTATTATTAACAACTCCTGATAAATTTTTAGATAGGATAAATGATGTGATAAGACAAAATGGTATTTCGAATAAGGTTAAGAATAAACTGATTGAAAAGTTTGAAACCGAAACTAACTATAAAGTGGCAACTTTAAATGTTAGTGATTTTGTCAAGGAAATAAAAGTTGCGCAATCTCTTATAATTCATGACAGGAACGATAAAGTAATCTCTATAGAACAATCTAAAAATGTATATAAGAATTGGCCAAATTCTCAATTTATTGAAATTGAAGGTACTGGTCACTTCCGCATACTAAGAACAGAAAATGTGCTAAAAGAAGTACTAAATTATCTTAATTAGTACAGCGAATGCCAGAGAGTTTGGAGTAAACGACCCTAAGCCTATAAAGTCCACAGTATGCCTTTCACGCCATCGATCTCTTTAGACAATCCATCACCGACAACCCTTAGCTACAACTAATAATTATGAGAATACAGTATAAAATAGATTCATTAAGAGGAAATTATCACCTGAAAAACAAAATATGGAAAACACATCCAAATATAGACATGCTTGTTTTGAGCAATGGTCAAATTAGAATTTTGGATACAAAATCAGGCAAAGAGTCTTTACTGATTATACCCGATAGTCCTAACGTAATTGAACATTATTTTGAAGTTGTAGAACATCTTAGTAAATGGTATAGGGTAGTGATTTTTGATTTATATGGTTTTGGTTTTTCTACCCACAACGGAAAATATGATTATTCATTTATTAAGACCAACCAATTGATCAATGAAATATTGGACTTAATAAAAGTCGAACGCACAAATATCATTTTTCCATGTTCACATGGATTCTATGGTATATCATATGCGACACATTATCCAGATAAGGTTAAACAATTAATTCTACTCCAAACTCCATCGTTTGCAGAAATGAATAATTGGTCAAATAGAATTGTACCTTCATTTCTAAAGCAACCGATACTTAGTCAGATAATAATGCCATTTGTAGAGAAAAAATTTGCTGATAAATGGTATGAGTATTCATTGCCCAGAGCGACCGATAAAAAACCCTATAAAACACTTGCTTTAGAAGCTATAGATAATGGAGCGACCTATTGTCTCTGCAGTTTGACTCAAGGTATATCAAAAGAAACTGACAATAAATTCGATTTGGAGGATGCTCTACCTGTCACCCTTATTTATGGAAACGAAGACTTTACTCATAAAAAAACCAACTTTGATAGCATCAGAGACTACCATAATAAAATAGATATAATTCGATTTGATAATTGTGGTCACTTCCCCCATTTAGAAAACAAAAAAAGATTCATACAGATTGTAAAAGAAAAAATCAAGGCATAGCTGTATAATGTTATAAACCATTTTGCATGATCATCGATCATTCATAAAAAGGCAATACATGCTCCACCCATTTTTTTGGACTCCCTAATTGACAAAAGTGCCCCAATCCTTTCATGATAGTCAACTTTGCTTCTTTACAGATATTTTCTTTGAGATAATAAGCCATCTCTACTCTCGCTACTGCATCTTGATCTCCCCAACAGATATGAGTGGGTAGTTTGGTCTGAGCAAGGGCTGGCAACCATCTTGTTGTTTCAAATCTCTTGCGATCGTTGAGGTATTTGATAGTGAGATAAGTTTTTTGAGTTCCCTCTTGTAATCGATTGAACTCCCAGAGCAATTTAACATCTTGATCGTCCAAATTTGGATTACCATGTGCGCTTTTGACCTGTTGAGAGAAGATCTTATAAGTGGTCAGGTTCTTCATGACATGACCATAGGAAGAAAGCAAGATCTTCTGGGTAATCCTCAATTTAGCAAGACTTAAGACCATACTGCCATTAGTGAAGGTCAAACTCTGCAAGCCCTCAGTAAACCAAGCTGGCATGAGTCCATTCTCATGTCTTGCCACAATCTCTGTGGCTACCGAATCTCCCATGTCGTGCGAGAGCATGTGCCCACCAGTAACTCCGAAATGTTGCCATACAGACAATACAACATCCGCCTGCTCGAATAAAGAATAGGTATAATTATCTATTGGCTTATCACTTAAACCATACCCCAACATATCCAATAATATGATCCTATCAAATCTACTGCTCAAACCATCTATGACGGCATGATAAGAGTAGGATGACTCAGGAAACCCATGAATGAGCAATAAGGTACGATCCACATGAGCATTTGTGTCTCCATACTGCATAGCAAACACTTGATGGTTATAAGGTCCATAGTTGATCCATATACCTTCTTTTTTCCATTCTTCTATTTCTTTGAGCATAGTATTCGACTTAGATTATACAAGTTAATCACTCCAGTTTGATCTATGGACTATCTAATATTCATATTTTTCAATTATTATTAGCAATATGAATCTGGACTTATATAAAGCCCCAAAGCATGTACTTCCCGTAATAGTCATGGCTCAATTTTGCTGTACATCACTTTGGTTTGCGGGCAATGGCGTGATGCCCGATATCATAGAGAACTTTGGATTGAGTACAGATGCTTTGAGTCACCTCACCTCTGCGGTACAATTGGGTTTTATCATAGGTACGTTGGTATTTGCGATTTTATCACTCGCTGACCGATTTTCTCCATCCAAAGTATTCTTCATTTGTGCACTTGTTGGGGCAGGATGCAATTTGCTCACCATTATGGATTCCAATGATTTTGGGCGTTTAATCCTGATACGATTTATCACTGGATTTTCATTAGCAGGGATTTATCCCGTTGGGATGAAGATTGCATCAGACTATTTTGACAAGGGTTTAGGTAAGTCTTTAGGATATCTCGTCGGAGCATTGGTGATGGGTACTGCCCTACCGCACTTACTTAAGTATTTAGGTAGTGATATACCATGGACTTATGTGATTTTCATCACTTCAGGTCTGGCCGCAATTGGTGGGCTTCTCATTTATTATTGTATCCCAGACGGTCCTTATCGATCTACGGCACAAAAGTTAAATCCCAGGGCTATCTTTAGCATTTTTAGATCGCCATCATTTAGACGCGCTGCAGTAGGTTACTTCGGGCATATGTGGGAACTATATACTTTTTGGGCTTTCACACCGATTATATTGAGTTCTTATTTGGGGACTTCTATTGATTGGGATATCTCCTTGCTTTCATTTGTTATCATAGGTATCGGTGGTGTATCATGTGTATTAGGTGGATATATAGCAGGTGCTATAAGTGTAAAAAAAGTGGCTTACAGTTCGTTGCTATTATCCAGTGTGTGTTGCCTCATCAGCCCAATAGTATTCTTATCTGGCTGGCCCGTTCTATTCATTATATTCATGATCTTTTGGGGAATGGTAGTCATCTCTGATTCTCCTATGTTTTCTACTCTTGTCGCACAAGCAGCACCAATCAAGTCTCGGGCCACTGCTCTTACGATAGTCAATTGTATAGGTTTCAGCATTACCATCTGTAGTATACAATTGATTAATCTTAGCATCGACCAACTCACTCCGATTTATGCATTTACATTATTAGCTATTGGCCCTATAATTGGATTGATCAACAGTCGACTATGACTGGATAATCAAAGGAAATAATTTAATCTCGATGATGCTATGTATGAATTTATTGATTCATAGCGTTCTTGTATTCAGACTTCCGCTTAGACCATTTGATATTTTTGCCAAGTGATTTATCAACTTACCCTTAACTTGATCTTAAAATAGTAGTACAACAATATGGCAATAACAACTATAAATCTAAAGGACAAATTTGACTCTTTCTCCGATCATTGGTCTCCCAAGGTCGTAGGCCAATTGAATGGTCAGATGGTCAAATTGGCTAAACTGAAAGGAGAATTTGTAATGCATCATCATGAGCACGAAGATGAACTCTTTTTAGTACAAAAAGGAATCCTAAAGATGGAGATGGAAGACACCATTTTGACTATTCATCCAGGAGAATTCGTCATCATACCTAAGGGTACTCCGCATAAACCCATAGCCGAAGAGGAAGTAGAGGTCATATTATTTGAACCCGCCTCAACATTAAATACTGGAAACATCATTAATGAGAGAACTGTAGACAATCTAAATCAAATTTGAACTACATCTTAAATTCGTATAGCCTAACTTTACAGTATGAGTTATTTTGACGTGTATGATCTGAAAAAAATCGAAAATCTCGACTTATTGGCCAGAAAGGTGGTAGAAGGATTTATTATAGGCTTACATAAGAGTCCATTTCATGGTTTTTCGGTAGAATTTGCAGAACATAGACTTTATAATAGTGGAGAGAGCACCAAGAATCTTGATTGGAAAGTTTATGCTCGTAGCGAAAAGCTCTTTGTGAAAAGGTATGAGGAAGAAACCAACTTAAGATGTCAGATAGTGGTAGACACCTCGTCGTCAATGTACTTTCCAAAGGACTTAAAAGTTAAAAATCTCGAATTCAACAAACTCGAATTCTCAGCTTTAGCTGCAGCGTCACTGATGAATTTACTAAAAAAACAACGTGATGCGTTTGGGTTAAGTCTTTTTGACACTGATCTAAAAATTCATAGCGCAAATAGATCGAGCAGCACCCATTATAAGTTAATATTAAGCTATCTGGAACGAGCCATACAGGATAATCAACTTAACAAAAAAAGTAACACTGCGGAGATATTGCATCAGATAGCAGAGAGAGTGCATAAACGCTCTCTAATCATTATATTTTCTGACTTTTTTGATAAAGGTGAGGATCAAGAAGAATTATTTTCTGCCCTTCAACATCTCAATTACAACAAGCATGAAGTGGTGGTATTTCATGTTATGGACGAGGCATTAGAATTAGAGTTTGAGTTTGAAAATAGACCGCATCTCTTTGTAGATATGGAAACTGGTCAAGAGATCAAACTGCAGTCTAACGAGATCAAAGAAGCCTATAAACAAAAAGTTGCCGCCAAAAAAGAGGCAATAATTCAAAAATGTCTTCAATATAAAATCGATTACATTCCAACTAATATCCGAGATGGTTATAATCCCATATTGAGGAATTATCTTGTCAAAAGATCGAAACTAAGTAAATAAATGAGTATCCGACTAAGTGACTTCCCTACACTTCCCCCTAAGGACTTAAACAAGAAAGAGGTAGTAGAAAAGACTAAAGAAATGGCAAAAAAAATTGCCGAACTTCAGTATGAAATGTTCAAGGAGAGTAAAAAATCCTTATTGGTCATTTTTCAAGGAATGGATTCGAGCGGTAAAGACGGAGCCACAAAGAATGTCTTTAGATATGGAAGTCCATCAAATATAAGAGCCTACTCATTTAAGAAACCAACGGATTTAGAATTTGCCCATGACTTTTTATGGAGGGTACATAAATTAGTGCCAGCTCAAGGAGAAATTGTAGTGTTCAATAGATCTCATTATGAAGACATATTAATACAAAGAGTACATGGATGGATCGATGAAAAAAGAGTTGATGCAAGGATCAACGCAATCAATGCCTTCGAAAAATTACTTGTAGAGGATAATAACACTACTATTCTTAAATTCTATATGCATATCTCTGAGGAACGTCAGAAAGAGAAACTACAAGAAAGAATTGATGTAATAGAAAAAAATTGGAAACACAATGATGGAGATTGGGAGGAGCGAAAACACTGGACAAAATATATGGAATGTTATGAAGATGCCATCAATCGTTGTAACGCCATACCGTGGATCATCGCTCCAGTAGACAAGCGCTGGTACCGCAACTATTTTGTTGCTCAGAAGGTCTTGGAGACGCTACAATCTATGACCTTTGACATCCCCACATTGGACAGAAAATAGTTATGTCTGAATCTTTAAAAAAGGTAAGAATAGACAAATGGTTGTGGAGTGTTAGAATATATAAAACACGGACCCAAGCTACAGAAGCTTGTAAAAAGAGCAATGTAAAAATCAACGAAAAAGCAGTAAAACCCTCATACCTCTTAACTGAGGGAGAGGTAATCCAAGTTCACAAAGCTGGTTTTAATCTAACCTATCTTAGTAAAAAACTCATCTCTAAACGAGTAGGCGCCCCAATCGCTGCTGAATGCTATGAAGATCTAACTCCAGCTTCTGAATTAAATAAATACAACGACTGGTTCGTTGGAAAAGCAAGACCAGAAATAAGAGAAAGGGGATCTGGAAGGCCAACCAAAAGAGAACGTCG
>JAHDDE010000094.1 GCA_020629515.1 Saprospiraceae bacterium | reverse complement strand
AAGATAACAGTAATGAGTGGGGTAGGCTGACACACTATGACTATGGCTTCAGGATTTATAATCCAGGGGTTGCGAAGTTTTTGAGTGTCGATCCGTTGACGAAGAGTTATCCGATGTTGACGCCTTATCAGTTTGCTAGTAATAGACCCATTGATGGAGTGGATTTAGATGGATTGGAGTACCTAAATTACAAATCATTATTTACTTATTTTGGTGACCCTCAGATTCAAACAGTAAATGTTGAGGATATTGTTATCAATAATATAGATATATGGAATGCTGCATCAAGAGGAAGTGCTTTAGATATACCAAATGCTACGACAATCGATACAAAAGATCCAACTAGTAAAACCCACATTGAAAATAGATACATTTCAAAGGGATTGCCAAAAAAGACTCAAGAAAAGCTGAGAAGAAAACAAAATGCTGAAATTAATCAAAGAGGTGCAAAAAAAGCTGCTACTGGAGTATTTGGAGGCCTTGTTGAATTAGCAGGCCTTCCTGAAGAAATTTTGGGATTATATCATTTACATGTCCATTCTGATGAAATTCAAATTGCAACCCAATCAGTACTTGCAGTTTATAATGCTCATATGATTGTACATTCTGCAATTGAAAATGAAATTTTACCAAATGAAATTACTGGGTCAAGATCAATAATGCGAAGTTTAGTCAATTTTATTGTTGATGGAACAAGTCACGGTCCAAATAGTGAACTTATTGAAATGGTTGGTAAAGCTCTATATGAGAATAGAGAGAAAGTGCTAGAAGGCGATTTTTCATTTCAATCTGAAAATGCAATAGAGTATATTGGGAGTGGAACATCAAATCAAGTTTTATTGCCAATTAAAAAGGAAATAGAAGACCCAACTATCAATAAGGCTAACAAACTAATGATGAATTATATTGAATCTGAGAGAAGTAATGTTCCAAGAAGCAGAACAAGTATTAGCCCAAGAACATAAAACATGATAAAGTATTTTATACCATTTTGCTTATTTGTTTCTTGTAGTGCATCTGAAAACAAGTCAGTAGAAGTCACGGATCTTTGTGAACCTAATCATGTTTTCACTGAACAAGATTCAATTCTGCTGTTATTATTAAATGAGGAATTTGATAAAGAAATTCTATTTGATCAAGAATTAGAGGAAACAGATTTTGTTATCGGCATGAGGTCAATTTATTATTCGGCTACTGGACAATATGTAAAGTCGTTGAAGGTTTTGCCAGATTGTCTAAGAATCAAATATTATAATAATTGGAGAGCTGGCCAGAAATTAGATTACTCACTAGGGTATTTTCAAAATTTTTCAATCTGGTTGTATTCTTTTTTGCAAGAAGAATATGACTTGCATCACTTACGAAGCATATTTTATAACCTTTCCCTCAATTCTAGTGGAGAAGGGATTATGAATGAATTCGATGAAATAATTCCTCTTTTTTTAGACAGTGATGAAACTAATGATTTAATAAATGAATCGAGAATCTTAAAATTAGAGGTTTTCAACTCACTTTTTGATTATTTATATATTGCCAGTCAGTACAGAGGGAATAGTGATAGTTTATACTTTCATGTTAGCAGACTTATTAATATGACTGAATTTTACAATGACTTTTTGATTGAAAAATTAGTATCGTATAAGCTTAATTCTAATGATTCTTTGCAGCAAGTTGTTTTGAACGATTTGGCTAGCATGTATGAAACTCTTAATCCTCAGAGTTGTTTATTTGCGAAAATAAATTACCAACACTTATTTGAAGATGATATAGTATCATCCTGCCTTGAATGTTTAGAGAAAGGCAGTAAATTAGATAGTATAATAGCTTTTGGCCATTATCTAAATTCTTTGGTAGATTCAAGAAGATTGATTGAGTTTGAAGCTAAGCTAAATGAGCATGAATTAAACAATAAAAACATTTTTAAATATCCACGGGTATCAAATTTGGAGTACGGCTTAGTAACTGATGCCAAATTGAAATACTTTATTGTTAAAGGTGATACAGATTCTTTTTGGGACTTAGTAGTTGAAATTAAACCTAATCCTATTGTTAAAGTCAACAGGCATGGAGAAGGGAATCAGTTAGCTGAATATCTAGATTCGAGGTTTACCTCTTTATTTGGTAGAGATTACAATCAAGAGAAACTATTACCATTTGTTAATGATTAACCACTTTGTCGATAGTCGAGCCAAGCCCAAAGGATATTTATAGTCCCCAGACAACAACATTATAGAAAATTCCTATTATTACATAACTTCATAATTATGGATTCAATAGGTGGTTATAGATCCGAGATCAATACGCTCTACACTACCGGAAGGTGATTACTGTGTGCTGAGTTGATATCTGTTAGTAATGTTTTGGATATTGAGCTAATTGATGTTGGCGGATCAGATGTGGGGTTTGTTAGGTATCACAAAAAAATCGTAGTCACTGGACTACGAATAGCGGGGGAAGGACAAGACGATGATGGTAACAAAAGAGCTGAGAGTTATGCGGCAGAGATCGCCAGTGCGCAAGATTACTACCCCTTCGGTCAGACTATGCCAGATCGGAGTATGACGAACACTGTGTTACTTGATGGAGATCACCGCTTTGGCTTTAATGGAAAGGAACAAGATAACAGTAATGAGTGGGGTAGGCTAACTCACTATGACTATGGCTTCCGGATCTATAATCCAGGAATTGCGAAGTTCTTGAGTGTGGATCCGTTGACTAGTAGTTATCCCATGCTTACCCCTTATCAGTTTGCTAGTAATCGACCGATTGATGGGATTGATTTGGATGGGTTGGAATATAAGAACGCAAATGATCAATGGCAGTATGATAATTACCTAGGTGGTTCGGCGATTCAGATATCAGATAACGATTGGGTTTTAATTAATACTGCGGAAGGTTATAAACAGTATTATAATACTGAATCAGGATGGAGTAAAAAAATAGAATATCATGCGCATTTGCAAGGACCTGATGGATTAAATGTTGCAGAAAATTATCAAACTAGTCAATATGCTGACCCAATTTCAAGTGCTGCATTTATAGGAATTGGAGGAGCTTTGATGGCACCAATTATTTCTGGGATTTCAGGTGGAGGCCTATCTAATCTCGGTAGCTCTTTTATTTCAGGAACTAAGACATATTTAACTTCATACTATTCGACGAATTTTGGCAGTGATTTGAAAGAGGCAGCATGGGATATTCAAAAAGATATAACCCATAGAGGGAATATAGAACTTGATAAGATGGTTTATAATTTTTTACCGATTCCCAAGGTTTTTAAGGGAGGAGTTAAGAGTTTTCTTGATTCTCGACTTGATTTTAATGTTAGCAAACTTGACCAAGGTGGGGTTACTTTTGAGTGGACAAAACGGAAGACGACTGGTTATGATATAGGAAGAGCATTTGGAAAAGGGATTTTAGATATAGGGGCTAGTAAGCTTAAAGGTCTAGGGGGAAGTAATTCGACTAATTTTATGATTAATGGGGGTAAGAGAACCCTCGAAAATCTATTTGATTCTATAATTCAACAAGAACAAGATAAAAGTGAAGAAGGAACAAACAAAACTTGATGAGAAAATTACAATTAAGCAGGTAGTTTTTTGGTTTGC
>JAHDDE010000055.1 GCA_020629515.1 Saprospiraceae bacterium | reverse complement strand
TTTTATAGTATTCTATTCTAACTCTGGAATTAGATTAGCTAAGTTTCCTTCTTTATCGTTTTCATGAGGATGTGTTTTATATAACTCCTTAGCGATATAAAATCCTTCTTTAGAGCTGATGCGGGCTCGTACCTGAGCTACTTCTTGTTGAGTGACTACAGAAGCCCTATTTCCAAATGAATTACGTACATATGTCAATACAGCTGCTACTTCTTGATCATTCATCAATCCTTCAAAAGGAGTCATCGGTACTATCCCCTTATACTGTCTATTGAGTACAGTCATAGGGCCATACAGTCCTTTTAATGTTAATTTGATGAGTCTTTCTTTGTTTTCTGTCACCCATTTAGACTGTCTTAAAGGAGGGTATCCCGATGCGGCTAGCCCCTGACCTTGCTCTTGATGACAAGTTCCACAGTAAGATTCACGCTCGTATAGCTCTTTCCCTAAGAGATAAGCCTGTTTATCTTCTCCTTTAAGATGAGTTTTTATTTCTTTCTTTTTGATTTCAAGGTTATGTCCATTGAGATGGGCGATGGTTCGATCATAGGCGGGCTTGGACCATACATCAAGATGAGTGGTGTCGAGGCTCTCTAAGACTTTTATCCCTTCATCCGGGGACAACCAAGAGGCAGCTATGATAGCCTCCAGTCTAACTCTTCCATGATCATCTCTGATGGCGCCTTGGAGCAATGACTGATAGTTGTCAATCTGATGCTTGCTATACCTCAATACTCGGACAGCTGCTGCTCTGGCCCTATGATCCTTTGCTTTTAGCAGTTTTTGAAGTCCTTTGGCATTGATCTCATTTAATCCCCAGGATACCCATACTCCTTCTAATAGATGATGCTCATAATCAGGGTGATTTTCATCAAGGGTATTGATCCAATTGGAGAGCTCTTGTATGACTTCTTTTTTATTCCTTGATCGCAGCTCACGCCGAGTTCTATATCGCGTTCTATACTCTGGGAGCTTGAGATGATCTAACAGAGTAGGGATATCTGCATTAATAATCTGAGCAGGTTCTACGAGTGGCCTCGAAGGATAGGTGATGCGATAGACTCTTCCATGGACATGATCTCGCAGTGGGTCTCGAGCATTATGCTGCATGTGCCCGATAAGCACATTATGCCAATCGATAAAGTATAATGAGCCATCTGGTGCGAATTCCATATCTACGGGCCTAAAGTTTTCGTCTGTGCCGACCACAAGGTCATGTCTCCTTTTAAGTTTGTACCCAGTGCCATGCTCGATATATTGATGTTGGCGCATTCCTAAAAAGCCTATTGTGTTGTTGACTAATAGATCGCCTTGCACATCATCAGGAAAGTGTCTGCTGGAGACAAATTCTAATCCAGAAGTTGGCCGTACTTTATCTTCTTCTCGCACTAAAGAGGGACCTTGAGTATTGGATTGACCGTATCTCGACTGGACCTCGCCTGGGAGCATCCATCTTATATCTGGTCCAGAAGTTTCGGCGAATAAGTTTTGTCCCCACTCATCAAAAGCAATACCCCAAGGATTGGGGATCGGTACTTGTGAGGTGCGCTCCAAATGTCGACGCTGAGGGTTATACCTATAAAAACCGCCATTAGTTGCCCTAACTGGACCATATGGGGTCTCGACATTGGTATGTAGGAATACGCCTTCGCCCATCATGATAGCTCCTGATGGATCAGCGCAAAAAGCACTTATCACATGATGGGTGTCATGATCATCAAAACCGCTCATTACAATTTCTACTTCGTCGGCTCTATCGTCCTTATTGGTGTCTTTATAGAGTTTGAGATGGGTGCCTTGAGAGATGTATACTCCTTCTGGGGCAAATTCAAACCCAGCAGGGATGTGTAATCCATCGGCATATATAGTCTGTTTATCAGCTTTGTGATCTCCATCCGTATCTTCAAGTATGATTAGTTTATCATTAGGTTTAGGGTCACCGGGTTTATAGTGAGGATATGTCGGCATCACAGCTACCCATAATCGACCTGCATTGTCAAAAGACATCTGAACGGGATTGGCCAAATCAGGAAATTCTTCCTCTGAAGCGAATAATTCAATATGGTAACCTTCGGCCACTTGTAGCGATGCTAAGGCATCATCTCCATATAAATATGCTGCTTTTCCTCGCCCATAATCTCCTACTTTGTAATTAGTAGGGACAGGAGGTAGTTGGTGAGTTTTGGCATCCGCTCGTTCTAAGTCCAGCTTTTCTCCATTGACGGCCATCCATATAGCGCGATCTCTGATAGCGATCATCTCACGTTTTTTCTTGATTTCGTCTGGGTAATTATCAGGTCCAAAAGGGTTATATCTACGTCCAAAAACATGCACTCCATTGGGACTTTTATAGTCATCGTGCCAATGCCAGTTTTTTTCGAGTACCGCTTCTTTTACTAAGTTTTTATAATTACTCTTTTTCTGGGCGCCAAAAACGACTTCTGCGATATAAGTACCCAACTTTTGATATCCAAAAGCATTTAGCTGAAATCCATCAATTGTGAGCGGATTACTGCCAGTGTACCATTTTTTAGAAGGGTGGTATAGGTCTATAAAAGGTACGCCTTTTTCTATGGCCACCTTATGAATGGCTTCAGAATATAGAAGTAGATTTTGGTTCTCTATCTCACCATCAGGGATGTCATATAAGTCTGATAAATTTTCAAAGGCGATTGGAGAAAAGAGTATTAGTTGAGGAGGGCTGAGGGAGTTGTATTCTTGACTTAAAGTATGATCTACAAAGGCAGATAATTCAGCCATAAAGTTATCAATACCATCGGCGCCATTAAACGATTCATTATAGCCAAAAAAGGCTAAAATTATGTCTGCTTCAAGCCGACTCAACCATTGGTCAGGGGTTTCGAAATGTCCTTGACTATTAGAGAAATTGGCTAATTCAGTTTGGAATTTTTCAGCTCCAGGAAATGCCCATGGAGAGAATCTACCTGAGTGAGGCCTAAATCCTGGAGTATCTCCACCATCACACATGTTTCTTATCACAAGGCTGTCATGCGGAAATCTAAGGTGCATTTCAGTTTCAAAATCTCCAAAATCCATCATCCGAGAACATAGATTATTACCTATCATAACGATATGATCATGTGGTTGGATCTTGATATCCAAACTTTCGACTGGCTCATCGCAACCCAGATTGAGCAGACAAAAAGTGAATAGAAGTGGAGGAAGTATTTTAAACATAGCTTGTAGCCTTTCTCTAAATATAGAGGTCAGACATGAATTTATAACCATACATGCCCCGCAATATCACCAGCCGACCTTTAAGAGGATGGAGGATCTCTCTCAAACATGCTTCATTTTGCTTGTTTTGATCGGTAGGGATATTGACCTATTTCTTGATCAACCCAAGAGTATATTGCAGAGCATCTTGGTCTACTTCTATATCTGGCTCGACTGTGCTAAGATGGTTGGGGTCTCCATCTGCGCCAATATCATAGGCTATAGTATAGCTGATAGGCAGTTGAGAATTAGGAAGAATATAGATTTTTTGTTCACCAAAATCATTCACTCTTTCTCCTGTAGGTTGTCCGACTAAAGTGCCGATATTGTAGGTTTTAAAGGCATCGGCTAACATATTAGCGCTCGAGTAGGTCCCTGGTCCAATCAACAGGTATACTTCACCATCATATTTATCTTTTTTCCATTGAGGAGTTATTAATTCTTCACCACCTAAAAAATCTAAAATCGTACTATCTGTAGGGGATTGATATTGCTTTATATAATCGTGGCCATAATATTCTTTGATATTTCTTGATTCTAACTCCGAGATACTAACTTCCGAAATCTTCCACAACCTCTTAGAAGACTGCCTGTAGGGGGTCGAAGTAATATAATTAAGGAGGACATCATTGACTGAAGAATTTCCTCCAGAATTCTTTCTTATATCGATTATAAGGGTTTTGATTTCACTTTCTTTTATCTCGCTAAATGCTTGGCTAAGTAATAACTCGAAGCCATCGTGGTCTTCAGCACTATTGTAAGTGATTACGGGTATACCTTCTATATACTCAAAGGAATGTGGAGTCAAAGTACCCTTGAGTCTCATATAAAGCGACATAAAATTGATAGTTTGGTTTGCGTTTATCATACTACTCAAACCATCGCTATAGCTTATCTCATATGGAGGGAAAATGCCTCGAAGATGGAGATATACAGCGAAAAAAAGTGAATTGTTTAGATTGATCTTATATTGCTTTTCACCTGATAAAAGGGATAAGGCGTCTTCATATAGATCTATCGCAGCATAACCATTGATTGTTTCTATTGACTTGTCTGACTCCATATGTGTCAGGCTACTATTGTGGATATATTTTGTGGTGACAGGAAAGAACGCCAAACTATCCCTATTAGGTAAAACGTCTGTCGTAAACCACTGCAAACCAGTATGTCCATCTTCTATCAAAGAAAGTACACTCATCATATCTAAGCAAAACTGTGAGAGCATAATAGAGTCATGGTCTATCCATTGACCGATTACATTTTGTTTGAATTGATCATGGGTTTCTTGGCTTTGGTGTAAATAGGGATTGTAATGACGCTGCTCCAATATGTGGGTCATTTGCTCCATATCTTTGATCGCATCATGTACGGCGATCTTACCTAAAGTTTCATTGTAGGCATCATGAATCTGTTTACTTTGCTTTTCTTTGCAACCGACTTGGCAAATTATACTAATGACAATGAGAGTTTTGAATATTGATTTCATATGAATTTTGGGTTAATGACAAGAATGGTTAGTTGAAGTTGTCTGCTTCGGTCTAATTATCTTCAAAATCGCCATTCAGATCAATTAAATTTACTGAGATATGCTAAAAGTCCCATATAATGATTTGAGTAGAATTCATGATTTCTCTGAATTCGCAGCGGGATTTGAAGAAATTGTAGCTGCCAATAACTTTATAAGAGATGTTCAATTTGCTGGAGAGTTTGCCACATATGTGGGTAGTCGCTATTGCCTTTCAGTGGCTAATGGCACGGATGCGCTAACTATAAGTCTCATGGCGTTGGAGTTGCCTCCCAAATCAATTGTAGCGGTGCCCGCTTTGACTTATGCAGCAACCGCCATGGCAGTGATTAATGCTGGCCATATACCCCAATTTATAGACATTGACTTACAGACAGGCCTTATGGACCTTGATCTTTTAGATACTGATCAGATTCAAGCCATTATTCCAGTCCATTTATTTGGGCAGTGTTTGGACTTGTCTAGTGTGAGCCAACAAATTATAATTGTAGAAGATTGCGCTCAAGCGCATGGAGCGAGAATTGATAATCAACATGTGGGAACTCATGGATCATTTGGTTGTTTTTCATTCTATCCAGGGAAAAACTTGGGAGCCATGGGCGATGCGGGTTGTATTATTACAGATGATGGGACTTACTTCAAAAAAATTCAGCGTATAGCGCGACTGGGTTCAGATCCAACGCAAAAATATTATAACTATCGTCAGGGATTTAATAGTCGTATGGATAGGTTACAAGGTTTGGTATTGAGTAAAAAATTAAAGCACTTGAATGAATATAACGCAGAGAGGAAAAAAATTGGGCAGCGTTACGATAATAGTATAGGTAACCTCGTCAGAAGTAGGGCAGGAACGGATGTATATCATGCATATCCTATATTAGTAAAAGACAGAGCGACAGCCATACGAGCATTAGAAGCTCGAGGTATTCAAACATTGGTGCATTATCCATACCCATTGAATCAGATGCCTGTTTTTTCAAAATATGATTGTGGGCAGAATCCAAAAGCATCATATTTTAGTAAGCACTGTTTGAGCATTCCTATTTTTCCTTATATGACTGATACAGAAATCGACCATGTGATCAATGAGGTTAGTAAAATACCGAAACTGTAATGGAAATTTTTTAATATTCACCCGAGTTATTAATGTGATATGATACTTTCGAGTATAAGGTTAAGGAATTATCCAGAGGATAGGAAAGATGTGCATCCATGGAATCTTGATTTGATCAAAAACTTTGAATCAATAGATTTTGAGCAAAACATTAGTTTTTTCGTGGGAGAGAATGGCAGTGGAAAATCAACTATACTGGAGGCGATTGCGGCTTATACTCAGGTCCCATTAGCAGGAAGCCTACGTTTAGAAGAGGACGAGTCATTAGAGTCCGCGGAGCAATTAGCAAAATACCTTAGCATTAGATATTCCGAGAAAACATATCATGGGTTTTTTGTGCGAGCGGAGGATTTTATTGGATTCTCGCGTCATATCAAAAGACAGATTAGAGAATTAGATCAAGAGATAAAAGAAGTAGAGGAGAATCATACAGGTGGAGATTTGGACTTAGCATTGGGCCCACTTAAAAAGGAGAAGCATAATTTCATCCGTCGATATTCTGAAGATTTAGAGGCCATGTCTCATGGAGAAGGTTTTCTTAAATTTTTCACCTCTCGAATTACTGCAAAAGGCCTATATCTCATAGATGAACCAGAAGCCGCATTGTCACCTGCTAGACAACTTAGTCTCTTGCATATGATAAGGCAAAAAGTCGAAAAAAATGGGGCACACTTTATTATCGCGACACATTCTCCTATCATGATGGCGGTGCCAGGCGCTGAAGTTTTTTATTTTCAAGATGGACAGATCAATAAAGTAGATTATAGAGATACAGAACATTATCGTCTAACTAAGGCGATAATTAACCACCCAGAAGAGGCAATGAAAGACATTTAATTTTTGCTGATCACAGGAATGTTTTTTGATTCTTTTTGGTTAATATTATATCCTACCTACTGACTACCAATTTTTTCATACTGTCAAAATTACTATGAGACTCTTTACTTTATTATTCTTAATAGTTTTGATGTCAATCAATACTATCGCTGCTCAGATCCGTATCCCCAATATTAATAAGTCACCTAACACAACAACTCAAAGTCAACCAACTAACAGAGTGGCTCATCAAAAAACCTTGAAGAAGGAGCTATTGGAAGCGGGGTATTCTGTTAATAAAATCGGTCAAAATAGCAGCCATACATTTTATAGAATCATTGGCCATATTTACAATCTATCGAACGAAGAGATTTATGGCCATAATAGAAGGCTAATTATGTTTCAAATAGAAGGTTGGGACTCCGGATTTTTAAATGATAATCTACAATCTATTGATGGATATCCGACTCAATTTAGATTAAACAACCAAGGGGTTCTTTATCAATTCGGCAATAGCAAAACGAGAGAGTTTGCTTTTGATTTTAAAGTAAAAAGAGGTCAACAACATCTGGTTCGAGCCGAGTTAATCCCTGATTGGGCACCACTGGAGCGATATGAGCCTTACCTTTTGATAGAATACAGCTCGTTGTCTGGTACTTATGAAGTGGTCGGTAATCAAGATATTTCATTTAAAATCGAATTTTCTCCTCAGGGTGATCAAATTGCAATGGAAGACTTTTACAAACAAAAGGTCATCTGGATCAAAAAAGAAGAAAAGACATATGTAAGAATGTTAGGGGAGGTGCCAAATACGAATACCACAAATAATACTAATGGATGGCAACCCAATAGTTCAAGTACAACTAACGAGAGCAACAAGCCTTCTGATTACCCTTCAGGAGGATATCTGGGCAACTCTAATAATTCAAATACAACACAGAAGCCAAAAGATTATCCGAGCGGAGGATATTTAGGCGAGCTTAACAGCAATAATTCAAACGACAATTCTTATCCTGGCAGCGCCAATCAGGCTCAGATACCTCAACAGGCTTACTCATCAGTCATTCAGATTGTAGATAGAAAGACGTTAAAGTATTTTAATTCTGAAGGTATTGCCATAGAATTAAAGCGAAAAGAAGGTATGTAATCAATATACTTTTACTTGGACAGAGCCAGCTCTATAGCTGCCTTTGCCAAAGGAGCCATTACTTGATAACCTTCTTTAGTGGGATGTACCTCGTCATAGGTATATTCTTCCTTTAAGCCATCTCGGGAGTCGACCATGTGGCTGAAGTAATCCAAGTAAGTGTGATCATTAGCAGCGCAGTAGGATTTAATTTTTTCATTCAGTTCTATGACCTTTGGGGCTGGGTTTAATCCCGGTCGCCAAGGAAAATCATACGCAGGCAAAACAGAACTCAATACTACTTTAATACCGTGATGATTGGCTAATTGGGCCATGGACTGTATGTTACCATATATTTCATCAATTGTCATAGGTCCGGTATTGCCGGCTATATCATTGATACCTGCAAGTATAACCACTACCTGTGGATGAAGGTCGATTACATCAGGTCTAAACCTAATTAACATTTGAGGTGTAGTTTGACCACTGATGCCTCTGTTGATATAAGAAGGGTTCGCGAAAAATGTAGAGTCAGCATGTGTCCACCCTTCAGTGATGGAGTTACCCATAAAAACAACTCTTTGTTCATTATCACTTGGATTCATTAGTGCGGTATTGGCATCTTTATATTTACTCAGGTTAGCCCAATCTAGATTATTCTCTACAATGACTTCAGGCTTACATGCTATAAATAGTAATAACGTGATAGTGAAATTCAATAAGTATCGTGGAGATTTCATCCTATGAATTTATAAATGGTATGTCTTTTCTATAGTGCCAAAGTATAATAATACTCATCACTAATACTGCTACGGCCATATAAAAAAGGGTTCCTCCATCTCCATTTACTTCAATACCTAACAATGTTAAGTGCATGCCTACTGCTCCACCAATGATACCAAGGGCTAAGCCAGCTCCTAACCATATCATCCCAGGAATAAAAAGAAATATACTTGCTATGAGCTCTAATATGCCGATCCCAATTCGACCATATGGTTCCATACCAACTGAAGAGAAAATATGCACACTATCTGGATGTGCACTAAATTTAAAATATAGAGTTTGAAGCAAAATAATTGCAGTGGCTATTCTAAGTAGTAAGATTATTTTCTGTTGCATTTTACGTATTTTTCGAACTGCTTAATGTCCAGTTTTCGTCTTCTAAAAGTCTGGTGGCAAATTGTTGCGGTGACGCCAAAGTACGATGAACGGGACATTTTTCTGCTATTTCAAGCAATCTTCTTTTTTGACTTTCATCTAAATCTCCAACCAATTCTATTACTTTTTCGAATCGATCAATCAAACTGTTTGGTCCATCCAAGTTTTGGAGGTCTTCTTCATAGGAGTTCTTTTTAGCATGAGACAAATGAACCCTTACTTCTTGAAGGTCCCATTTTTTTCTTCTGGCATACATATGTAATGTCATTGCTGTGCAAGCTCCTAAGCTACTATTAAGTAATTCATAAGGGGACGGTCCAAAATCATTACCTCCTATCGATCCTGGTTCGTCAGCAATAAAGCTATGATGGCCAGCCAAAATATCTGTTGTATAGACATCTTCGTCTTCAAGTCGTACTACCACTTGCTTGTCCGTTTTTAACTTCAATTCTTCAGGAAATTCTACATAACGCTTCACCCAGGATGCGATCACTTGACCAGCATAATAAGCATCTTCCTTGTTAGTCAGCATATGGTCTGCTCCATCAAGTGTTACAAAGCTTTTTGGATGTTTGGCTAATTGATAAATATTGGCTGCATTGTCGATTCCTACGACTGTATCTTGTGGCGAGTGCATTACTAAAAGTCCCTTCCCTAAATTACTTATCACATCGATATGGTCTTGACTTCTCAAATCGTCCAAGAATTGTTTTTTTATCACGAAGCTTCTACCACCGACATTTACGGTCGCACAACCTTTTTCTTCGATAGTCTCAATGTTATCCTTGAGTAGGTGAGTGACATGTTCTGGATATGACGGCGATCCTATGGTCACTACGGCTTTTACACTCTTTATTCTCTGCGATGCAAACAACGCAGCGGCACCTCCGAGCGAGTGCCCTATTATGATTGCAGGACTTGCATAGTGTTGAGCTAAATATTCGGCAGCCGACTCTAAGTCGCTGATGTTAGATGTGAAGTTGGTATCAGCAAAGTCTCCGTCACTTTCTCCTAATCCAGTAAAATCAAAACGCATCACACCGATTCCATTTTGCGTCAGAGCTCTACTGATATGCCTCGCCGATATAAGGTTTTTATTGCCAGTAAATACGTGTGCAAAAAGTGCAAAAGGGAAAGGTGCTCGACTGAGCGGTAAATCTATTTTTGCTGATAGTTTTATTCCTTCACTATTATAAAACTCTACCTTTTTTGATGGCATTATGATTGTTTATGATCTTATAAAATTAGCTAAACGATGTGTTTCTAAAGAAGCGTTTAATTAATTTTGATTAACAATACCATATGTATGTCTCAAGACAAAACCTCAAAATCCATAAGTTGGGAAGCCTTTCAATCAATGGGCAATCCTGAAAATGTTGAAGATGAACAAGAAACAGGTAGTGAAGAATCTACTGATAACCCCGATCTTCAAGATGTCATAAGAGTATATGTAGAAAGGAAAGGTCGTGGAGGTAAGACAGTAAGCATTATAAAAGGCCTCACATTAGAAGATAATGACCTGATTAAAATGTGCAAGACATTAAAGTCTAAGTGTGGTGTTGGCGGATCTGTTGAAAACAATAATATAGTAATTCAAGGTGATCAAAGAAAAAGATTAATCAAAGAGTTACATATTATGGGATATACTAATGTAAAAAATGCAGGGGCTTAATTCTTCAATTTCTGATTGACTTTCATCATTCCTTCTCAAGAAATTTTTATTATTACAGATTAAGATAAGAGAGCCATGGTAGCAGGAGTAATTATATGTTTCATTTTAGGTTATTTAATCATTGTATTTGAACATCCACTAAAGTTGGATAAGACTGTTCCTGCGTTGATAATGGGCGCACTCTGTTGGGCGCTTATCTCAGTGGGCCATGTCGATATAATAGATCATCACGGTCATGGGATGGAACATGGAGAAGGAGATTATTATGATTGGCTTGGAGGTATATTGTTGCATCATATAGGTAAGACAGCAGAGATTTTAGTTTTCCTAATAGGAGCAATGACTATTGTAGAGCTGATTGACCTTCATAAGGGATTCTCTGTTATCACCAATCGTATTACGACCAATAGCAAAAAGAAAATGCTCTGGATGATATGCATTTTGGCATTTTTCTTATCGGCTACTTTAGACAATTTGGCTTCTACTATTGTTTTAGTCTCTTTATTACGTCGATTAGTCCCTGATAAAACCGAACGTCTTTGGTTCGTCTCGATGGGAGTAATAGCAGCTAACGCTGGAGGGGCATGGTCTCCAATTGGAGATGTTACAACTACCATGTTGTGGATTGGAGATAGAGTATCTACCGTTGGTTTGATTACCCATCTCGTGGTGCCGTCGTTAGTATGTTTTGCTGTACCCACATTTATCGCTTCCTTGACTTCTCCTTTTCAAGGTAATATTCAGTTGGCCTCAAGGGATAAGGCCCGTGAGAATGAAAAGCTTAAAGTCCTCAGTAGTCATACAATGCTCGCAGTAGGTATAGGGGGGTTGATTTCTGTACCAATTTTTAAAAGTATAACGCACATGCCTCCATATTTGGGTATGATGTTGGCTTTAGGTATAGTCTGGTTGGTATCTGAGTATATACATCCCGAAGAAGATTTTGAAGACGAAAGAAAGCATCTTTATTCAGCTCATACAGCATTGTCTCGGATAGAGATGTCAAGTATTCTTTTTTTCTTAGGTATTTTAATGGCTGTAGGTTCACTTGAATCATTAGGAGTTCTCAACACTTTGGCTGCGTGGTTAGATTCTTCTCTTCCTTCACAAGACTTAGTAATCATTCTATTAGGAGTATTCTCTGCTATAATTGATAATGTACCATTGGTGGCTGCATCTATGGGAATGTATTCTGAGCCGATGGATGCAAAGTTGTGGCATTTTATAGCATATAGTGCAGGTACTGGAGGTAGTATGTTGATCATCGGAAGTGCCGCTGGTGTTGCTGCTATGGGAATGGAAAAGATTGATTTTATCTGGTATTTAAAGAAAGTCACTTGGTTAGCTGCCTTAGGTTTTATTGCTGGAGCTATAACCTTTTTGCTCATGTATAACCTTTTCTTCTAAAAAACATTCACTTATAGGATTATGCAACACGATATGTTAAATTTTAATACATATAAATTATTTTAATATATAAGATTTATATTTGTGTACATTCCTGATTTTGTGTTGATTAGAATCTAAAAAATCGTTTTATTAATTAAAAATTAGTGAAAACCATCATAATTGAGTGTAAATTTGGTGGTACTATTGTTTGATTAATGAACACTGTTTTAATTATCATCATTAAACATTATCAGAGCTATGACATTTAGTCGCATATCGCTTATTGTTATCGTTATTATGGTCAGTGTAAGTTCTCTCAAGGCCAATGGAGAAACTACAACTTCAAAATTGATTTATGATTTTGATAATTGTCAAGCGATCAGAGGAGAGGGGCAACACTCGGACTATTCAGAGTTCGTTTCTGAGGGGGACCATGGAGCATCCTGCGACATCTTAAGTAGCGTTGGGCCTGTAAGTAGAAATAGTCCATTGATTAATACTCATTCATGCACTGAAGGCTTTACAGGCTTGGCCATGTGTGTATCTTCACAGGTCTCTTGTGATGCTGACTTTACTTCAGATCATAAGATTGTGGTACCATTCAATCTTAGAGGAACTGCTCAGGAACTATCTACATTAACGAATATTAGTTTTCAGCATAGATCACCAGACGAATTTTATTGGATTCAGGGATCGTCTGGACCTAACAACCCTCCATCTCAGTTTGCGGTGCGTCTAATATCTAATGGGCAAGTGATTTATAGTTCACTCGGTAATGCTACCAATGACAATTGGAACCTATTCAATATCCCGTTGTCAGGCATAACAGAGGCTGCAGTAAATCAATCGACGGATTTTGTTTTAGAAATTTTACCATATTGCGTATCTGGGCGAGGAAGTGTCACTGCTTGGGATATTGATGATCTCATGATCTCGGCTTCTTGCCGTGTAGATGTCCCAACTGCCGCAAGTCTATCTACGACAAACGGAACGACGGAAGAAGATATTTGCTTAGCCAGTCCCAATACGAGTTTAGATTTTATCATAGAAGGTTCAGATGGGAGCAATAACCAATTGATTGTTACGGATGAGCAAGGAGTAATTATCGGATTACCACAAGTTAATCAAATTGATTTTGGTGGTGCTCCGGTTGGAGTTTGTTTTGTTTATCATCTTACCTATGACGGCGAGGTGGAAAATCTCGAAGTGGGATCTAATCTACAAGATATCTCTGGGTGCTTAGCTTTATCAAACAGTGTAAGAGTAAGCCGCATCACCCTGTCAGAAGTATCTATTGACACAGATGGCCTGCTGAGCTTTGAGTTTTGCGAGGTTTTGCCTAGTATTAATGTGATTTCAAATAATGAATCTGCACAATCCATATGGGTTGCCGTGAATGGGAATAATGAAATAATCGGAGTGGCAGAGAGCGTTTCGGATTTTCAAGAGCTGGCAGCAGATAATTTCTCGATTGCGAGAATTGAATCCTTAGATGATTTATCTGACATTATGGAGGGAGAGAATATCGCCAATTTATCAGGATGTGCTGTGATTTCTAATTTAATTAGTGCTCAAAGATTCAGCTTAGACATACCAAGTATCACATCAGAACAGTCTTCATATGACATATGTAGTAGAGATGGTATCGAAGATGTAGTTGTATTTGAAGGGATTAGCTCTCAGTCAGTAGATGGTCGCTTCGTAGTCGTCAGTCCTGCTGGCGAAATTTATGCTGTAAGACAAGATGGTGAGATTAATTTTGACGGGTTGCAGTTGGGCGAATGTTTTGTGCATTATGTAGTTTTTGATGAGGAAATTGGAGGATTATTTGCTGGTTCCAATATATCTAATCTTACAGGATGCTTCGCTGTAAGTGATAATTCAATAGCCATAAATAAGGTTGCCACAGGCGGGGGGGTATTTGCTACAACTAGTAATACTACCTCTGTAACCGTATGCCGAAGTAATGGGGATAATATGTTGTTAGAAACAATTCTTAGGAATAACACATTTCCAACGATTGTATATCCTGTGGTGGATGAAGAAGGAACTGTGCTATCATTTTTAGAAGGCCCAGACATTGATTTGAGTCAGTTGGCTACTGGATTCTACCGATTATA
Source organism: Saprospiraceae bacterium (assembly GCA_020629515.1). Taxonomy (GTDB): domain Bacteria; phylum Bacteroidota; class Bacteroidia; order Chitinophagales; family Saprospiraceae; genus GYS-P2D. Next base: position 8,793 of record JAHDDE010000055.1, on the reverse strand, counting down.
CGCATTGAGTTTTGATGGAGAAAATACTCCCATTGAAATCGGAGAAAATATTGCGACGCTTGCACCTTCATGTGACGTATTGTCTAACCCCATTACTTTAAATATTAGTGAAGTGTTTGCATCTTCTATATCCACAGATGAAGGGATAGATATTGATGTTTGCTTCGGAGGAGTGAGCGAGACGGCCTTCATTGAGGTGATAGAAGAGGGAGGATTATCTCCTGTTTCATCCTACTTAGTAACAGATTTAGACGGTAACATCCTAAGCTTCCAGACAGGGCCAACTGTATTTGTCGAAGAGAGAAATGGTGCAGAGTGCCAAATTTGGAATATTCGTTACGCAGGAGGATTAAGGAATTTAGGCGTCGGGAATAATGTAGGTGATTTAATGGGATGTTTTGAACTGTCCAATCCAATAAATGTCTCAAAAAATTCTACAGTGGGAGGTGTAATTTCAACCTCTGATAATCGAACAGAATTACAGCTTTGCAGTGGTGATGCGGCCTTTAGTCTGCAGCTTAATGGTAATGAAGGGGGCAATTCTCTATGGTTAATAACAGATACGGATAATAATCTTATTGGATGGCAAGAGGAGAATAGTTTTGATTTCAATGATTTAGAACTGGGATCGTATAGAGTATGGCATATTTCTTTTGATGGTACATTTGAAAATTTGAATTTAGGTAATGATATAGCCGCTCTAAGGGCGGACTGTAACAATTTGTCCAATGCAGTAAATGTTACCATAGTAGAAGGAGCTAATGTGGGGGGGGATATTTCTTATTTGGGATCTAACTCTTTAACTATTTGTCCTAATAATTTGGATCAGGAGTTTCTTTTTGATTTGTCTGGCTCTGTGGGAGGAAATGGAGTATGGATAGTAGTGGATGATTCGGGAGTAATTGTGCGTTTTTCCAATAGCAACAGTCTAAACCTATCAGGTATCTCGGCGGAGGAATTTGGAGTTATATATGTGAGCTACACAGGTGGTTTAAGCGGTTTATCAGAAGGTTCTAATTTTAATAATCTTTCTGGATGTTTTGATATCAGTAATACTGTTGATATTGTCCAACCTCTTGGATTAAGCGGAGGACTTTTAGCCTTTGAAGGATTGGAAGAAGAGGAATTAGAGGTTTGTGTAGGCGTAGGAGTAGATGAACAAGTCAATCTTTCTTTATCAGAGGCTAATGGTTCATTTAATCAATTGATTATTACAGATGAAAATGGGCAGATACTGGCTTTACCCGAAGGATTAATACTCAATTTTGAAGGAGCTCCTGCAGGAACTTGTTTAGTGTACAATGTTGCTTCCGAAGAATTATTTGATACAGATATAGTTGGAGCCAATATCTCAGATCTTCAAGGATGTTTCGCTATTTCTAATAGAGTTAGCATTGTGCGTAATACTCCTGATGCCGGTAGCATAAGTATTGATGGCACTAATGAGATTACTATTTGTACTGATGTCTCTGCAAGTAATCTTGAAGTGGATTATTCTCAAGATGGATTTGGTGATGGACTTTATATAGTGACTACAGAAGAATTGGACATCTTGGCGATCCAAGAAAGCAATGTATTCAATTTTGAAGGTGTTCCACCAGGAGTATGTTTGATATGGAGGATAAGCACTTTAGATGTAATTGAAGGTTTGGAAGAAGGATCGAATGCTGCTCAACTGGCAGGATGTTTTGATCTGTCCAATGCAGTGACTATAGTAAGAGAGTCGCCAGAGACTATGAGTTCGGCGATGTCTTCCATTCTTTTTGGTTTAGATAATTGTGATGCCACAATATCTCAAAGAGAATTTAGGAGTTATGCAGAATTCGATGGATTGGTAGAAAATGATTCGGGTTGTGCAGAGATGAATGTGGTAAGAGGCATATATAGAGAGAATGCAACGACTAATACTCATTCATGTACTCCTGGAGTAAACGATGGGTTAGCGATGTGTGTAAGCTCTTCAAGCTCTTGTACCTTTGAAGATGATAATGAATTAGCAATTCGCTTTGACGTTTCTTTGGCTCCTAGTGAATCTATGGAGACAGCAACTCTTTCTTCACTAAGCTTTTATGAGCAGGCACCAGAAGAATATACATGGGTCAATGGGGATTCTGGTCCTAATAGATATCCATTGTTTTTTGGAGTAAGAATTTCAAAAAATGGGGAAGAAATTTACCATAGTGCAGAAAACTCAACTTCATCAGGCTGGAATCTACAAAATTTTGATTTTACAGAATTAGAAGAATTTACAGTAGATGAAGAAGCAATTTTTTCAATTGAGTTATTGGCATATTGTCTTTCGGACGTAGAAAGTACAGTGACAGCATGGGACATCGATGAGGTCCTAATAAAGTCGGATTGTTCAAACGCTGGTGGTTGCCAGGAGGATAATACTGCTGCAAGTGCTGTAATGGTTCAAGGGCGAGTAAAGACACATTATGGAGAGGATATATCTCATGTATCTATGAAGTTGGGTGATGATGGGCTCGACCTGACCAACAACTTGGGGTTGTATGAGATTCGAATGCCAAAAATTGAAAAGACATATATGCTCTCTCCTTTTAAAAAGGATGAGGCGATTAATGGACTTTCTGTTTTGGATATAGTGTTAGCTCAAAGACATATTTTAGGTATAGCACCATTAAAAAAAGAGGCAAAAATGATTGCTTCAGATGTTAACTCTGATGGTAAGGTGACTGCTTCGGATATCGTAAATATGAGAAGAGTTTTATTGGGTATGGATAATGAATATTCAAATAGTGCGAATTGGATATTCTATAGTGAAAATGCTATGAATTCTTCTGGAGAAGCAATGACCATGGCTCCTAATGAAGTGATGATAGATCAAACTAATTTTTCGTCAGAGCATAATTTCGTGGGAGTCAAAGTAGGAGATTTAGATGGTAGTGCCATAGTGAATCAATACAAGTCCAGAACTTCTTCGTTGCAATATGATCAACTAAAATATAATATTCAGGCTGTGTCAGATGGATTATATAAAATCAATATAGTTGGATATAATTCAAGTGATCTATATGGAGCTCAGTTCGAGTTTAGTGATATCAAAGGAGACATTGTAGAATTGAGTTCTGATATTTATACTACGGATAATATAGGTGCATATAAAGGAGCTGAATCTTTCAAAGTAATATTGAGCGATGGCCAAAAGCATCTCTTTAATGCAAAAAACGACGTATTGTTATCATTATTAATTCAGTCTGAAGAACGTCCAGATATAAAATTAGTTAATGGATATTCAAAAGTAATCACCGATGATCTCACTGAGAAAAGTATTAGTCTAAGTCTTCAAGATCAGTTGGATTATAAGTTGAATCAGAATGAACCAAATCCATTTGTGCAGACTTCAGTTATCTCTTTTTCAATTCCTGAATATCAAAAAGTTGAAATCACAATTTATGATTTAAAGGGTCAAGTTCAATATCGCTCATCTGATTGGTATGAAGCGGGATTAAACTCAATAAAGATTAATCGGAATGATGTAAACTCCTCAGGAGTATTAATCTATACAATGAGTACTAATAATAATGTATTAACTAAGAAAATGATCCTAATGGATTAATTTTCTTTGGAATGTCGTTGTTCAGACAGGATAGTACAACTATTTCAAAAATTTGATTTCTATCCCTTGGTAGGGTTTGTTTTTAGTAATTTAGGATTAAATCAAAACTAACAACTATGAATCCTAAATTAGTAATGGGCGTCAGAATTTTATTCGGTTTAATGCTCTTAATTTTTGGCTTGAACAAATTTCTAAATTTCATGCCTTTTCCTCCAATTCCTGGAGACGGGGGAACCTTGATGGGTATCTATGCTACCTCTGGGTTTATGAGCATTATCGGAGTATTAGAAGTTCTCGGAGGATTGGCACTTTTAGTCAACAAGTTTGTGCCGCTCTCGTTAACTGTTAATTCGGCGATTATGTTTAATGCCTTAGTATTTCATCTACTTCATGATCCTGCCAATACCGCTGGTGCAGCTGTTGGTTGTGTTTTAGCCATAATATTAGTCATAGCCAATAAAGATAGATTTGCTGGAATATTAAGTGCTTGATCAACTATTGTAAATAATAACGTTGAATGCCGTTTGCCCTATAAGCAGCGGCATTTTTTATATGCTGTGGTGATGTTCTTTCAAGATCTTTCTAAAACGAAATTGGAGTAGAATGCAGGATACCAAAAACCCAAAAACAAGACCTATCCATAAGCCTTGAGGTCCTACTTCATAATAAAATGAAAGAAGGCAACCTGTTGGGATTCCGACTAACCAATAGGCGATAAAAGTTATAATAGTAGGGATATTTACATCTTGCGCTCCTCTAAGCGCACCCAATGTAACTACCTGGAGTCCATCAGGTATTTGAAATAGAGCGGCGTATATCAACAAAGTTGAGGCTATTGAAATAACTTTGGGATCGTCTAAATATAAAGTAGGGAAGTAGGAACGAAAGAAGTAGAGAATGGCTCCAGCTAATACCATCAGAAAGAATACCTGAATAAAACTCGATACTCCAGCATTCCGCATTCCAGTTTTATTTTTTAATCCCAATTGATTGCCGACCCTAACTGATGCGGCCATACCCAATCCAGATACGATCAAGAATGGAATAGATGCAAGGTTAATAGCTATTTGATGTGCAGCTTGAGCTTCTTTACCTAGCAACCCCATAATTATTGCAACACCTGCTACTGCGGATACTTCAAATAACAATTGAAGAGAAATAGGAATTGACATGCCCAACATTTTCGTAAAGACTACTTTTTGATATTTTCTTAGATTGATAGATATGATATATTGCCACAGGGATTTCCACTTTATCAGGATAAGCGTTAGGATGATGATCATAGAGATACGAGAAATCAGAGTACCTAAGGCAGCTCCAGATACTCCTAATTGTGGAGCGCCCCATTTGCCAAAAATGAGCATATAGTTTAATATAATGTTGATAACATTGCCCAATATCATCGCCATCATAGGAGGTAATGTCTCTGACATGCCATCTGAATAACATCTTAGTGTTTGGAAGATCATCATAGGAATCATCGACCATGCACATATGCTCAGGTAAGGTTTAGCTAAATGGGCTACTTCCACTTCTTGTCCCATATAAATTAATAACGGAGCTATGATCAGCATACCTATTAACCCTATTAATGCATATGATAGGTTGATAATCAGACTATGCTTAAAGTATTGGCTGATTTTCTGTGTTTTATTAGATGCGTGGGCCTCTGCTACCAAAGGTGGCAGTGAAAATGATATACCTAAACCAACAATAGCAAAAATAATGAAGATAGCTACCGAGAGTGATACTGCCGCTAAGGATGCAGATCCTAATTTTGCGACCATTAGATTATCCGCTAAGTTGGTAGCTATTTGTCCCAATTGTCCCAACATAATCGGAATAGCCAACTTTAAATTGGCTCTGTAGTCATCTTTATATTTTAGGTATAGCTTCAACCGCATAATGTACAAGTTCACAAAGCTACCTTTTTCAGTCCTTGATAAAGTGGGTAAATCGTTAATTATCATCATTCTTTTCAGTAGAAATCTCAATTTAATTTCACTACTTTGAGAAATCTAAATGCTTAGTCTAATGAAATATCTAATTAAAATTCTTTTTTTGAGTATCTCTTTTTTGTGCTCAGATATTGATTTAATGGCGCAAAACGCTGTTGCTAATACAACAGAACAATTGTATAGTTCTATTGAATGGAGATCCATTGGGCCATATAGAGGAGGGAGATCATGTGCGGTTACTGGGGTTCCTGGTCAGCCCAATCTTTTTTATTTTGGTGCCACAGGGGGTGGAGTATGGAAGACTCTGGATGGTGGTCGTTCTTGGGAAAATATTTCTGATGGATATTTTGGTGGATCAATTGGGTCTATTGCCGTAGCGCCTTCAGATCACAATATTATATATGTTGGTGGTGGTGAGAAAACAGTAAGAGGTAATGTTTCATCAGGTTATGGGGTTTGGAAAACAGAAAATGGAGGCAAGTCATGGACCTCCATTGGGTTGAAGGACTCTAAACACGTTTCTCGAATCAGAGTTGATCCTAAAAATGCAAATATAGTTTATGCTGCAGTAATGGGTAATCTGTATGCGCCAAATCAAGAAAGAGGTGTATTCAAAAGTACCAATGGAGGTAAAACATGGAAGAAGACACTTTTTATCAATGATGAGGTTGGGATAGTTGATTTATGCGTGGATCCAGGTAATTCCAGAATTATGTATGCCAGTTCATGGAGAGTTAAGAGAACACCATATAGTTTAGAATCTGGAGGGGAAGGCTCAGGACTATGGAAAAGTACAGATAGTGGAGAGACTTGGACAGAGATTACAGGCAATAAGGGTTTGCCAGAAGGTATTTGGGGTATAAGTGGAGTCGCTGTATCTCCCCAAAATAGTGATCGAATATGGGCGATCATTGAGAATGATAAAGGCGGCGTATATAGATCAGATGATGGGGGAGAGACATGGCAAAAGCTCAACGAAAGCAGGTCATTAAGACAGAGGGCTTGGTATTACACGAGAATTTATGCTGATACTCACGATGAAGATGTAGTTTATGTGGTTAATGTGGCCTATCATAAAAGTGTCGACGGTGGTCGTACATTTAAAGCCTCAAGGGCACCGCATGGAGATCATCATGATCTTTGGATTTCTCCCGAGGATCCCAGTCGCATGATCATTGGTGATGATGGAGGAGCTCAAGTTACTTTTGATGGTGGAGAGACGTGGAGTACTTATCATAATCAACCGACGTCTCAGTTTTATAGGGTGACTACAGACAATGCATTTCCTTACAGAATATATGCCGCTCAACAAGATAATAGTACGGTTAGAATTAAGCATAGATCATCTGGTAATGTGATCGATGAGAGCGATTGGGAGCCTACTGCGGGTGGAGAGTCTGCACATATAGCCGTAGACCCAGATGATCCTAATATCGTTTATGGAGGTAGCTATGGAGGGTTTTTAACTCGACGTGACCATAACCTTGATGTGGTTAGAGCGATAAATGTATATCCTGATAATCCAATGGGACATGGTGCTGAAGGAATGAAATATCGGTTTCAATGGAACTTCCCAATATTCTTTTCTGAACATAATAGTAATCGTTTGTATACGGCGTCCAATCATTTACATGTCACTGAGAACGAAGGTCAAAGCTGGCAGATTATAAGTCCTGATTTAACCCGAAATGAAGCTGAAAAGTTAGGTCCATCAGGTGGGCCTATCACTAAGGATAATACCGGAGTAGAATATTATGCAACAATATTTGCTGCAGCGGAGTCACCTATTAAGGAGGGATTGATCTGGGTCGGATCGGATGATGGATTGGTGCATCTTACAAAAGATGGAGGTGCTAACTGGGAAAATATAACCCCTGCTCAAGCCCCTAAATATTTAATGATCAATAGTATAGAACCCGATTATAGAAATGAAGGAACGTGCTATATCGCAGGAACTTTGTATAAAGGAGGGGATTTTAAGCCATATCTCTATAAAACAACAGATTATGGTAAATCTTGGAAGAAAATAACTAATGGAATCCATAATGATCATTTCACGCGAGTATTAAGAGTCGATCCTAATCATGAAGGTCTTTTATATGCGGGTACAGAAGCAGGTATGTATGTGAGCTATAATGATGGTCAAAGATGGTATCCGATGCAGTTAAATCTGCCTATTGTCCCGATCACAGATCTCGCGATAAAAGAGAACAATTTAATAGCAGCTACTCAAGGTAGAGGACTATGGATTATTGACGATCTAACTGTTGTACATCAGGCTCTCAAGAGAAGAGGGGATCAGTCATCTTTTCTCTATCAGCCGATTCCTTCTTACAAATTTGGAGGAGGTCAATCCAAACGAGCTAAAGGTGTGGGGCAAAATCACCCATCCGGAGTAATGACACACTTTTATCTCTCAGATTACGAAACTGATCAGGATACGATTACTTTGACTTATCGTGACCAAGCTGGCGAAATAATAAGATCATTTTCAACACATAGTAAAGAAAAGGAAGAAAAGTTAACGGATCTAAAGCAAGGAGGTAATATGTACAATTGGAACATGCGTTATGCTGATGCAAAAGATTTTGAAGGAATGATTATGTGGTGGGGCTCCATGTCAGGAGCCAAGGCTGTACCAGGGAATTATACGGTAGAGCTAAATATAAATGGACAAGTGCAATCGCAAAATTTTGAAATATTGGCTGATCCGAGAACGGGATTGACAGTAGAAGATCACAGAGCACAATTTGATTTTATAAATGCAATAAATGCAAAGGTAACGGAGTCTCATGAAGCGATTGTTGAGATGAAAAAAATCAATGAGCAGTTATCAAAGTACAGTAAGTTATTATCTGAAGACAAGGAGATTACACAGTTAATTAGTGAAATTGATAGTACCTTAGAATCCGTTGAGACTAGCTTATATCAAACTAAAAATCGGAGTCGACAAGATCCTTTGAATTTTCCTATCAGGCTAACGAATAAGTTGGCGCATCTTAACTCATTAACGCAGATAGGGGATTTTCCTCCAACAGCTCAGGCTATAGAGGTGAAAGAAGTATTGATTAAGGAGATAGATGAACATCTCAAGGCATATAATCTTGTAAAAACTAAGCAAGTTCCATTACTTAATAGTTTGATTCGAGCACGAGCCGTTGATTATATCATTGTAGAAGAATAGAATTTATAGGAAATTAAAGACCTATTGTTTTATTATTTTATGAGTTTCTGAGTGCTCATTACTCATCGACT
>JAHDDE010000054.1 GCA_020629515.1 Saprospiraceae bacterium | reverse complement strand
TATGTTGTATATATTTTGGTAGGCATATGAAAAAAGCCCTTGCTACTATTGAGTATCAAGGGCTCTTAATTTAGTAGCGGCGACAGGACTTGAACCTGTGACCTTCGGGTTATGAGCCCGACGAGCTACCAACTGCTCCACGCCGCGATATAGTTGTTGTTATTGTCTATACAATAACGGAGCGCAAATATAAGCTTATAATATTCACATTCAATATTATAATTCAAAATTTTATAGAATAGTTCCTTTGATGACTTAATTCTTTTTTAGAGCCTTATCTGCTTCTTTTAGAAGCTCTTCTAAACTTGTACCATTAGAAGAAGGAACAGGTTGCTCAACTTGTACTTTTGAGGTATTCGATTGAAGTTGTTGTTTCAATTGCTCAATCAGTGCATTTTGTTTTTTTAGCATTTCCTCTTGCGTACCTATTATCTTTTCTTGTTCGTCGATCTTGTCCAATAGTTGCTCGAGCTTTTTCTGTACTTGAGAATTAGTGGTAGATTGCTCCTTGGATTCAATTGCTCGCTCCACTGAATTTTTATCATTAGATACATTCTCGACTTTACTTCTTATATCGTCCCATTTACCAGAATTCATAAGATATTGTGATCCAAAATATGCTATTGGAGCAAATATCAAAATGAATAATAAAAATCTGGTACAACCGGTTGCTTTATATTTAGCCATAGTATCTAAGTAATTTGAAAATAAAAATACTCCTTTCTATATAGTCTGTGATAGAGAAATTCTACTATTTCAATTGACTGATCGACAGATTCTGTTTATTTAGATCTTAAAAGCATTATATTTTGGATTCAAATTCTAATATGAAGAAATTTTTGAATTGGCTGATCGATATTGACTTCATGGATTTTGTAGGATTAATGTTCAAAGTTGGGTTGGCCATGCTCATTGTTTTTTTGGGAGTTGTGGTGATTAAAGGTCTGAAGGATGATCGTATTATGCTGAATGAATTTGAAGTTCCTCAGAACTTAGAATTGGCTGGATACAAAGGGAAAGTTTTATCTCGACAATTGCAAGATAAATTGACCACTCTTAAGATAGAAGCAAGGAGTTCTAAAGAAGACTCTTTGCATATAGAATTTGACCAGACGCCTGACCTTAATTTTCAAATATTAGGTGTGGGTTTATCGAGTCAAAGTTTAAGTTATCATCTTAAACGATTGATGGGTATAGAATCCAAAACTATTTCCGGAGAATTGATAGATATAGATGATAAGTTGAAGATCACATTGAGGATGACTAATCGTATTCCGATAAGCTTTGAGGAGCATTATGAAATGGGTCACATTGACAAGAGTCTTGAAAGTTTGTTGGAGTTGACCGCCAGGGAGATACTGAGATACTCAGATCCATATCTTCTTGTTTTACTAAAATTGAGAAAAGGGGAATTAGATCAAGCAGAAAATTTAGTCCGTGAAATGATCGAACAAGAATCTAAAGATTTGGATTACGCTTACAATGCATGGGGCAATATCAAAGGTAGGCGAGGAGATAAAGAGGGGGCGATTAAAATGTTTGAAAAATCCTTAGATCACAATCCTAATTTTGACTTGCCATTACGGAGTTTAGGCTGGCACCATTTCCGAAATGAAGATTATGAAAAAGCCCTCACTATGTTTGAACGTAGCATTGATAGTGGTACAAATAATTTTGGTTCATACAATGGCAAAGCTAAATCATTTGAGAAATTAGGAATGACCGATAAAGCTGAAAGATCCTATCAAGCAAGTATTGACAAGTTTCCTAATTTGCTGTGGAGTCATGCTGGTTATTGGCAGTTTTTAGTGAATGTAAAGAAGGATACCTCTGCTGCATTTGAAGTATGGAAGAATGCAGAGTCATCACTTAAGAAGAATGCAGACTACTATGTTGCCCAGAGTGCAAAATTCATTTTGACTATGGATATAGATAGTTTATTACACTATACTAATCTGGCCTTAGATTACAACCCTAATCATGTAGAGGCATTACAAATGAAATTGGGTTTATTGCCAGAATTGAATTTAGACTATCCAGAATCAGACTCTTTATGTAAAAGATTTGTTGAGCTCTTAGTGAAAGGTAATTATGATGGAGGAATGGTGCAGGGGGGATATAATAGATGGGCGATGAATGATTATAGATTTGGAAAATTTGATAGTGCATTAGTGCATATACATAAGGCTATAGACATATTTCCTGATAACCCATTTCCTTGGTCTACCTTGGCGGAAACATATGCTTTGATGGGTGATGACGCACGATTCTATCAATTTTTAGATAGTGCGCTGATTCGCGGCCTTGAAATAAAAAACTTCCTTAAGGACGAGCCATACAATAAATACGTGGGGACACCTACATTTGAGGAGTTCTTAAAAAAGAAGAAAAATACCGGAAGGCTAAAGAATTAACCGACCAATAAGGACTGTTGAAGGCGGAGTAATCCAGCGATGCTTATCGAGTCTGTTATTTCACCATTCAAAATCATTTGGATGGCATCTGCTAAAGGCAATTTGCGAATCTTTAAATTTTCAGTTTCATCAAAATTGGTTGAACCATAGGATAAATCACGGGCAATATATACATAGCCAACCTCGTCTGTGACACAATTGGATGTATGAATTTTCATCAGTTGAGTCCATTGGTTGGCGCTTATTCCGGTTTCTTCTTTAAGTTCTCTTTTAGCGGCATCCATAATGTCTTCGTTCATTGCGCCTCCACCCATTGGAATCTCCCACGAATATTCATCTAAGGTATATCGATATTGTCCTATAAGCCAAGTATTCATATTATCATCCAGTGGGATAATACCTATCGCTTTATTTTTAAAACATACCTTGCCATAGATTCCTTTATTTCCACTTGGATTAATTACGTCATGGTGCTCTACAATTATCCAATCATTGCTGTAGACAGTATCCACATTTAATGTTTTCCAATCTTTTTTATCAGGCATAGCAGATTTTGACAACCTTCCACATATATCTTTGCCTAAGCTAATCTTAAGCGTTCTTTTTGATAAAATTCGGCAAATGAAATCATTCTTTTCGTTTCCTCATCCCATAGCTTATTAGCAGTAAGCTTTAAGCTATCCCAAAAGGTTAGTACAGTGGCATACTTGGTAAAAAGAGGATTCTCTTTCATACATTTTTCTAAATTGTAGTTAGGTATACGAGCACTAAGATGATGAATATGATGAATCCCAATGTTGCCTGTCAACCACTGAAATACTCGAGGGAGCTTGTAATAAGTTGCTCCTCTGACAGCAGCTAAAAGATAATCCCAATTTTTGCGCCATCGCATATAGCCAGCTTCATGTTGATGTTGTACATAAAAGAACCAAAAAGCGATTATGAAAAAGATGAAAACCACAAACATTTGTATAAACAAAAACTTTTGCCATCCTAAGAAGTAGGCTAATGTCCCATATAGCCCAAACAAAAGTATATTATTGACTACTTGTGTTCTTCTAATTTTGTTCCAACCACGCAATTTGAACATCGGCATGCGGTTAGAATAAATTAAATACCAAAATGGGGCTACCACAAATAATACTACAGGATGTCTAAATAACCTGTATTTGAATCGACCGAATTTGGTAAGATTACGATATTCTTCTACTGTTATAAAGTTGATATCTCCTATATCTCTTTCTTCTAATTGACCAGTGTGACCATGATGATGATTGTGAACTTTTGCCCAATATTTGTAGGGAATCGTACTAAATAGACTACATATCCATCCAATTAAATTGTTCATTTTCTTTGATCCAAGAAATGACTGGTGTCCACAATCATGCTGGATAATAAAAATTCGAACGAGAAAAAAAGAATTGATTAGGCCTATCCCAATAGTGAGTAGAATGGAGAAGTTCCAGCTATAATACATTAATACCCAAAGCGCTAAGTAAGGTAAAAATGTGGTTAGCAATTGTAAGCTCGCTTTTTTACTATCAGGAACTTGATACTTAGGGATAATTTCTTTCCAATTTTTCAGCTTTTCTTGGATCTCTAATTCTAAATCAGAAAAACTTTTGCGGTTTGGTCTATTTTCTATCATAGCACTTCAAAAATATTAAAAACGACTCTTTTTACAAGAGAATTGTGTGCCTAATGTAATAGGCGAAATAATGCTGAAACCTTACAATATCTTTTTTCCAGCTAAATAGGTCGCTATGACTCTGATATTATTAATCTGCGAGGAGGGTACTTTAGTGGGATCAGATTCTAATATCACAAAATCAGCAATTTTACCTTTTTCTAATGATCCAATCTCATTTTCAGCATGAAGTTGCCAAGCTGCATTTATGGTTATGGCTTTGATAGCTTCTTTTACTGATATTTTTTCTGATTCACCTAAGACTTGACCAGATGAAGTCATCCTTGTTACTGCTGTCCTTACCGCTAGTAGAGGACGAGGAGGATACATGGGGGAATCGTTATGTAAAGTTGGACGATGACCTATGTTTATAGCGCTACCTACTGGCATAAGTCTTTCTGCACGCTTAGGGCCAATGATGCCGCTCGATAATGAATCCCCATAGTAATATATGTGGTTAACATGAAAGCTTGGAGTGATACCGAGATTTTTCATTTTGTGGAGCTGTTCTTTTTTGACAAGAGCCAAGTGTTCAAATCTATGACGTTTATCTTCGCCGGCTCTATCTCGCAAGACCGGTTCTAAAGATTTTAAGGCAACGGTCGCAGCACTGTCGCCTTGAACATGAACCGAAAGTTGCCATTTATGATCGATGGCCTCTTTAAAAAGCTTATAGTACATACCTGAGGGAAACATACATTCTCCCAAAGAATTCTTTTTGATGCCTAATTTTTGTTGGTTTAAGGTAGAGCTGAGATAGGGTTCTTCTAACAACATACTGCCTGTATATGGACTTCCATCAACCCAATATTTTTTCCCTATATCTCTAAAAGTCAGATTATCTGAACTAATACAGCTATCCTGAATGCCCGGCATTCCCATGCCATAGTGGAAGACCCTTAGATTTGAAGGTACTTCTTGAGCTAATTCTTTTGTAATCTTCAATGGGTCATGGCCCGGGAGAATGCCTACCATACCGGTTACACCAATTGTAGTTATACCAGCACTATTGTACCTTCTGTACATCTTCTTGATTAATCGTTTAGCTTCTTTATATTTTAATGGGGGTAGGGTAGCAATCATAGGATTAACCGCAGATTCAGTAACTATACCTGTAAGGTTGCCATTTTTATCTTTTTGGTAGTGGCCTCCTGATACTGGTTCAGGCGTTTTTCTTGTGATACCAGCTTTACGAAGTGCCATACTATTAAAGTAATGGGTATGCATGGATTGCATCATTATCCATATAGGATGCTTATCAGAGATATTCTTATCGAGATAATCTTTTGTTAATGGGAAAGCATCATCTAATAGCATCATGTCCCATCCAAATGCTAATATCCATTCTCCTTCGGGGATTTCTTTAATGGCTTTTTTTAACGATCTCAAGGCTTTCTTGGCCGAGGTATGTGTCATACCACTCACATCATTCCATTCATAAAGAGTAGTACTGGCAACCGGGTGTGTATGCGGCTCTATGAATCCAGGTAAGACAGTTTTTCCTCTTAGATTGATAATTTCCGTTTCTGGACCAATGTGTTTTTGATAGTTATTATTATTCAAGAGATGCACTATGCGCCCATCCTTGATGACCATAGTTTTTTGAGTTGAAAATTTATCATCAACCGTTAGGATATTGGCATTATGAACGATTAGATCAGCTTGTACAGATTGGTTTACATCACACCCAATAAAAAGAAGAGAGACAGCAAACAACACTTTAATTAAAAAGATCGAGTCATTTTGAATTATTTCCTTGGCCTTTGATTTCATTCTTCCTCGAATTATGCCTTCAATATAAAAGGATAATTAAATTTATACGGTTTATACACTCTACTATTTGACAATACAATTAGATCGATATGAAAAATAATAGAAGAATATTTTTGAAAGACTTAGGGCGATATGGTGCAGGAGTATGTTTGTCTCCTCTGATTTCTTGTCAAAAGCCCCCTAAAAAATCTCTTGGCGTAGCCTTAGTTGGATTAGGAGGTTATAGTCGAGGGCAGTTAGCTCCAGCTCTACAGTTAACCAAATATTGTCATCTTTCAGCCATTGTCACCGGTTCTCCTGAGAAAGTGCCCGAATGGCAGAAAAATTATAATATCAAAGACTCCAATGTATACTCTTACCAAGATTTTGATAAAATCGCTAATAATGATGAAGTAGATGTGATTTATATCGTATTGCCTACTGCATTGCATGCAGAGTATGCTATTGCTGCAGCAAATGCAGGCAAACATGTTTGGTGCGAAAAACCTATGGCAATGAATGAAAAAGAATGCCAAGCAATAATTGATGCATGTAAGAAGAATAAGGTCAGACTATCGATAGGATATAGAATGCAACATGAGAAAAATACGAAAACGTTGATAGGTTATAGACACACTAAGCCATATGGCGACTTTACAGAAATCATAGCGCAGGCAGGATATGCTGGTGGTGGGGGTACTGGATGGCGTCATCAAAAATCGATGGGGGGAGGGGCTATGTATGATATGGGAGTTTATACGGTCAATGCAATCCGTTACGCTACGGGATTGGAAATTAAAAAAGTGATCAGCGCAGAGCACATTATTTCAAGACCTGAATTATTTAAAGAGGTGGATGAAACCACACAATATCAAGTGGAAATGTCAAATGGATTGATAGCGCAAGGTTGGACAAGCGTGGGTGAAAGTAAAAATCTTTTAAGGGTAAACTGTGATAAAGGTTGGTATGAACTAAGTCCTATGCAATCTTATAACGGAGTACAAGGTAAAACGAGCGATGGTATCTTATTGAATGAATATGTTGAAAGCCAACAAGCTCTTCAGATGGATGATGATGCCCTGGCTATAATTGAGAATAAAGAAATGATGGTGCCAGGAATAGAAGGCCTAAAAGACATAAGGGTGATTGAAGCTATATTTAGGTCTGCTGCCACTGGAGAAAGTGTCTCTTTATAACCCACATAAGAATGAATATTTACGAAAAGTATATTTTACCCAAAGTGATTCATCAAGTCTGTAGCTTGAAACCCATGATGAGGCAAAGAGAAAAAGTTGTGCCTTTAGCTAAAGGACAGGTGCTGGAGATAGGTATTGGTTCAGGTCTCAATTTAAAGTATTATGATCCTCGAAAAGTAAAAGGTCTTATTGGAGCAGACCCAACTCCAGAAAAAAAGGCTTTAGCAAAGAATTCTGCCAAATGTGAATTCCAAATTGAAGTCTTATTCTCAAGTGCTGAAAAATTAGACTTGCCGAATAATTCAATAGATACTGTAGTTTCTACTTATACTTTTTGTACTATACCAGATGTCATTTCTTCTATACAAGAATTGCATCGAGTGCTCAAGCCGTCTGGACAATTACTTTTTGTAGAACACGGAAAGGCTCCAGATATTAAGGTTCAGAGGATGCAAAATCGTATAAATCCGATATGGAAACGCCTGGCAGGAGGATGCCATCTCAATCGAGATATACAAGATTTACTATTTAATCATGGATTCTCAGGCGATCATCTTGAGACGATGTACTTGCCAGGGTGGAAACCTGCAACGTACAATATTTGGGGAGTCCTTAAGCCCAAATAAAAAGAGGCTTCTTAATGATAAGAAGCCTCTCGATATGAAGTTTTACTTTATTCTATTAATTGCTGAATCTCACTTTTACTGATTCTCCTATCCAGCATCCTACTCTTTCTGTAGCTCCTGCAGATACCCCTCTCATAAATCCTTCGTCTTTTGGTGGGAAACTCGCTCTATATCTTCTGATCTTATCATCAGCTTCTTTTGCTAATGAAGGGTCGACTGATTTAGCTTGGCTATATTTATCAACTGCAGCCAATATGGCTAATCTTTGATTCCATGAATCTCCACAAGATCTAGCTGTAGTAGCGTACATATCACCGATAAGAAGATATGGACGACCAAAAGATGGATTTAGTTCTATTGCTTTACGTGCCTCTTTACGTGCATCGTTATATCTTTTTAATTTTCTAAAAAGTATAGATGATACAGAAAAATGGTATTTAGCTTTTTTAGCATTATCGGACTCACCATTGATAGCTTCTTGATATTTAGCCAATGCTCCTTGATAATCGCCTGCTTTATAGGCTTTATTAGCTAATATGCCAGGGTTATTCGCCTCAAATTCAGCTTGCTTTTTAGCATTAACTTCAGCAGCATATTTCTCCCACGTTGTTTTTAATTCTACCATAAAATCATCACTATCATCGGTAGGACATGCTCGTGCTTTTAACAAGTTATATAGATCTCTTGCTGATTCTGGATCTGGATTATCTCTGTAATCATCTATATACTTTGCTTTAAAGTAGTCACAGTCAAATATTTCTTTTTCTATCTCCACATAATAACCATTCATTGCATCAATTGCCTGCTGGTATGCAGCGCCATATTTCTTGTTATTAGCTACATTATATTCGGCTATTTCGTTTAGACTTCTATGAATTTCGCGAGCCTGTACTTTATCAATTGCTCCGTTCTTAAATTGGTATACCGCTATTGCACCGTATGGAGCCAAAACGATATATTCAACATCATTTCCTGACATGTCTACAGATTTTTGGAATGCCTGTAGATTATCAATGTATGGGCTATTAAGTTGGTAGTACATATCGTATCCCTTTCGACCCATCAAATAGCCAATTCTTTTATTATAGCAGTCCTGATCATCACCGCACTTGGCTAATTTGACTACTTGAGCTTCATAACATTGAGCCGCCTCGTCATAAAGTTTAGTTATGATAGACTTATATCCTTCTTTTTCTGCATCATCTGTAGATCTTTCAAAGAATGCCATATAAATCTTGATTCCATCTGTATAGTGAAAATCTCTTCTGCCGTCTGCAGCAGGAGCTGCTTCATATACTTCTTTCCAGACAGGAAAAGCTTCATCAAAGTTGTCACTTTTCAATAAGCCTCTATATACCGAGTGTTGTCCTTCAAGATATTCTTTGTTATCAAGATCATTCCAAGTGCCGCATTGTGCGGTCAATTGTAAAGTGGTGATGGCGATGCAGCAGACTAATAATGCAAAACTTTTGAACTTCATGTCTAATTGTATTTTCGTTTATAAAACCATTCATTATCATTGAATGTAAATCCGAGATTTATCTTGATGAAATTTTCTTTTAGAATATTATCAAGAGTCCTCTGTCCTATGTTTATTCCCAGATTGAGCTGAGAAAATTTTCTTTGCCAGCTGAAAGGTAGACCAAAGCCTAAGGTCAATCCCATGTTATCTATACTTTGACCATCTATAGCTCTTGGATCTTCTTCTATATATAATCCAGCTCTATATGTTATTCTTTCCCAAAAACTATTAATGGATTTGTAATTAGGTCTATAATATCCACCCAGCGCAATTCGAGTTGTATTATTTAATTCTTCAGGGTTTGCGTCATTACGGTAATTGGACCAAAAAGTACGTTTAAAATCAAACCCTATAGCAAACTGATTTTCATGAAAATACGTCATACCAAAGCCTAATTCACCTGGCAAGGTGCCTTTGCCTTTGACATCACTTGCGAAATTCAATGTGTCGGACAATACATTGAATGCAGAAGCCACTAAGAAATTTACTTCGCTTATATCACTTGTAATATTCAGGGCAGCGTTAGATTTTCCTGTTAATCCTATGGATAATACTCTTGGTTCGGTTATGGTATTTTGGTCTTCGACATCGCTCTTGTTCAATACAAGCTGATACATCAATCCAGCATCCCAATAAAATCCCTTTGCGGAGTATTCTCTACTAAACGAATTGTCATATGCCGTCACTTCATCTATGAAGTCTATATTTCTTGCAAAGTTGTCCCGGCCAAAAACATAGCCAATATTAACTCCAAAACTTAAATCTTCATATTTTATGGCATTACCCCATGTTGCTTTCCAAAATCCTCCAGAACCTCTAAAGTTTCTCTCAAAAGCACCAATACTTGGAAGGCTATCTACTCTCGAGATATCATAGCTGATAGTTGAAATCGGAGCTAGATTAAAGCCCATACCCCAATTAAATTTATAGTCTTCATTAGAAAAAACTTCATTTAATGGATTTCTTAGTGGAAATGCAAGACTGAGATATGACAAATTCCCTGACCATTGCACACTGGTATTTTGAAAATCATCAAGGTTTGATCTTTGCATCTCTAAGCCTACATCAAAGGCTGTAAACTTTAAATGGCTTAATGATGCAGGATTGATAAAATTGAGTTGTTGGGGATCTACAAAAGAAGAACCTAAACCTCCCATGTGCCTAATATGCATCCCTCCTTGATCATTAATGTTTCCTATGCCGAAACGGGAAAATGGCGAGTTGAGACCACCCTGACCGTATATGCTCGAGAGGAGTAGAACAAAGAATGATATACACAATATTCTTTTGGGCATAGGTATGTATTAAATTACCTTGATTTTAAAGGCTGCAAATATGAAGAATTCGGTATTCTATACCAAGCCGATTCCCAAATATTATAAGCATCTAAAAATCAATTCGATATAAAGATGCATTTAAGAGGCATTTTGCAACAGATGAGACATTCTTTTAAGACTACTTTAAGATAATCTTATATGAATCATTACCTAATGTTTGAAATGGCGGATGCCCGTGAAGACCATTGATAGCGCATTGTCATTGCAATAATCTATACTGAGTTGATCATTTCTTGACCCTCCTGGCTGAATCACACTCTCGATTCCTTCTTGATGAGCTATTTCCACACAATCTGGAAAAGGGAAGAATGCATCTGATGCCATCACACTACCCATAAGGTCAAATCCCATACGTTTGGCTTTATCTATGGCTTGTTTGCAGGCATCTACTCGTGATGTCTGGCCACATCCCATGCCAAGAAGTTGATAGTTAGCAACTAATACTATAGTATTGGATTTGAGATGTTTAGCGATTTTTGAGGCAAATATCAATTGTGCTTTTTGCTCATCTGAAGGTTGAGTAATTGTCTTTACCTCCAGTTGATCTGATGATTCCATTGTTGAGTCAGCATCCTGTTGTATAAAACCTCCTAACAGAGATTTAATTTTAGTTGGTTGTGAGGCTATTTCTTTTCTAATTAGTAGCACTCTGTTTTTCTTTTTAGTCAATAATTCTTTAGCATCTTCGTCAAATGCAGGTGCTATTAGGACCTCATAGAATTGCTTATCGATTTCTTGAGCTGTTTTTAAGTCTACCTTTCCATTAGTTATGAGTATGCCACCGAAAGCACTTATAGGATCTCCCGCCAATGCCGCTTGATACGCTTCGTGTGTGGATGGCCGTATAGCTACTCCACAACTATTAGTATGTTTTAGAATGGCAAACGCAGTTTTCTCACCGCTAAATTCCCTCATCAAATCTATCGCACTGTCGATATCAACAAGATTGTTATAGGATAATTCCTTGCCACTAATTTTTTCAAATTCTTTATTCAGATCACCAAAATATCTTGCAGTTTGGTGAGGGTTTTCACCATATCGCAAAACTTTAGAATCACTTAAAGACAGTTTGAGATTATCTTTTACATCGAAGCTTCGATTGAAATAATTAAAAATGGCTGTATCGTAGTGAGAAGAAATCTGAAATGACTCAAGAGCCAATTTTTTTCGCTGGGCTAAATCAGTTTTACCTTCTTGAGATGCCAAAATTTCATAAAGTTCACGATATTGATTTTGAGATGGAATGACCACTATGTCATTATAGTTTTTGGCTGCAGCTCTTATTAGCGAGATGCCACCAATATCAATTTTTTCAATGATTTTTGACTCTTCATCAGTGTTTGCTACTGTTTCTTCAAAAGGGTACAGATCAACTACCACTAAATCCAATTCAGGTATGTCATATTGAGCCAATTGATCGAGGTGGTCTTTTTCTCTTTTTGCGAGTATACCCCCAAAAATTTTAGGGTGTAAAGTTTTTACTCTACCATCTAATATGGATGGATAGTTAGTTAAGTCCTCAACTCTTTTGACTTTTACACCATGACTCTCAAGTAGTGTCTGTGTCCCACCTGTCGAATAAACAGTAATATTTTGCTGAATCAATAGCGGTATTATATCGTCAAGTCCGTCCTTATGAAAAACAGAAATAAGGGCACTTTTGATTTTTTTAATCATCCTATTAGGTTGTAAGCTTTACGTTGGTATTGAGCGGGCGAATTTAACTTAAAATTTTTTTTATATATGTTTTTTGGGATTATATCTTTTTAGGTCTTAGATCTAAAATGTTCCCCATAGAGTAGCATTTTCTGCATCGAGGCTCATATTTGTCTTTTTCTCCCAATACGATGGTTTCTCGATCCTCGCTTAAGCGATATGAGTGAGTGGCTAAATTGCCACAATGAGGGCAGATCGCATGAACTTTAGTCACATATTCTGCTACTGCAAGTAGATGCGGTATCGGGCCGAAAGGAAGCCCTTTATAATCTAAATCCAATCCAGCTACAATCACACGTTTACCCGCTAAGGCTAATTCTTCGCAAGTTCCAACCAAAGTACTGTCAAAGAACTGAGCTTCGTCTATCCCAATGACTTCATAATCTTTTTGATAATTGAAAATCTCTGATACTTGGGTCAAAACAATTGAATCCATGCTATTGTCGTCATGAGAAACCACATCGGTTTGGCTATAACGTGTGTCACTTGAAGGCTTGAAAATAATTACACTTTGACCAGCAATTTTACTTCTTTTTATACGACGAAGTAATTCTTCAGTTTTACCGGAAAACATGCACCCAGTGACCACCTCTATCCATCCGCTTCTTTGTCCACCAAATCTGGGTTCTAAAAACATAATTGTAAAAAAGAATTAATACAGTTTGATAATGTGAACTCAAGTTATTAGGATATTTTTAATGATAACTATTGCAGCGTTGTATATTTTTTATGAATCCTTCAGAAATTCTATTTAAGACCCGATCCTTTTGGATATTTTTTATTGTCACAAGTCTTACATACTTAATACTCAATTGGATTTTTTCGGTCAATTTTGTTTGGAATTATGATGATGCCTCAATAGTTATAGAGTCTTTTATGACTTACCATCGAGACGAGATTAGTCTATTTGAGTACTTGAGGATATTTGTTAATAATCACCCTATAGCTATTGAAAGACTCCTTGCTGTCATCACCTATTGGCTATTAGGTGCCATTGATATTAAGGTGATTCTTTTGTTATCCAGTTTATTTCCGATCCTTCTTTCCTACTTGATCAATGTAGATGAGCACAATATATATAAGTGTTACATGACTCATATTCTGTTGCTATCTTTTACTAATAGTGTCTTTTTGTGGACATCTGCAAGTGCAGTATATTTTATGCCTTTTTTCTTTTTTACTGTGATTGTACTCAAAGTTTTGTCACGAGAAGGTAGCTTTTGGACAGCGATATGTCTGACTGTTTTATTACTGCTAATGTTTTATTCTTTTAGTAATAGTTTGGTAGCTATCCCAATATTGGTTGCAGTGTTTTTATTAAAAAAAGAAAAAAATAGGAAGACACTCTTTCACCTAATTCCTTTTATAGTGATTTCTATTGTGTTTTTAGTAGATTTCTATCTATCCACTAATTATGTTAGCTCTGCAAGTGTTAATGATTCTGGAGGTATGCAATTGACATTACATGGTATGCTCAAAGGAATAACATTTGTTCTGGTATATTGTGGATCGTTTGCTAAGTACTTATCATTCTCCCCTCAATACCAGGTTTATTTATCCTTTGTATTTGGATTATGCCTGTTCTGTATATTACTACGCCATTTATATTTGAATAAGAAAAATGTTAGCCCATGGTTTTGGCTAGGATTATTCGGATTTGGTTCGGGTAGTTTAGTTATGTTAGGGCGATTTGATGGACTGGATTATCAATATGCCATTGATAATAGATATGAATGGTTTGGTGTCATCACACTAATTGCAGTGATGCAAATGGTGATGCCTGATCCAAATAAGATGAAATTAAAAAGTATAGCTTCATCATTTATAATATTCACTCTATTATTAGCTGGATTAAAAACAGGTTGGAATACCCTTAACCTGCCGCGATATGAAAGATTGCACCATAATCGGGCATCTCATTTTCTTAACGAAACAGAGTTTGATATACCGTTTAAAACTGAAAAGAGAAATAACGATGCTCGCAAAATCAAATCGTTGATGCTGGAAGCTCAGGAAATGGGGATCTTCTATATTAATCCAGATTTATATCAATACCGAGAGTTATAACCATATTTTTAGCCCTTCAAATCATACTATTTTCATTATAACTCAGTTTTTATTATTGTCTCAGACATAGGTGTATGAACAGGTCTACAGGTCTTTAAGATATAAAAGCGAAAAATCAGAATGGATTTTAAAAAATCACAAGCACTATTAAAAAAGATAAATGCATTGCATGAAAGTGCAACAGCATTTGATGGGAAGATCTCAAAAATGGAAAGAGATCTATTACTTCATTATCTCAGAGAAATGTATGAAGAAATTATCACCCCAGAATATGATGCACAACAGGTGAATACTCCTATATCTAATGGTAGCGGACATCACAGGGTCGAGATTGCAAGACCTATGGTGCAAGAAAGAAAGCCTGCACCAGTATATACTGAGCCTGTGAGAGTTATGGAGCAAGTTGAGCAAGAAGTGATAGAAGCAAAAGAGTATGTCCCCGAAAAACCTAAAAAGGAAAAAATTAAAAAACCTAAAGAACCAAAAAAACCAGAAGTCGATAGTTCTTTATTAGAACTTTTTGATATCAGCAGTTCTAATGAGATAGGTTCGCGATTCAGCCAATTACCTATATCAGATATTGGGAAGTCTATGGGTATAAATGATAAAATATTAACGATCAATGATCTTTTTGGCGGTGATCAAAATTTGTTCAATTCCGTAGTGAGCCACCTCAATGGATTGACATCATTTGATTCTGCCAAGGATTATCTTGTTAACGGAATCGCGGCTAAAAATGACTGGTCAAGTTCTAAATGCAAAGGCAAGGCCGAGGTCTTTATTAAGTTAATTAAAAGAAGATATATTTAGTCGAATTAAGATGGGCCAAAGGGAGAAAAGATTTTTTGACGTTATCAGTTTTCCGTTTTACTTAGTTTTAAGTCTTTGGGTGGTCCATTTACTTAAGTTGACATTCAACCTTGATCTTGGCGCATATGGCGTAATTGCTCGAGAATCTTATGGATTCAAAGGTATTTTTACTTCACCTTTTGTCCATGGGAGCCTTCAGCATTTAATATCTAATTCGGTTCCGCTTTTTGTCTTAACAACTATGATAGTCGTCTTTTACCAAAGAGTGGCCTATCAAAGCATATTTTTGATTTACCTCTTAACAGGTCTTAGCGTCTGGTTGTTCTCACGTCCGAATGTGTCGCACATTGGAGCGAGTGGGGTAGTATATGGGTTAGTTTCGTTCGTATTTTGGACAGGAGTTTTTAGACGCAACATCAAGTCAATTATGTTAGCCATGATTGTGACATTGCTATATAGTGGATATTTTATGGGAGTTCTTCCAACGCAGAAAGGAATTTCTTGGGAGAGTCATTTATTTGGTGCTTTAATGGGGATCATCGTAGCTTTTTGGTTTAAAAATGAAACTGAAAAAGATGAAATAGAAAGTAATAGCTGGGATAATGATGAAGAAACTAAGTTCTTTTTACCACGAGACACCTTTGAAAAAACCAGAGAGCAACGTATCAATGAACAGTTTTCAAAAGATGAAGACTGGACCTCTAATATTTCTTAAATTATTTACTAATAGTCAATTCTCTAAAGTCGTGTGCTAACACCTCATTGACATCAATCTTCTTTCCATCTACATCAATTCCTTTCACGTTTTCAAATCCGATTAGCTCTATTTTGAATTGATAATGAGGTTTAAATGTGCCCTCCCAGCTTTGTTTGATTACAACATTAGACTCAAAATTTTCGAAGTAAAAAGTAGAATATCTATAATCACCAGATTCATATTCATATCCATCCAAAGCATCGACATAAAGGTTACTAATCTCTGAATTTTCAGAATAGTAAATTTTAAGTGTTACTACATCTATTTG
This sequence comes from Saprospiraceae bacterium, assembly GCA_020629515.1. Taxonomy (GTDB): domain Bacteria; phylum Bacteroidota; class Bacteroidia; order Chitinophagales; family Saprospiraceae; genus GYS-P2D. Next base: position 7,054 of record JAHDDE010000054.1, on the reverse strand, counting down.
TTTTTCTCCAACATATTGCTGTATTGGATAAAAGGGTATTACGGAACCTGCCTTAATTAAAAAAGGGAATGTGTTTTCTGTTATAGAAATTGTTGTCTCATTTCTCCCGTCATGAAGTTCATTATCCCAATAGTTGTACCATTTTCCTTGTGGCAAGTAGATGGTTTTCGCTTTACATTTTTCTTCATCTATAGATGCACTAAGTATGTTATTACCGCATAAAAATTCGTGGTCCCGATAATAGTTCTCTTCATCTTCTTGATCGATGAATGTCAGCGGCTTAAGAATAGGAGTGCCGAATTTATGATGCTGATAAAATGCTGTGTAATGATAGGGAAGCATTTGATAGCGCAGTTCTACGGCCTCTCTGAATAAATCAGTGGCTTTATCTCCAAATGACCAAGGTTCTTGATCTCCATCATCTTGACTCGAATGTACCCTACAGAAAGGATGAAAAATACCGAGTTGAATCCATCTAACGAACATTTCGGGAGTAGGCTGACCTATGAATCCACCGATATCCGAGCCTGCATATGAGACACCACTGATCGCTAATCTTTGACATTGTACATTGGCGATCCATATATGTTGCCATGTAGCAATGTTATCACCTGTCCATACACTTGAATATCGTTGCAGTCCACTATAGCCAGATCGGGTTATAATAAGAGCCCGTTTGTTGTCGCCATGTTTTTTGACTCCTTCATAAGTTGCTCTTGCCATTTGCATGCCATATACATTGTGAGCTTTGGCATGAGAGCATAGATGACCATCATAATCATGCATTACATTTTCTGTAAAAGTCTTAGTCTCTACATCAAATATGGCGGGTTCATTCATGTCGTTCCATACTCCGGCGACGCCATCATGCGAGATTAAGCCTTCGTATAAGTCCGCCCACCATGAACGTACTTCTGGTTTAGTAAAATCAGGGAAGTAACATGCTCCAGGCCAAACATTTCCTTCGACATACGGACCATCAGGATATTTGCAGAAATAGTCATTTTCTAAGCCCTCTTTGAATACCCAATAATCGGGGTCTTTTTTTATGCCAGGATCTATGATTACCATAGTTTTGAAGCCTTGGGAACTTAAGTCTGAAATCATTTTTTTAGGTGCCGGAAAATGTTCTTTATCCCAAGTGAAGCATCTGAATCCATCCATATAGTCGATATCCAGGTATATCGCATCGCAAGGAATTTTCAATTCTCTCATCTTACTGGTGATCTCCCGAACTTGAGATTCGGGTTTATAACTCCATTTACATTGTTGAAATCCTAAAGCCCATAGGGCAGGCATATCTGCGGTCCCAGTAAGTGCAGCATATCTCTCTGATACTTCCAATAAATTAGGTCCAGCAATAAAATAGTAATTCATTTCACCACCATGAGACCAAAAACTCGTGGCATCTGGTCGTTCATGGCCGAAGTCGAAGAAAGTCCTAAAGCTATTATCAAAGAATATCCCATAACCTATACCATGATGAAGGCCATAATAAAATGGAATGTTTTTATAGAGAGGGTCATCATTATAACTGTAGCCATAGCAATCACTTCCCCAATTTTCAAATCGCTTATTCTTAATATTCATCTCAGTGGGTTTGTCACCCAAACCGAAAAAGACTTCATCTTTTTGTACTTGTTTAGACATTTGGACTATGTCATTGCCAGTACTTTCGCTTACTTCCCAGTGAAAGCCTTTTTCATCTTCATTGATTAGCGTCCCTTGATTGTCGTAAAAAGATACCTGAAGATTTTGCTTTTTTATTCTACATTCTACTCTTTCAGTCGCAATAACTACATAGTTCTTTGCATCCTTAAAAGTATAAGTCTTTTCATCTTGCTTAAAATTGGGGTTTAACGCATATGAAAAGTCAGGTAATTGATAGTTGTTGGTGCTATATCTTACTCTTATGATATGATCTGTCAGTATTTCTGCTTTGAGTATCACACCATTTTCGGAGACACATGTCAATATATTATTGTCAATTGTATAGTCTCGTAATTGATTGGGTTCTTTTTCGCTCATTTGATATACCTTGTCCTATGAGATGAATAATAAAATAGGCCGCAAACATATGCGTTCCTTCAATACTCCAACACAAATTCCATTAATTTTTACAGACCTATTTTTGTATTGTCCGGTATTCTTGCATTTTTATTGACAATGATGATGCCCTGCTTTATACAATATTGATCTGTTTCAATATCGGCCAGACTATCATCACCTATTATGGTACAATTATTACCGATTTTGGCATTTTTATCAATTATGGTTTTACGGATCGTACAGTCATCTCCGATACCTAAAAGTTCTATTTCAGGATTAGTTTCGAGATCTTTTAAGGTCTGATAATAATCAATACCCATAACATAGCACTCGTCGATTATCGTCCCTTTGCCTATTCTTGACCTGATCCCTACGACTGATTTAGTGATTGAAGCAGCATGAATAATGCATCCTTCTGAGATTAAAGCATGATTCATTTTTGTGCCAAAACATTTAGTCGGGGAGAGCATTCTTGAATTAGTGTAGATATTATTGACATTGTCATATAGATTAAATTCCGGCAGGTACTCGGTTAACTTAAGATTGGCTTCAAAAAAGGAAGAAATATTTCCTATGTCTGTCCAATAGCCTCCAAAAGGGAAACTTGTTGTGGTGTAATTCGATTCGCTTACAGCATATGGTATTATTTCTTTACCAAAATCTGTAGCCTCTGGTTTTTCATCAAACAACTTGGATAAGATCCCTTTTGAGAATACATATATACCCATTGACGCCACGTAGTCTTTCCCTTGGCTGGTATACTCTTCTGGAAGTTGAGACTTCCATTTAGGTAATTCCTCTAAAGGGGGTTTTTCAACAAAATCTTCAATTATTCCCTCCCTATTGGTTTTCATGATACCAAAAGCCGTAGCATCATTAGCGACAACAGGTATGGTGGCTACCGTTAAATCTGCATTTTTTTCTTTGTGAAATTTCATAATCTTAGTGAAGTCCATCTGGTAGAGTTGGTCTCCTGACAATATTAATATATCGTCATAATCATGAATCTCTAAGTGGGCGACTGATTTTTTGACCGCATCAGCAGTTCCTTGAAACCAATCACTATGATGTCTCGTTTGTTCTGCAGCCAAGATATCCACAAATCCTTCACTGAATTTGTCAAAGGCATATGCATTTTTGATGTGCTTATTAAGGGAGGCAGAATTAAATTGAGTTAAAACATACATCCTTTTAATCCCGGAGTTCAGACAATTGCTAATTGGTATATCTATCAGTCTAAATTTGCCTGCGATCGGTACTGCTGGTTTAGATCGGTCTTTCGTTAGAGGATACAATCTACTTCCTCGTCCCCCTCCTAATATGATTGCCAATGTTCTGTTCGTATTCATTTGGATTTAATTAGATGATTATAAATATGGGTATATTCTTGGGTGGATTTTTTCCATGAATAGTCTTGTGCTATTCCTTTTTTACGCACCTTTTTAAATTCTTTTTGGTTTCGATACAAATGAAGGCCACGTGCCATAGCATGCATCAAGTCCTCTGAACTGTCATAATCAAAGGATACTCCTGCTCCTCCTTGTTCAAAATCTATAACAGTATCTTTGAGCCCACCTGTTTTGCGAGCTATGGGTATAGCTCCATATCTCATCGCAAACATTTGATTGAGCCCACATGGCTCGAATCTTGAAGGCATTAATAGGAAGTCCGAAGCAGCATAAACTTGATGTGCCACATCCTCATTGTACCCAATATAACAAGCTACCCTTTCTGGATATTTATCTCTAAGGGATTGTATCTGATGTTCTAAATATTTGTCTCCTGACCCTAATATGAAGAAATTGGAAAACCCAAATCGGGATAGTATTCTTTCGATTGACGGGGCTAAAAGATCTGCCCCTTTTTGATGAGCAAATCTGCCTATAAAGCTGAATAATGGAACATCTTTTACCCGATATAATCCATTTAGTAAGTCTTGTTTATTTTTTGCTTTAAAGGTATCCCAAGATTTTCCCAAGTGATAAGGTATCCGTTCATCTGTTTTGGGATCCCATAATTCCTCATCAATGCCATTGAGTATACCACTGAATTTATTAGGTGATTGTTCTAACGCAACTTGTAGCGGTGCCATATCACCCTTGAGCTCCTGCAGATAAGTAGGAGATACGGCATTAATATGATCAGAATACTTCAATGCGCATGCTACGGAGTCAATGGCTTTATCCCATTCGATGTCGCTCAGCAATGCATTATCAAAATGCGGAAGTAAGGTTTTTTGACTTCTGTCGTATCGGCTATTGTAAGCGCCATTATGTATAGTATAAAATGTAGGAATATAAGATAACGCTCGATACTCACTACAATGTTTAATCATAAAAGGGATAAATCCAGTTTGATGGTCGTGGCAGTGCAGCAAATCGAATTTAACAGTAGTATTTTGGAGCCATTGTAAAACGGATCTTTGAAATCCCATGTTTCTTTGAGCCTCATCATGAAATCCATGTCCATATTCATTGAGATAGATAGAATCTCTGTCAAATAGTTCGGCCTGGGAGATACAATAGAATTCAAATCCCAATGCTGAATTAAGACATCGCAATACTTCGTAATTGTACTCCACAAAGTTCATGTTGAGCGTATCCTTATAGATTGACTCAAATTCATAATTATCGAACCATGGTAATCTATACTTGGGTATAACTACGGAAGGATGCCAGTCGTATTTTTTTTGAAATAATGGTAACGCCCCTACCACATCTGCCATTCCTCCAGCTTTGGCTGCAGGATAGCATTCAGTTGAGATATGTAAAACATTCGGCATTTATCTTGCTTTTCGTTTTAGTATGCTTATTCCAAGAGGAGGGAGAGTTAATTCTATAGAGTGTTCTCTTCCATGCATTTTAATTCTTTCGGCCTTAAGCTTGTCTTTGTTGAGCTGGCCTCCTCCCCAATAATTCGTATTGTCCGAATTTAATAATTCGTAATAATATCCTTTTTGAGGGACTCCTATTCGATATGACGAAAGGACTTTTGGCGTAAAATTGCAGGCCACAATTATAGTGTCCCCGGCGCTTCTCCTAATGTAGGCCAGAACAGAATTGGTATTATCATTATAATCGATCCATTCGAATCCTTGTTGGTCAAATGATTGAGCGTACAAGGCTTGTTCTTTTTTCAATAAGGCATTTAGATCTTTTATGAGCAGATTGATGCCTTTATGTGATTCATGATTAAGTAGGTGCCAACTCAATTCATGATTAACATTCCACTCGTTGCTCATAGCAAAGTCATTGCCCATAAAAAGTAACTTGTGACCTGGATGAGTAAACATATACCCAAATAGTAATCTCAAGTTGGCAAATCTTTGCCAATCATCGCCAGGCATCTTATCGATCAGTGGGCCTTTGCCATGTACGACTTCATCATGAGATAGAGGCAATACATAACTTTCAGAATAGGCATAGGCCATGCTAAAGCTGATTTCACCATGATGATATTGTCTATGGATTGGATCTCGCTCCAAATATCTCAATGTATCATTCATCCATCCCATCATCCATTTAAAGCCAAATCCAAGGCCTTGTTGATCCACAGGAGTAGTGACTCCTTGATATGCAGTGGACTCTTCAGCAATTATTGATATACCCGGATTATCCTTATAACAATGATGATTGAGATTTTTCAAAAATTCTATAGCAGCAAGATTATGGTTGCCACCATATTCATTAGGTTCCCATTCTCCTGACTCTCTGCTATAGTCGAGATAAAGCATACTTGCTACAGCATCTACCCTAAGTCCATCTATGTGATAGCGCTCCAGCCAAAAGTTGGCACTGGATAATAAAAAGCTACATACTTCTGGCCGCTCATAGTTAAATATTAAACTATTCCAATCTGGATGAAATCCCTTCTTTGGATTAGGGTGCTCATATACCTTAGAACCATCAAAATCTGCTAAAAAAGTATGATCAGCAGGAAAATGGGCTGGCACCCAATCCAATATAATTCCAATGTTTGCCTGATGCAATAGATCAACTAAATACATGAAGTCTTGTGGACAGCCGTATCTGCTGGTAGGAGCAAAAAAACCAGTGGATAAGTATCCCCAAGAAGGATAATAGGGATGCTCTGTCACAGGTAGCATCTCTACATGAGTATAGCCCATTTCAGTAACGTATTGGACTAATTCATGGCCCATCTCACGATAGTGAAGAGATCTTCCTTCATCGTGGTTTTTCTTCCAACTACCGAGATGCAATTCATATATGGATACTGGCGAACGATACCAATCGTATTCAGATCTTTGTTTTAACCATTTTTGATCATTCCATTCATAGTAAGTATCCCAAGTTATACTTCCAGTCTTTGGAGCCATTTCATAATAAAAAGAATAAGGGTCTGCCTTTTCTCTGATTTGAGAATCAAAATTTGAATATATCTTGTACTTATATAGCTCTCCACGACTCACCCCGGGAATAAAGCCTTCCCATATGCCTGAAGAATCCCATCGGACATATAGCTTATGTTGATCACCATTCCAATAATTAAAATTGCCGATTACCTGTACTTCACGAGCAGCTGGCGCATATACAGCAAAGTAAGTCCCCGCTATGCCGTCATGCTCAACTTGGTGTGCGCCAAACTTTTCATAAAGTCGAGTATGTTTACCTGATTTGAACAAATAAATATCAAATTCTGTAAATCGAGAATATGGTAACGTTGTGATGCTCAACTAATTTTGTTTTTTGTGTTATGCGCCCTATTCGTGCATCATGACTATCCAACTTTTGTGATAAATATCATATTTGAACAAAATGATTGATTAGATATTGATATTTACCTTTTTTTGTAAAATGATCGTGTCAATGAAGCTATAGTAAGCTTAATCCGACAATATTTTTTTAAATCTGTAATAGATTATTTATCGTCACTTTAACATACGAATTATCTTTTTATCCGTTAGTAAAATGATATTGCTAAAGCATGATAATTTGTTATCGCCAAAAAATGATCGTTTCTTTTCTCAAACACTTTGACTATCAAA
>JAHDDE010000093.1 GCA_020629515.1 Saprospiraceae bacterium | reverse complement strand
CAGTAGTCATCGTCCAGTAGTATAAAGCGTATTGATCTCGGATCTTATAACCGCCCATTGATTCCATAATTATGAAGTTCTGTAATAATGGAAAGTTTATATATTGTTGTAGTCTGGGGACTATAAATATCCTTTGGGCTTGGTTCGACTGCCGATAACGTGGTTTCTTTACACACTAGCTGAACTTAATTCTCATTTGAAACTTACCTAATTATTGTGTATTTATAATACTTCTCAATTTGTTTTGAAATGGCATGTTTTATAATTATCTCATAAACAAAAGTTCCCGAAGCGAATCCATAATTACTAATAATATGATCACCTAAATTTTTATTAATACAATAGCTTTCTATCTTACTCTTAAAATATGACTTTGACTCCTCTGGTAAAAAGAAACTAGCCTTATAAGCATATAATACATTGTCCCAAAAAAAGTATTCTAAATAAACTCTAATTATTTCATCTTCAAAATGAAATTCATCAATAATCTTCCTGATTTCTATATTCTGACATTTGGTTTTATAGGAATCGTCTTCAGAGTAAAACTTATTTTCTTTTTCCCATGAAGATAAATCACTTCCTATTACTATACTTTCTCCAAAACAAAAATCCATATGAGTTTTGCCTATTTGACTCATATCTCCAACAATAGTACAGGAATCTCCACATGAGTAAAAACAAAATATAAGTATACAGCCCAACTTCCAATTAATCATTATTAAGAACTTTAGTTAATTTAGTAACTGTATCGTCATCTACAGAAAAAGCATGAGCTGTATTTTCAAGCTCTGAAAAACTATCTTTCATATGCCTAGCAATATCGTTAAGAACGTTTGCAACTATGTCATTTGTCCACCCTTCTGAGATATCGTATTTGTTTAGCATATCTTCTCCTAAGTGGATTCCAAATTTGTTATTAAATAAATCTACTACCTTTGCTACATCTCCACCATTTTTTACCAGATTTTTCATGTATATCACCAGCAATTTCTGGATCAGTCGACATTGTAGAAAAGAACGTACCATCTTTCATAGGACATCAAGTTACTGTACCTCGACAATTAGAAATATTAGGAAAGTTACATTTGTCAAATAATAAACTCTTTGATTTAAATGCCTCTTATAAAAAATTTTAGCAAAAAAATTAAGATTGATCCACAGATAATAATTATAGATACTTTTAAAACACCTAAAAGTATTTCAAAAACACCTTTTATAAGACTTTTAAGTAATTTCATGTTTTACTTATCTTCCTCTGGTTCTATGAAATTCTCTAACATAATATTAATCCTAATGTTATCTATTTTTTCAACTTGATTTGTATTTACACTTATCTCCTCCTGTATTGCAGATTCCAGAATTTGTTCAAAATTGATTTCCAATTCTTTAATAATCTTCTTAAAAACTCCTGATACTGCACCTGCTGTGGCTCCTGATTTGTTTGCAATAGCCGCAGCGAATGCATCAAGTCCAAACTCCTCAATCGATTTATTAAAACCTAAGACTTTTAAGTCATCAGGAGTAATATCTTCCGGTAGTGTAAAGCGTATTGATCCTGGATCTACTAACCACCTATTGTATCCATAATTAAGAAGTTAAGTAATAATAGGAATTTTCTATCATGTTGTTGTCTGGGGACTATAAATTTCCTTTGGGCGTGGTTCGACTACTGACAACATGGTGGTAAATCGCATTCTCGATATTCAAAAACTCAAGGATGATGAAAAGCAACATGTTTTCGCTCTCCTCGATGCTTTCCTAAAGCAAACTAAAATGCAGGCTATAATGTAAAAGACCTATCTTAGTGAGGCTCTTTAATTCTTGTCAATACTTTGTCTCAAGTCTTAGAGTTAAGACAGCGAGGGATATTTTCTAACTTATCTTATTTCCTAAAATATATAACTCCGATTAATCTCTGATAACCTAACAACAATTATCTTAATAAGAGAATCACAACTATTGAAAATAATGAGATTATCTTCAGTGATTCTTCTGTAAGAGTTACCTTCCATTTTATCAAAGCTTATTATCTCACCATTTACATTGACCTCTATATTTAATTCTTTGACCTCTTGATCAGTTTCGTAATGTATCGCATATACTTTGTTATTTATTTCTCTAAGTAATAATGATTCTTGATCGGTAATACTGTCAAAAAAAAACAATTCTTTATTCTTTCCTTCTTTTGTATGCACTGGTTTTGAGATGTATTCCAGATAAAGTGATTCAGCAATCGGTTTTCCTATTACCTGCACTACCTTATCATCGATTTTAAATTGCAATTGATTTTCTTCTCTATTACATGACACCAATATTATGCAAAAAATGAAAAGTACCATATTAGTATAATATCGCTTCATCACTTTATTTCTTTAGCTAAATTTTGAACCGATTCTTGTTCAGAAGAAAATATAGTATTAGACCCAATATCAGGAAAAGCGTTCGTTACATTTTTCGCAACACTATTTAAAAATTTTGCAAGCATTGAAGGATCACTCAAATCTGCACCTTTGAAATCTCCGTCTTTTAACTCACTTCCCAAAATCCTACCATATTCATTGTTAATTATATCTATAGTTGAATCATAAAAACTACCTAACAAACCTGTGTTGTCTCTTTCATGAGCATCGCCAATTATTTTGGCTGTATTTTCATCATAAAGAAATGTCATTATTGCACTAAAAGAAATATGCCTGAAAGCATCCTTTGAAAATTCTTTTGAGTTATTTGAAACACCTCTACCTGTCAATGTACTATCAAATTGGTCTAAAATAGTTGGTCTACTTAACCCTGATACTGGATCCTTGGAGGAGGCTAAATGCCTTGATATTCCCCTTAAATGAAACAAGGTTCCAACATGCAATTTAGGTGCATTAAAAAGACTTGTACTTACTCCACTAACATTAAAATTCGTAGATATAGTCTTCCCATTAAAGCTATGTGTAAAAGTTAAACTTTTGCCTGTAGATACTGCTTCATGTGTTTGACCATTAATTGTTAGATCTCCACTTTTTGTTGTCCAAGTTGAATAACTTATGCCATGAACTTCATTTGTCTGAAGGTTTACAATTGGTTTTGTTTCACTATTTAAAACTTCCAAAGAAGTCTTATCTCTCTTATGTATAAACAACTCTTGCATTTGTTGCAATGTAACTGCTTCTAATCCATCCATATCAATAGCCCAAACTGGTGTATTACTCGCAAATTGATAAGGAGTTAGCATTGGGTAGTCTTTAGTCAGTGGATCGACACTCAAGAACTTCGCAATTCCTGGTTTATAGATCCTGAAGCCATAGTCATAGTGTGTCAGCCTACCCCACTCATTACTGTTATCTTGTTCCTTGCCATTAAAGCCAAAGCGGTGATCTCCATCAAGTAACACAGTGTTCGTCATACTCCGATCTGGCATAGTCTGACCGAAGGGGTAGTAATCTTGCGCACTGGCGATCTCTGCCGCATAACTCTCAGCTCTATTGTTACCATCATCGTCTTGTCCTTCCCCTGCTATTCGCAGTCCCCTGACTACGAATTCTTTATAATACTCTAACTAACCCCTCATCTGATCCGCCAACATCAATTAGCTCAAAATCCAAAACATTACTAGCATATATCAACTCAGCACACAGTAGTCATCTTCCGGTAGTGTAAAGCGCATTGATCCTGGATCTACAACCACATCTTGAATCCATAATTATGAAGTTAAGTAATAATAGGAATTTTCTATAATGTTGTTGTCTGGGGACAATAAATATCCTTTGGGCTTGGTTCGACTGTCAGCAACGTGGTGTCCTATGGACATGGTTCGACTACTGACAACATGGGAACTTAAGAGGT
>JAHDDE010000053.1 GCA_020629515.1 Saprospiraceae bacterium | reverse complement strand
GACTAAGATCATTTCGTTTTCAACAGTTACTGTACCAGTATTTATCTCAATCTGGGCGACATCTGAAGAAGCCTTGTTAAAGTATAAAAAGGGCATTCCAATTCCTGAAGTAGCAGAAAAGCTATGATTGTTATCTGACCATTCCATAGTGACTGTCCAGTCAGTATGTTCTGAGACTGTGCAAGCAGAAGAATTTAAGCCGCTCACGCCTACGACAATTGGCGAACGATCATCTATTACTCCCCAAGGAATATAACTCGTTATCAGACCTCTATTTACAGACTTTAGGGTGTAGGGATAATTAAACAGATTGTCCGCATGTGGATTTTTAATCTGAGCAGACCACCAATCATTAGTTGGTACGGGTTTATCTGCAGCCAAACCAGAAAGATATGGATTACCGTTAGGGAAAGTATTTCTATTGGCTTGATCTACGCCAGGAAAACGAGTTGTATAACTTCCTGCTCCACTTTCTATTATCTGGCTAAATATTGGGATACAATTGAATAGAATGCATGAAAAAATAATGCTGAATACCCGTTGATTATAATTCCCCATGCTTTTAATACCTTTAGCATAAAGATGCAATTATTATCTTATTTGGTCGTCACATTGTCTGAACCTTTGGATGAGGAAGGTTCTTATTTTGATCTAACTTGTTCTTCTTTTAAGCCCTTAAAGCAAACTCTATAATCACTCTTCCACATTGCTTTTCGATAGTTGATTCTGAAAATTGATATTCAAGAGCACCTTCTTCAGCAAGTTTGATTAAGTAACTATCTGTTGTAGTACTGCCTATCTGAGTGTATTTAGAAGAAATGACTTTGCCTGACCCATCTACGCAGATTTTAACGACCACTTTGCCTTCTTTTTGTGAATTGTCCTTAATACTGGGTACTTTAAGTACTCTTCGGGTACCTATTGCACCTTCTATATTGGATGGTTGATTAGAGGATACAGGTTGATCAGCTGTTGTTGAGGATTCATTTATCTTTTTTTGATTCTGTTTCTTTTTTGCTTCCGAAATCTTTTGAGATTTCTCAAAAAGAGACTTAAAGTGAGAAACGTTTTTGGCTTTTTCTTCAGCAGCTAATCTTTCTTCTTCTTTTTTGGCTTTTTCTGATGCTTCAATTGCTGCTTGTTCCGCAAGTAGGCGAGCTTTTTCTTTAGCAAGCGCATCTGTATCAATTACCGGTTTGGGTGAGGCCTTCGGTTTTTGGGATGATGGCTTCACTGTTTTAACGGCTTTCTTCTTTGGTTCTGATTTAGTTTTCGGTTTAGAAGTTTTTATAGATTCTTTTTTTTTCGAAGTCTTTGTAGATTTTTCGGAGACTACTTTAAGATCACTAAAGTCAACGACAATAGCATTCTCGTATGTTTTCGCCTTCTCAACACTACTGAAAGTCCAAAAAGTCAGCATTAGAAGAAATAATACAAAATGCGCTATAATGCTAAAGAAATATTTTTTCATAACATCTAATTAGTTGATGTATAAGAATGCAAAAACATTGTATTTCAATGTTTTATACTTTATTAAAATATTTAATGCAAAATGTATGCCTAAACGGAGTGTTTTTTCTCAGGCCGCACAATTGTGTTCATATTCGTATTGTTTTTAGGCGAAATTTTACCATTTCCCCATATTCTGTATTACTATTATAAGAATCAACTGTCGAATCAATGCAAAACTTAAGGCTTCTCAGTGTATTTTTTCTAATCCTATTCTTTTCTCAAAATAATTGGGCACAAACAGAGGTGTATTATAAAGTAGGCGCCAATAAAGTTTTGACTCGTGCATTAGTTAGAGAATATGATGAAAAACCATATTATAGGTTTAAGCTCGTATATAAGGATACGGTAATCTATAAATATCCTGATGAGGTGTCCGAATATACGGATGGCAAAACGAGAGTTTACGAATCTCATAATATTGTAGATAATGAAATTGATAAGCGCGTTTTCTTACTGAGAGAATATAAGGAAGGTGATATAACCCTCTATTCATTCATTGACAAAAATTTGGAGCCTCACATTTTTTTGAGAAATGGAGATGAACTTATCAGGATGTCAAAGAAAGGCAGAGGAAGTAATCAATATCTTCGTGTTCTGACAGGATTATTTGAGAAATGCAGGATTGAAAGAGAAGTAAGACGATACACGACATATAATGTGGGGGCTATGAGGAGATTCTTAAAGTCACTAAATGATTGTAGAGTACTTTACACACCAGTGCCAAAACTAATTGCTAAGATCAATATTGGATCACTCAACCCGAGTCCAACTTTTGATTTTGAAAGACCTTCCGAGATTCGATTAGGTCCGCTCACGTTAGATAGAGAGTGGGATAAAGAGTTGGTTTATAATGTGTCATTTAGATATTATACTCCGTTTGCTAAGACAGGAGTAGGTATGGAGGCGGGGCTATCAATAGGACAACACAAAAGTTTATTTAGAAGGACATTTGATTTTACAACTCTGCTTGTTGATTATAAGACGACAAGAGCTGAGCTCCCATTATTTTTAAGTTTTAGTATACCGAGAGACCGATGGCAACCGCTTTTTAAAATTGGAGCAATCGGCGCATATAATTTTAGCGATAGACACCCGTTTACAGAGTTTTTAACTGATCCTAATACAAATGAGACACAAAGATTAGATATCGAAATACCATCCGCAAAGTTAAGTTGGGGACTAGGCACAGGAATAGAGTTGCGACATAAACTCAATAAGAACTTAGGGGCATTAGCTGGGATAGAGTACATTCTATTCTTCGAAAATGGAGCAAATAGATTAATAGATGCCAACCGATTTGATATCAGCGTTGGGGTGAGTTATTCTTTATAAATCATTTGGGGTCAGTCAGAATAGTCTCTACACCATATCTGAATGCGATATCCATAATGGCAACCACATATTGATTAGGCACTTTGGGGTCGGGGCTGAGTGTCATACTTACTGGTCTTCCTTTTTTACCTAATTCTCTAATAGCTTTTTCTATCCTATTAATAGAAACCTTTTCTCCTCTGATCCAATAAGTACCATTTCTTTTAATCGAAATGTTGGTTGGCGGAGCTTTAAGTTCTGTAGAAGACTTCGATTTGCCAGGAAGTTTTAGATTTAGCGCATTAGGTACAACCATCGAAGAGGTCAGCATAAAAAATATGAGTAAGAGAAAGATGATATCTGTCAAAGAAGACATACTGAAAGTCGCACTTACTTTAGTTTTTTTCTTGATAGCCATGGTTCTTAATTTTTAGGCTGAGTGGCGATAATTGCTCTCATCTTCAATCGACTGGCTATTTCCATGACATCTGATACTTTTTGCCAAGGGACTCCCACTTCTGATACAATTGCTACTGTAGCATTTTTCTTATTGGAGTCGTCGGCAACCGCTCTTCTTATCAGTCCTTCAATTTTATTGAAAGAAGCCTTTTTACCGTTAAAGGTTACATTGCCATCAACAGTCATCATAACAGTATAATCTGTTGGTGCTACTGTCTTGGAGCTGGACTCTGGCAATTCTACAGTTATTTGGATCATTGACGATGTCAGCATGAAGAAAATAAGTAGCAGAAATATAATGTCAGTCAATGATGACATACTGAATTCTGCACTTACTTTATTTCTTCTTTTCATGGATTGTTGATTGTTCTTACTGCAGGGTTATGCAGGTTCTTGTAATAAATCCATGAATTCTACTGTAGATGCCTCCATCTTAAATATGACTTTCTCTACACTCGCAACTAAAAGATTGTATCCTACGAAGGCGACTATACCTACCATAAGCCCAAATGCTGTAGTGATAAGCGCTTGATATATACCGCCTGCTAATACATCTGGCGTCACATTCTGTTCTGATGCCATGGTGTAAAATGCTTGAATCATACCCGTCACAGTTCCAAAGAATCCGATCATGGGAGCTGCTCCTGCTATACTCGCAAGAGTAGAGAGGTTTTTTTCTAATTTGAATACTTCAAGGTTTCCTACATTTTCTATAGCTGCATCAATATCTCGGAGAGGTTTTCCAATTCTCATCAAACCTTTTTCAACCATCCTTGATACAGGTGTGGATTTTGTCTTGCATAAAGCTTTAGCACCTTCAATATTTCCTGAGGCTACAGATGCCCGAATATTGTTCATAAAATTTTGATCGATACGTCCTGCTTTTTTTATGGTTACCCATCTTTCAAAGAAGATAGCAAGTGCTATAACGGACAGAACAAGTAGTATCCCAACGATCGCCATACCTAATGGACCTCCTTGAAAAATAATATCAAGGATACCTTGTGTAGACATCTCTGCTTCTTTGGCAGCTTTACTTTGTAAGAGAATGAATCCTAACATTCTATTTATTTGTTTTGAATATTTCTTTAAACGAGTAGAGGATCACTATTTATTACCTCTAAGGTCAAAATTATAAAATTTACTTCATATTATGATAAAATTTAAAGTGTTTTATATTGATATTTAATGAGTTATTAGATTTAGATTTAGATTCAGAGCATATTTATAGTTGGAATGATATAATTTGGGTAACGTTTTTATGTATTTACTATCGTTTTATTTGCATCCTTTTATAGGTTAATGCGTTATATTTTCATAATCAGAATGAAGGGATGTCAGAAAAGAGAATTAATCCGATAGACAAGGATAAAATCGCAGAAGATCCTCATCTTTTGCCTTATGCACATACTTTAGGAAGTGCTATAATAAAGCCTATAGATAAAGGTAGGACTAAAGGTGTGGCGATGACTGCGATGTATGAGCAAACTTCCAATCAACTTCATCAGATCAAAGATCAAGTTGAAAAACTCTTATCTCAGGCTCAAGATATACATGACAGGATCGATGTCTCCGAAAAAGTCTATTTAGCTGATTGTTCTTTTAAACCTGTCATGGGGCAGATATATCATCTATATGAGAAAAGTGATGGTAGTTGGATTTTATCTATGGTTTCTCAAGAAGAATGGGGGAGCAATCCACCTTACTTTTTCTTAGCAACTGCTCGATTACTTCATGATCACACTTGGGAGATAATTGATGTTAATCCTGACAAACCTGTGGTAGAAGTGTAAAGCCTCATTGGCTATAAATACTCTCTAAAAAAATAGCTTCTTCATAAAAATCCCTGTTCATACAAAGTTCAAAGGCGGCTATTCCTCCCAAAAAACAAACAGAATTGCATTCTGAGTCCCATATCTGAGTCCCTCCATCGCTTATACATTGTCCATCTGAAAATGCATACACTTCTTGACCTTGAAATTGGTACTTAGCGATTGTTGCTCCTTCGCAGTCCAGTTGATTGATTTTAAAAGTTTCAACGTGATTACTGATGCATTCTGGTGTGTCATCAGTACAAGACATATAAAAGATAACGAATGGCAGTAATAAGTTATGTTTCATAATAAGTATAACTCTATAATAGAAAATATCGCTTATTAAATTCTTATATATTTGAATAATTAAAAGGGGCGCCCCATAAGGCTCTTCGGCCCGGGGCGCTCTCTGCTTAATTTAGCAACAACCACAACCGCAACCACATCCGATTGCATTAGCGATTGTCGCAAGAATTGAACTGAACATACTCTAATGTTTTAATAAGTGAAAAAATAACGGGCGCTCCGTCGACACGAGCCCTACTTGCTAAATATTTCACTAAACATAGGTCCTAAAGTCTGTTTGACCATTCCTTCCAGTTCTTGAGTTTTCATAAGGGTGAAGCAACAAGTTGCGCTATCATTACCTTGATTTGTACTACAACTGATTAACGCAAACTTGTCTCCTGCGTTCAGATTATATTTTTTTCTAACCTCTTTGGGTATAACCAGTTGCCCCCTATCGTCAAAGCTAACTATTGCCTCTACTTGACAACACCCTACTTTTAATTTGCTATCTGCCATATTACAAAGATAATCAAAATTGACAAATAATCAGAAAAATCAGAAAAATCAGAAAAATATCTTTTTAGAATAATTCAAATAATGAGCAAGCCATTTTGTCGTAATTCATCAAAAATTTGACTGTTTGTTAAATCTTCAAACTCAATGAATTCTGTTTCATTAATAGCGGTGCTAAAGTTCTTCCATGTTGTTTTATCTGTCGTGGCTGGTTTGCATTTCTCGATGAATTCGATCAGCCATTGCCCTATTTTAGGGCCACAAGGTATTAATGAGGAACCTTGTTTATTAGTGATTTTTATCCCTTCCTGATTTTCGTCATATTGACAATAACCACCTATCCACAGGATCCGATTATCAGACTTCATTGATGTTGGGTTGGGCGTAGTCAAATAATCTTCAATTAAATGAGGGTCGATAGATGTTGCAGGGACTTCATGATCAAACCAATCTTGCAGATCAAAATCGAGACAAACTCCGTGCATGTAGTTGTACAATGATTTTTTTAATCCTTGGCCGTAGGCATCATGATTTCCTCCTGATGGATCACTGTGCTGTAAGTCATTATTAGCAAATGTGCCAATGCCTGTTTCGTTGATTACATTGAAGTTTTGAGGGTCCATTCCAACTGGACTATGGGCAGTCATCGCGAAGCGATGCCAAAAGGCAGATTGTAATACCCCACACTGAAACATTTGTCGCACCACTTCTAAAGAATCGATGGTCTCCTGGTCTGTTTGAGTCGGAAAGCCATACATCAGATAAGCATGGACCATAATTCCAGCTTCATTGAAGTTTTGATTGACATGAGTCACTTGTTCTATAGTTACTCCCTTGTCAATTAGTTTAAGTAGCCTATCCGAGGCCACCTCCAACCCGCCTGAAACCGCTATACAGCCAGAGGATGCTAACAGCCTGCATAGATCTTTTGTGAAGCTTTTTTCGAATCGGATATTAGTCCACCAAGTAACTACAATATCGCGTTTTAGGATTTCTATTGCAATGGCTTTCATCAATGCAGGAGGAGCAGCTTCATCAACAAAATGAAATCCTCTTTGCCCAGTCTGTAGGATTAGCGTTTCGATTCTGTCTACTATAGTAGAGGCTGAGGAAGCTTCGTAGTTTTTAATATAGTCCAGTGAAATATCACAAAATGTACATTTACCCCAGTAGCAGCCATGAGCCATGGTAAGTTTATTCCACCTGCCATCACTCCAGAGGCGATGCATGGGGTTGGTAAGTTGGATAACCGAAAGATAATCTCGTAATGGAAGTCCCGTGTAGTCTGGAGTCCCTACTTTTTCTTGTTTTACATCTTGGAGTAAACTGCCATTGCAGTATTTCACTACGCCCTCAGAAAGTTTAATGGTTCGTTTAAGGAAGTCTTCGTTTATCTGATCGTTGATATATTGCAATAAACAAAACAGTGGAGTCTCTCCATCATCAAGAGTAATATAGTCTACAAACTTAAAAACTCTTGGATCTTTTAATGATCGTAATTCTGTATTAGGATATCCACCTCCCATAGCGACTTCTATATTGGGATAATTCTTTTTAATCCATTGTCCGCACTTAAGTGCTCCAAATAAGTTGCCTGGGAAAGGAACTGACAAACAGACCAGATTAGGCTGTAATGTTTTAATTTTTTCTGATAATAAATTGATCATCACACCGCTTACAAAACTTTGCTCTTTATAAAGAGCCTGATGCAAATCATCAAATGAATGAGCCGATAATCCAAGACGCTCAGCATATCTACTGAATCCAAAATGAGGATCAATTTGTTCTATAATATAGTCACTTATATCTTCTAAATAGAGTGTAGCAATATGCCGAGCTTGATCTCTGATGCCCATAGTCCCAAAGGCCCATTCTAAGTCATCTAACTGATCAAATTTACTAGCTTCAGGAAGAAAATTTCGCTCGCAGATGAGATAGGATAATGTGGGATCTTTATCTTGTAGGAAGGTAATTACACTTTCAATTGTATTGATATAGCTCTTGCGAATATGATAAATCCTTTGTGCATTGCCCGAAGGGTCTATTGGTTCAGTATTGAAAATTTCGGTCAAGCCTTCTTTTGAAAATATATGCAGAATAGTCGCTATTCCTAAGTCAATCTGGTGACTTTCTATATCTATGGTGTTGAGATAACCTTTGATATAAGCTGTGGCAGGATAGGGAGTATTCAGTTGTGTGAAAGGAGGAGTGATTAAAAGTACTTTATGATTGATCTGTGGAGGCATATTAATATATGGATCGTTTCATAAGTAAATCTGTTTGAACCTCATCGCCAAAGGGGAAGTCGTGACTATCAAATATTTTAAATCCCATTTTTTCATAGAATGCTATTGAATTGATATTTCTTTCCCATACACCTAACCATATCTGAGATCTCTTCAGGATTTTTCCTTGTTGTATAGCATAATCTATCAAAGTTCGACCCATACCTTTCTTTTGAAATTTTTGAAGTAAATAAATCCTCTGAATTTCCATTGCGTCCTGATCAAATTGTTCTGTCTGAGCATGCTCGATATTCAGTTTGATATATCCTGCTTTAATTTCGTTTTCTACTGCCCAGCTAAAGTATGATTTAGGATTGGTCAATTCTGATCCTATTGTCTGTAGATTAAAGGCTTTGGAAAGATAATCCTCCATATTAGCCTTTGTATTCATATGTGCAAATGACGAAGTAAATGTGGTGATACACATCTGAGCCAACTCATCTCGTTCAATTTTCTTAACAGGAGTTATGATCATTAGGTTGTTTCGCTCGCTTTATAATTCTTTCGCTCACAATTTATCCATTAATTAATAGAGGAATATACTCCTGCTTGAAAAACAATTCTTAATTAACTGTAGTTTTATAATTATGATAGGATGGAGGTTCTCTGATTATAAACCTGATGATGTCAATGGTGATCCATTCGAACGATTACTAAAGATTTTTCAAGACCTTATAGTCTATACTTCTGGAGATGTCTCTGAAGCACTGTCTTGGCTTACTGAGTTGGATAAGCATTATGAGTTGACAGATGAGGACTATGGTATGGCAGATTTTATTCAAGACTTGATCGATCAAGGTTACATATCAGACAAAAAAGATGGGAGCGGCTTATTTGGCCCAACAGCTAAAATGGAAATCGAGCTAAGGAAGAAAGCTCTTGATGATATATTTGATCAGCTCAAAAAGTCAAAACGAGGAAATCATATAACTCGACATACTGGGCGTGGAGATGAATTCACCTCTGAGATGAGACCTTTTCAGTTTGGAGATCAACTTGACAATATTGCTGTCTCCGAATCACTTAAGAATGCCCAGATCAATCATGGTTTAGATGACTTTATGTTGACACAAGAAGATCTTGAAGTTCACGAGACTTACTATAAAAGTCAGATGAGTACCGTACTAATGATTGATATTTCACATTCGATGATATTGTATGGTGAAGATCGTATCACCCCAGCCAAAAAAGTAGCAATGGCTCTTGCTGAATTGATACAAACAAGATACCCCAAGGATACCTTAGATATTATTGTATTTGGCAACGACTCATGGAAAATTGAAATAAAGGATTTACCATATTTAGAAGTTGGGCCATATCATACTAATACTGTTGCAGGATTAGAATTAGCCATGGACATATTGCGAAGGAGAAAAAATCCTAATAAGCAGATCATGATGATCACAGATGGGAAGCCAACTTGTATAAAAAAGGGTAAAAAGTACTATAAAAATGCATTCGGATTAGATCGAAAGATATTGAATCGAACACTCGGGTTGGCGGTAAAATGTCGTAAGCTCAACATCCCGATAACTACATTTATGATCGCCAGCGATCCCTACTTAAAAAACTTTGTAGAACAGTTCACACAAGCTAATCAGGGCAAGGCTTTCTACAGTGGGTTAAAAGGGCTGGGAGAGTTCATATTTAAGGATTATAAGGACAACAAGAAGAATAGAAAAAGATAAATAAGAAATACTCATAAAATATAAAAGTGAACGTAGAGAAAATTAAAACATTAGGGGAGCTAAGAAAAGCAGGGTATATAGCTAAAAGTATAAAGCAGGAGCTTAGAGATAATCTTATATCTAAGCTTCAGAATAAAGAAAGAGTATTTGACGGAATTATAGGATTTGAAGATACAGTGATACCGGATATTGAAAGAGCTATACTCTCAAAGCATAATATACTTTTGTTAGGATTGCGAGGGCAGGCCAAAACTCGAATAGCTCGTCAGATGACTAGCTTATTAGATGAATACATCCCGATCGTAGCGGGTAGTGAGATTAATGATGATCCACTACAACCTTTGTCAAGATATGGAGTTGACCAAATTGCCGCCCATGGAGATGACACTCCCATAGAATGGGTACATCGAACTGATCGATACGTTGAAAAATTGGCTACACCAGATGTAAGTGTAGCTGACCTGATAGGAGATGTTGATCCTATTAAAGCGGCAGCACTTAAGCTGCCCTATAGTGATGAGAGGGTCATTCATTTCGGATTAGTTCCGAGGTCGCATAGGTCTATTTTTGTGCTCAATGAGTTGCCTGATCTTCAAGCACGTATACAAGTGTCATTATTCAATATCTTGCAAGAAGGTGACTTGCAGATCAGAGGATTTAAATTAAGGTTTCCGCTCGATATCGAATTTGTATTTACGGCCAACCCAGAGGATTACACTAATCGAGGAAGTATAGTAACCCCTCTAAAAGATAGGATAGAGAGTCAAATATTAACTCATTATCCGAAAACTGTCGAGATCGCCAAAGCTATCACAGATCAAGAAGCACTTATAGGCACAGACCAATCTAAAAAGGTACGAGTTGTAGAAGATTTCAGAACTATCGTAGAGATCATTTCTTTTAACGCAAGAGAGAGTGAGTATATAGATGAAAAGTCGGGTGTCTCTGCTCGAATGAGTATATCTGCAATGGAAAATCTCATCAGCGCTGGTGAGAGAAGAGCTTTGATGAATGGAGACAAGAAAACTTCTGTTAGACTGACTGATCTATGGGGTATCATACCAAGTATAACGGGTAAGGTAGAATTGGTTTACGAAGGGGAGCAAGAAGGGCCTTATGGAGTGGCTCTGTCATTGATTAATTCAGCAGTAAAAGAAACATTTTTAGCCTACTTTCCTGATCCCGATAAGTCAGTAAAAAAAGGTGACCTTGATCCTTATACAGATATCAAAAATTGGTTTTCAGATGGTAATAAATTGGATATTTTAAATGACGAATCTGAAAAATCATTCAGGACCAAACTGGATAAGGTATCGGGCTTGAAAGCCATGGCTAAGAAGCAAGGTTCTGATAATGATGAAGTGTATTACTTTATGGAATTATTGCTACATGGTTTGGCGTCATGTGGTGCTATAGGTAAAGATATGTTGGATACCCAGATGAGTTTTAGCGATCCTCTGGCCAATATGTTTGACGACCTAACTGACGACGAATAGAACAATCTGCTTTATGAAAAGAGTGGCATCATTTCATGGCATATCAGTATATGAGACGTCTCGACTGGGGCTTGGATATGATAGCGCAGGTTTGTGCTTGCCAGGAATTGGGATATTCATAGGTAAAGGAACTTATACCGAAGCCAATGATGTGGATCTGCTCAGGCACGAATTCGGACATATACTACAAGCCCGAGAGATTGGATATTTATCATTTTATCTATGTGTAGGATTGCCCAGTCTATTGAGCGCTTGGACTGGAGGGTTTGGAAGGGGGCATCAGTCATTCTGGGTAGAAGGTTGGTGTAATACTTTAGCAAAGGATTTTTTTACTCGGGAAGATAGCCGAATATGGCCCAATCATAGATTTCCTCCTCGACCTATAAATAGTACAAAGTTGAGATGGATCAGTTGGGGTATCTAATTAAAGATGTCCATAATAAGTTGATCATCTTTTCTAACGTATCTTTGCGGAAGTGGTTAACCTGTAAAACAACTTATGAATTTGCATAGAATACTTATAATCGGAGCCATATTGATCATATGCTCTTGTCAAAATACTAATCAAGAATCAATGACGAAAAAGATAGAAGGACTAACGGAGCCGACGGCGGCTAAGAGAGATTCGAGTATTGTTACTCATGGACATGAAAGAATAGACCCCTATTTTTGGATGAGACTAACAGACGATCAGAAAAATGCTGAAAATCCTGATGAGCAGACTCAAGAAGTATTAGACTATCTCAATGCCGAGAATGAATATACCGACAAGGTTATGGCTCATACTGAGGGTTTTCAAGAAAAACTATACGAAGAGATCGTAGGTCGGATCAAACAGACGGACGAGTCAGTACCATACTTTAAAAATGGATATTGGTATTATACTCGTTATGAAGAAGGCAAAGAATATCCAATATATTGCAGAAAAAAAGGGTCCTTAGCATCAGACGAGCTAATTCTTTTGGATGCCAATGCAAGAGCGGCAGGGAAGGATTACTATAATGTGTCTGGGCTTGCTGTAAGCCCTGATAACAAAATTTTGGCTTTTGCAGAGGATTATGTAAGTCGACGGATATATACATATAGATTTAAAAATCTGGAAACAGGAGAAATTTATAATGATGAGTTAACTAACCTACAACCTGGTGGTGCATGGGCCAATGACAATAAGACGTTTTTCTATACTTCCAAAAATGAAATTTCTTTATTGTCAGAAAAAATCTGGAGACATGAGCTGGGTAGTTCAACAGATAGTGATGAATTAGTCTATCAAGAACAAGATCCTTCTTACTATATTGGGGTATACAAGTCTAAATCGGATAAGTACATTATTATCTACAACAGTAGCACTTTAGTTAGTGACTATCATATATTGAAAGCTGATGATCCACGAGGAAGGTTTAGTCAATTTATTCCAAGAGGAGAGAAGCATGAATATAGTATCGAGCACTTTGAGGATAAGTTTTATATAGTCACGAATAGGAATGCAACCAACTTTAAATTGATGGAGACTCCTGTTACTAATACAGCAGAATCTAATTGGAAAGAAGTCATACCACATCGAGAAGATGTACTTCTGAGTGGGATTGATGTATTTAAAGATTGGATGGTTCTAAGCGAAAGAAGTAATGCCCTCACCCATCTTAGAGTCATTAATCAAGATACTAAGGAGGAGCATTATTTAGATTTTGGGGAGCCTGCCTATGTAGTGTATAGTAGCGTTAATACTGACTTTAACACGGATATCCTTCGGTTTGGATATTCAAGTATGACAACACCCAATAGTACGATAGACTACAATATGAAGTCGAGAGAAAAGGAGTTGAAGAAACAACAAGAAGTTGTTGGCGGGCATAATCCCGAGGAATATGTTACTGAGCGATTGTTCGCGACAGTTAGAGACGGGGTTGATGTGCCCATATCACTGGTCTATAAAAAAGGGATGAGAAGGGGTAACGAAACACCAATGGTCCTATATGCCTATGGAAGTTATGGAAGTACGATTGACCCGTGGTTTAGTTCAGTAAGATTAAGTTTATTGGATAGAGGATTTATCTGGGCGGTAGCCCATATTAGAGGTGGGCAGTCTATGGGAAGGAAATGGTACGATGACGGCAAAATGTTTAAAAAGAAAAATACTTTTAATGACTACGTGGACTGTGCCAAATATCTAATAGCGGAAGAATATACTTCAGCAGGACATTTATACGGACAAGGAGGAAGTGCAGGAGGGTTATTAATGGGTGCAGTTGTGAATCAGGCACCTGAACTTTTTAATGGTATTATTGCAGCTGTGCCATTTGTAGATGTGGTTAGCACTATGTTGGATGAGACGATTCCTCTGACGACTAATGAGTTTGATGAGTGGGGTAACCCAAAGAATAAAGATTCCTATGATTATATGCTTTCATATAGTCCATATGACCAAGTGGCAGAGCAGGAATATCCAAATATGTTGGTTACAACAGGTCTTTTTGATAGCCAAGTGCAATATTGGGAACCAGCTAAGTGGGTGGCTAAGCTAAGAGACAAAAAAACTGATGACAATATACTGATGATGCATACGAATATGGAAGCAGGACATGGGGGAGCATCTGGTCGTTTCAAACGATATAAAGAGACTGCTTTGCAGTATGCTTTCTTTTTAGATCTTGAAGGTATTGGTCCTGAAGAATTGAAGGATTAAGAAATTCGGTATAATAAGGTGATACTCTATGAGCAATTAAGTTATCATATACTATAACCATTGCTCAATTGAGATGTCTTCGATTCCTTTAGTCATATCTGCTTCAATCTCGGCAAATGATGTACTCTCTTTATATGCATTAAGGCGGCCATCTTTGAGATAGTGGATACAATCAGAGATCTCATATAAACTATTAAGAATATGGGAGGAGATTAGTATGAGTTTACCGTTGTGTTTTAGTTCAAGGATGATTTTTTTAAGTAGCAAATTGGATTCCAGATCCAAACCATTGAATGGTTCATCCAGTATAAAAACTTGATTTTTTTGAAGTAAAATCCCAGTAATAGCCAACTTTTTGAGCATGCCAGTGGAGTAATGCTCTGCATAGTCATCCAATGGTAATTTAAAGATATTCTCATTATGATAATCGCCAATGTCTATTTTTCGTGCATTGCATGTCAAAGTAAGATATTCGCTACCAGTAATTTTACTCATCATATAAGGATGAGTTGGTAGCAAGCCAATTTGGATAGGCTCATTATCTGTGACATAGTCTATAGTTCCTGCATAGGACTCTAATCCAGCTATACATTTAAATAAAGTGGATTTCCCTGCACCATTCTTTCCTATGATGCCATATATGAGGCCTTGATGGTATTCAGTATTTATATCTTTTAATACTTCCTTTTTGCCAAAAGTCTTGTTCAAATGGGTCAGTCTAATCATAATTTGAAAATCTACAAGTAGTAATCTAGTCTATCTCTCGAATAATACATAAAGTATGGAACGCTAAGCAACATAATAGGAGGCACTACGACACTAACAGAGATTAGAAGTAAATCTTTTAATTGATACTTTTGAGGATATTTTATGTACTTAGACCCTATTCCTAACAAGGTTAGGGAGAGTGAATAAATTAGTACTAAAAGGGTCGGAATATATCTGTCAGGGTATACAATAAGCGAGAAAACGCCTAGTGGTAAAATTAGGATTGACGTGTGCTTTAAACCGTTTTTTATCTTGTGCCATAAGAAATCGGAAGCATTTCTCGATTCGTTCCATATGAAAAAGTGATGTTCTATATTGTCATAGAAAGTCATGCACCAGATACCTATCAAGCATATACAAAATAAACCAAGGAGATAATTGTTGACCAAAATAGAAATAACGTAAATGGATAAACTGAGAATAAAGAAGAACCAGCTATTTCGGATACCTCGGATATGCTCGAATGGATTACGTGCAAAAGGCGTTGGCATCACTTTGTGAATCCGAGGTAAAGAAGGTGTAAAAGCAAAAATCAAGGATAAAAGAAGTGGAGCGAAACTAAAAATGAACCTATCAAAAAATAAAATGGCAAGACAGAAAGGTAATGCAATCAGGCAGTTTTCAATAATCTTAATATTCCAGTAAAGCTTGTTGGAATAGATCGATTTTAAAAAGTCATTCCTTAGTCTGTCCAACAGAGGAATTGTCAGATAGGCCTGAAAGAATAATAGTAACGGTGTAGCCCAATCGGTTTTATGATATAATACGGTAAAAAATATAACTGCGACGAGTGGTATTACTATCCAAGCTGCTATATGACTTAAACCTAAGTCTTTTAGAATTCTGCTCCATCTGTTATATTGAAGTAGAAAGTAGCAAAGTATCGGTCGATTAGATGTCCCAGTCATAATGTTCGATCGATGGTGTTGAGCACAACTATTTTATCCCCTTGATAGATAGTACCTGTCGTAATAGGCACGGCATGAACTCCAAATACTACTCCTCCATTTGGCCCTTTTCTATATTTATTAAGGGTTCTTAATGGTTCTCCTTTAGGATGCTTTTGTTTGGTGCGATTATCAATGGTTGTTAGCACACATCGTTCACACTGCTGTATGACACGAAGTTGCACTTTACCTATTGAGATAATGTCCCAGTGATCTTCTTCATAGGCATCTGTACCATCTAAGACGAAATTTGGTCTAAAGCGTTCCATGCCTATGGTTTCGTCTAATCTTTCGTTTAAATCATCAAGAGAACTATTGGATAAAATTAGAAGAGGAGCTTGATCACCAAAGCCTACAATATCATTCTTAGTCCCGCCATGTTTGCTGAGGACTGGCCTTTGATGTGCGGACGATACTTTTAGCAGTCTACAGGGCGTATTTAAATAATCAGAAAACCACTTATCTAACTCCGTTGAGATCCCATAACCATGAGCATCATAACTGAATATATGTACAGGCTGATAATCATCTTTATTTTCACCAGTAATGATGTGTTGAGCTGAACCGTAATGTATCGTAACATTATCTCCTTCTATTTGACACGTGATATCCAGTAATCTGGGATAGGATCTGGAAGTTATTACTTGATCATCTTTGTCAAAAAGCGCCCATTCTCTATCATATTGAATTCCGTACTTCTTTAAGACACATTGCTCTACTCTGATGTGTTTAGTAGATTTTATTGGGTGAATTCTAATTTCTTTGAGATTTTTCAATACTGTTGATTATTATGAGAAAGTGATCTTAATGCATGCAGGTCATAACGTACACGATGATAATTGATTTGATAGCCATAGATCATTCAATAATTCAGCTGTTTCATTTTATAGCTATGTCATGATACTCAAAAATAGCGTCTTATTGAAAACCAATCACTTAAACCTAACTTCAGTGGACATTTATAATTGACTTCATAGTTAAAATAGCATTGTCCAAGCTAATGCAAATCCTTTGGTTTTTGAAGCATTCTTGCCAAATAGATCGAAAGCGCCATTCACCACTATCAGAAAGTTATCTTTCATTTCCAAAGATACTCCTGGATAAATCGAGAATACAGTCGAGCTATATGTAGCAAACTTGCTTTCTTGAAAAGATATAGAAGCCAAAAGTTGTATGTTGTTATTGGATATATACTGACCATAATCCATGTAAAAAAAAAGGTCTCTGTTTGGTATATCTGGGTCAAAATCTGAAAAATAGCCCTGATGTTGGATGTTGAGTTCTATAGCCGTTCTTTCATTAAGTAGTACTGTACTCGCTATACCAAGTCCATAGGATAAGGTCTGATCAGCCGTGCGTGCACCTTTTTTGACAATTGTGTTGCCATAAGGAATATTGATTCCGCCGATCAGGCCTATTTGAGTTTTGCCGATTTGATCTATCAGGTATTTAAGTGACCAATTGCTAAATTCTGGACTAATAAAGGTGCCTACTTCTATTTTGTCACTGAGGCCGTAAGCAATGCGAAGACTAAATGAGGTTTTGATTAATAAACTATCTGGGGAGCTATATAGGGATGTTAATTTGGATGACTCATCCCATTGGCTCTGACTTGAAGTAAATCCGTAGTTTGGTTCAAATTCTGCTGAATGTACAGTTATAGGTGCAGCACTGATCGAATTAATCCTTCCAGCGGTGACCCCACCAATTTGGCCGGTCAAGTCACTGGTTCCAAAGACTACTATTAAAATCAATATGGTTATTGAGCTAATTCTTAAAGCCATTTCGCCATTATTAAAGTGCAAAATTAAAAATATACAAAAAATAATTTAAACTAATCTAAAAAATAATTTAAGGCTATATTATCATAGCATTTTGGCTATGATTTCTTTGATCAATTTGTAGGCTACCATAGCCGTCATGTTATTGACGTCTCTTATAGGATTATACTCCACCACATCTGCACCAATTATCGAGACATTGATAGATTGGATGAGACTAATTAATTGTCGTGTAGACGTGCCTCCTGGTTCGTGATGAGAAACCCCAGGTGCATAGGCAGGATCCAATACGTCAAGATCAAGAGATACATATATGGGGCCTTTAAGGGTATTTATGAAATCCAAACTAAAATTGCTCATCTCAATTAATTCAACTCCATATTTTTGAATCTGTTGACGTTGATGAGTATTCAACGTGCGTATACCAACTTGAATCAATCTATTGATATTTCCCTCTTCTAATATTCGTGCAAAAGGTGAGGCATGTGAATATTTGTTGTTCTCAAAATCTTCGTACAGATCAGCATGGGCGTCAAGATGAAGCACATTCAAATTGTTATATTTCTCGGCATGCGCTTTGATTAAAGGGTAGCTTATGGAATGATCACCTCCTATAGCCAAGATTTTATCATGCTCGATCAGCTTGGTTTTTATGGATTTATAGATGTGTTCAAATGCTGATTTGGGATCGCCATTTTCGAATGTGATATTTCCTAAGTCTTTATAATTAATATTTTGGGCTATCTCTTGGCCTGATTCGCTAAAGGCATTAGCGGATCCTTCTGATTCCATTAGTCTAATGCGATCAGGAGCGTAAGCAGGTCCTCTTAAAAATGATGAATTTTGATCATACGGAATACCTATAAGTCCTACCATCGAAAATAATTTGGTCAAATTTACCCATTAGTCAATAATTGAATTGTTGTCTAATTGAGATGTGCTGATTTTTTCTGTATTGAGAATGTTATTGTTGATTGGTAAGTCGATTAGTACAAAGCTTAGCCAACGATTCATATTTAAGGTAACCTGACCGGTGGGAGAACGTTAGCCAAGAATAATGAATAAAGAAATAATAGAGCTGTAATAATAGATACTCCACCTACAAGCAAAGATTGGTTAGTTCTTTCATCTTGAAATCTTATCTAATTCTGGATGTTTTCTGGCTTGAAACTCCTCATAAATGAAATATCCAATGAGAGATATAGCCAAGAAACATTCAATGATGATATAAGAATAACTGTCTCCTCTTTGAATAGAATTAATAACGGCTCCAATGTTAAAAGAGCCCATAAAAAGGGCTAAATATTTCATATATGTATTTATGCACCAAACTATGAACAGTCCTATAATCAATTCATTATTTTTAGATTAACCCCACTATATGATAGATTAATATCTACAACTTTAGATTATCATGCCGGAATAGATTGATAAGAAAGTAGAAAACGTGTTATTTCTTAGCCCAGATTAAAAGTTCTTTACTATTTAAAGTTATATCGCATTTTTTTCCTCCTGATATCTTATGCCCTTTTTTAGATCGAACTCCTTGTATATCTATTTTATTGGTATTGCCAATCAATTTCCATTTGCCGTTGGGTAATTCTACTTTAGAAAAAGTCACTGGATGGTCTCCGGCGTTGATTAATACTAATATTTTTTGGTTAACAATATACCCTAAGGCACTTTTTTGCTTTGGCAAAAGCCAATGATAATAATTGTCTTCTACATTTTCCGCTACTCTAAATACTTCGCCATATTGAGATAATCTAAATTCATTCAGACCTCTCCAGAATTCTAACATATTATCATAGTCATTATAGTTTTCTCCATTAGGAATTTGGCCCACTTGTTCCCAAATGAACTGGTTAGCTTTTCGATGGTTATAGGTGTCCCTATATCCATGCATATAGGTTTTATATCCATTCAGAGTTGTTTTTATTACTTCTTTAAGAGGGGCATGGGCTTTGCTACGCATGATCTCTGAGCCTCCATGAGTGACGATTGGACCTAATGTGGTATACAAAAGTACAGCGGCTATTTTATATTCAGTTGATAGTACACGATTTCGGCCATCGAAGTCTACTCCAAATTGATCTGCTAAAGCGAAGTTGTCATGGATGTCTAAGTAACTAATGCCGCTTAATGGGGTCTTGTCATCAGGATTTTTATTTATTAATCCATTCATTACTTTTTCGCGATCCTCATAATTGCCTCCCGGCCAACCTCTATCTTTTTGAGGATCATTAAGTTCGAAGACTGGTCCTTTGTATGCATTTCGAGTGTCATCTTGAAAAAATGTAATAGGAGCATCGTTCTTATACCAGTCCCAATCAGGATTGTCTTCATAATCAGGGTCATTTGACCCTATCCAAGCTTCCCCGTATAATATTTTGTCGTGGCCAATTGCTTCTTTTAACGCCTTCAAAGATTGTTCATCTATTTGTCCTGCTAAATCTATCCTGAAGCCATCTATGCCAAATTCATTGATAAAATGTTGACATTGATCAATTAACCACCTTTGGACCATAGGTCGGTTCTCAGTTTTTATTTCATTGCCATAAGCTCCAATATGCTGAAAGTCTTTGGTGCGGTAATAATATTGTTGATCGATTGCATTAAAATTAAAATACCAGGAATTACCATCCATGTTTTCGGCGGTATGATTAGGTACGATATCAATTATTACAGCAATTCCTTTATCATGAAATGCTTGCACTAACTCTTTCAATTCTTGACGTTCTGTACCTGGTTCGGACCCTTTGGTTCTATAGCGAGATTCCACTGCCATAAAGTGTGATGTGCGATAGCCCCATTGATAATTCTCGTGAGCAACTCCTTGATCTATCATATAAGGATCTTTGCTAAATGAGGCTTGCCAGTCATCCGTCGGGTAATGTAAATACTCTTGTACAGGCATCAGATGTAAAACGTTGATGCCCAGATCAACTAAATAATCAAACCCCACTTTGGCACCTGAGCTATTGCGAAGACCTGGAGTAATCATTCCTTTAAGTGTTCCTTTTAAGTTCTCGGGTAATGGTAGATTGTCAGTGAAGTCTTGAACATGAACTTCATAGGCTACGATATCCTCCATGGGAGGAATACCATTAGATAGGGGAGTAGCAGGCTGGCCTGTTTTCCATATTCTTGACCTGCCCCAGGTATCATCACTTACTCTTGAATAAGGATCCGTAATATGCACTGCTTGGCGGTTATAAAAATAGTTGCCGGGATCTGCGCTCCCGTGTATAGTAAAGTCATAATAGTATCCGTGGAGATCTCTTGGGTCCTCATATTCC
The DNA here is from genome assembly GCA_020629515.1 of Saprospiraceae bacterium. Lineage (GTDB taxonomy): Bacteria > Bacteroidota > Bacteroidia > Chitinophagales > Saprospiraceae > GYS-P2D. The sequence goes on along the minus strand of JAHDDE010000053.1, from coordinate 3,172 downwards.
CAAACTCCTTGATCATCTTGTTGCATAGGTATAATTTCGTCTGCTGCTGTATTGGCTCTTTCCTTGTATAAATACAATACCACGGAATCCGCTCTTGGGGCAAAGAGTCTTACATCTGTGCCGAGGGTTGTAATATTAGCTCCTAATTCTTTATGAGAATATAGTGATCTGAACCAACCATCAAAAGAGCAATGAACCTTTTGGCCTGTCGGTATATGTGTCAAAAAGTATACTCTTTTCTTATTGATAGTATTTTGAGGGATAACTAAAAGTGAGTGAGCCTCATGGGGCAAAATACTGGCAATGGGTATAGTGCTGCCTTTAGCATCGGTGAGCTGATAATCTGCGACTTTTAATGATCTTTCAGCGGGGTTGATCTGAGCCCAGATCAGATGTTCATGACGTAACTCGGCTTTAAATTTGATAATTCCTTCTTGCGGCAGAAATACAAGATCAGCACCTTTTTTGTTATTGGCATTATCGGGTGGGTCCAACCATAATCCATCATCTATTCGATATTTGAAAGGACTATTGACGGGTATAGTCATATCGTTATTATTTACTTCTAATGTCCATATAGATCCATTTTTCTTAAGACTCCATTGAGGGTCGGATAGGCTTTGATCCCAATTTCTAAAAGCACCGGTTACTACAACTCTCTTTGGCTCAACTTGGTAGACTTCGGGGTCAAAAATGAAGGTTGCCACTTCTTTCGAGTAAGAATACCCATCTGCCTTTTCTTGGGCAGAAAAATTTTGCGAGCACAAGAATGAATAAGAAAGACAAAAGCTAATTAATACTAAAAATGGTTTCATTAATGATTAGTTTGAGAGGAAATATAAGATTGTAAGGCAGACTTCTGCTCAGAGTTAAGATCCCCATAAGAGAAAATGCTGAATCCCGATGCTCCACCATTGATGGCAGAATTTATCCCAGCTGTGAGTTCGACTTTAGATGGCATGTGTGGCAAGAATAGTCCGCTATAGATAGGTTTTTGATAATCGAGTCGTTCCAGAGATTTTTCTGTTTCTTGACCAATCCATTGGATTTCTGCATTATAAAATCCATGATATAACATGGGTAAAAATGCATCTAAATTAAATTTGTGCCATTGCTGGCGCACACTTTGCCAATTGGGAAATACGGCAGCGGTGATTGTTTTATTTTTAGATTGAGCTTGTGGCACGAGATACTCGTTTACCAATTCTATGACGGCATCATATCGATGTTGATACCAATCCTTATCTGAAGCTGGATCCGCAATATCCACAGGATCTATGCCTACTTTAGCCTTATATGATTGACGACATGTTGGACAGTAACAATAGTCATACTTAGGGTATTCTTGATCTTGTATGATGTCATAGTTGGGTTGTAATCCTTCTGCCAAAATCACATCAGGAAGTCTAACATAATCAAGATGAATTCCGTCTAACTCAGATATATTGGATAGTGCTTTTACTCTATTGGCTATAAATGCTCGAACCTCCGGATTTCGGGGGCATAAGAATTTGTAGTAGGGCACATAGGCAGGTTGGGTATCAGCTCGTTGACCCGACCGATTAACCGCATACCATTCTGGATGCTCAGATAGGATCTTTGGATTGTTACATGGCATTGTCCACATCCAAGCATGAATTTGTAAGCCTGCTTGATGAGCAATTGGAATCATTCGTTCAAGCCATGGCTCCTTAGTCTGAAAGTCACCAGTATCAAATAGGGCCATATTGCTTGAATATATTTCTGGCAATATCGCTTCAATTCCTAAACCTCTTATTTCTTCAAATATCTGTTTCCACTCATCATTGTTTAAGCTAATATCTGGCCGCAACCACAACCAATATTTGGGCAATTTATTTTTTATGGATTGTGAGGGGCTATTGGAACAAGCAGGGAGCAAGCTACCAGCTATAAGACCTTTACTCAAGGTGGATGATAATTTTAAGAACTCTTTTCGGTTCATACTATTTGATAGAGGTGATGGAAAGTAGTGCTTTTTCGTTAATTGATATGATCTGGCCCATATTGTCATCGACTGATACATCAAAACCGTGTCTATTGTAATAGATATCAGGATCAAATTGATAACCAGATATACCGATCTCAGGTATCCTTATTTGATCTTTGTTGCAACTTGACTGATGCGCATTTCTGCAGTCTCGTACTTGATAATAGACTTGCCATAGAGCCCACTTTATGTCTTCGATATCGTTATGTTTAAACATTTTTTTTGGATCTTTTTCAAATTGTACATAGCCCCATGTTTCAGGTATATGCATGTTGATATACCCCGTTGGAGACCAGACCCAATTGTTCTCTGGAATAGGACGCTGATTTTTTCCTAATTTTTTGACATAGTTGGTTCCATCGATTTCCATGGTCCAATCTACTCTTGAGAAGTTTACCCTCCACTGTTCTCCAACTCTTGGTTTAGAATTTCCTTTTTTCAAATCTTCAAATGCCGTCCATGGTATAGCCACTTCAACAGTCCAATACTTATCGATGTCAGTAGGATTGTTAAGAGTTCCTTCTATGCGAACGGCAGAACGTATGTCCACATCCCAATTCATGATATAATTGCGTTTATCATCGATGCGATAAGGATATAGCATTAATAGATCCCATATGGCATTATGTGCATTCATTTCAAATTCAAAGTAATTATGTCCATCACCGTCTGGATCTATAAATATTTCAAAGTCATCGTCTTGATACATGATCGCATCTCTCTCAGTCAGTTTTGCCCATACATGAGGTTCTTCCATATAAGCAGCCACATAGAAAAAATCGTTGTCCCAAGCCATTTTAGCTTTGGATAGAAGCTTTGGTATAGGCTTGAGAGTACCTTCAATATCTACGAATGGTTCGGTCCAATGTACATGATGCCATTCTGTACTATCTAAGTGGCCATCGATTATGATCTTATTTTTTGTTTGGTAGCAAACATAAGTTTGTGGAGAATAAGATATGGGATGTTGGTATGTAATACTATTTGTATCCTCTTTGGGTTGATTAAGCACCTTTTGAGGATTGCAGCTCAAGAAGCTGCAGAAACTGATGATTATTAATACGCAATAAAGGTTGTTCAATAGAGTTTTTCTCGCAATTTATGTTTTTGAAGGCATTTTTTAGTAGCGATTACATCAATGAGGGATAATCTTCTTGATTGTTT
>JAHDDE010000008.1:39768-101010 GCA_020629515.1 Saprospiraceae bacterium | reverse complement strand
GATTGTGGTTTAGATATAGGACAATTTATGATAGATGTTATTGACCCATCATGTCCTGATAATAATAATGGAGTAATAAGTGTTGCTACCAACCAAAATCTTGATGGATTAGCTTACAGTTTAGACAATGGAGCAACATTCCAAGATACTAATGTATTCAATGGTTTGACTGTAGAGACAGGTTCTGGGACCCAGATGTTCAGTTTAGTAATTGAGAATAGTTTTGGATGTAGTGTAATTATCGAAGTTCCATTAACCGGGTCTGACTGTACAGCAACTGACGAGACTGCAAATGAAATTTGCAATAATGGTATTGACGACGACAACGATGGCTTAATAGATTGTGATGATGACGAGTGTAATGATATAATGCCAGTAGACCCAGTGATTGTGAATGCTACTTGTCCAGATAATGATAATGGAGCTATCATATATGATGGTCCTTCTGATGGGTTGCTATTCAGTTTAGATGGAGAGAATTATCAAGAATTAGCCTTATTTGATAGTTTAAATGCAGGAACATATGATCTCTATATACAGAACAGTAATGGATGTGACGAGGTTATGACTATAATTATACAACCAGAAGATGATTGTACTGAGACGTCTGAGTTCTTTTCTGAAATAGATTTGAACCTCACAGTGATGCTTCAAGGGGCATATAGTCCAGTAAATGGTTTAATGACCACTCATTTGAATAAATTGGGCTACTTACCAGGTCAAAAGCCAACAACATTTTTTGGTCGTGCCGCTGAGGCTGGACAGCCTTATAATGAAGCTCCTTGGTTCTATGAGGGCACAGAAGGGATGTCCATGAAAGATGATGGTAAGTCGAATGAAGAATTTTACTCTTCAGATGTTGTAGATTGGGTATTAGTAAGTTTTAGATCTGAAAGTACTAAATCGACTCAGTTTTGGCAGGGTGCTGCATTATTACATAGCGATGGTTATATAGAAATTCTTAATAAACCGAGTACAGAGTTAGTTGTAGATATAAAAGAGTTCTATGTTGTAATAGAGCATAGAAATCATCTACCAGTAATGACTCCTTATAAGTTATCTATATCTGAAGGAGCAATAAGTTATGACTTTTCCAAATCTGACTCTTTTACTTCTATTATAGGAGTTGGACAAGTAGAGATATATGACGGCACGTTTGTCATGGCTGCGGGTAATGGAGACATTATTACTGAGATTTCATCTTATATTGATATCAATGTGAGAGACCTTACCAGTTGGCTCGAAGAAAATGGATCTAACAGTAGTTACTTCAATGAAGACTACGATTTGAATGGTGATATTAATATTAAGGATCGAATATTATGGGAGCAGAATAATGGAATATTCTCTTCTATCCCAAATAGATAATTAAGTAAAAAGGGGCTTTTTAGGCCCCTTTTTTAGTTCTCTTCTTCTTTATGCTCTACAACATTTTCGATAGAATTCGCACTCATATCTTCATGTTCTTTCCTACTTTTAGTTATATCGATAGCTGCAAATAATGCACTTCTAAAAGATGCTTCATTAGCAATGTTTTGGCCAGCAATTTCGTAACCTGTTCCGTGATCAGGAGAAGTTCTCACTACTTCCAAACCAGCAGTATAATTTACACCACTCCCAAAAGCAATAGATTTAAATGGAACCAATCCTTGATCATGATACATGGCCAAGATGGCATCAAACTTTTTATGTTGATTGCTCCCAAAAAATCCATCGGCGGCATAAGGCCCTTGCGCCAAAATGCCATTTTCTTTGGCAGCTTCAATAGCTGGTTTAACATGTGTTTCATCTTCCTCTCCGATTTCACCATTATCACCTGCATGAGGATTTAAACCAAGCACTGCAATTATTGGTTTTTCTATACCAAAATCTACTTTTAGGGTGTTATCTAACATGTCTAATTTATCCAATATTTTATCTGCAGTTATTTGTTCTGCGACTTCACTTATAGGAATATGAGCTGTCACTAAGCCTACTTTGATATTATCTGATACCATAAACATCAAAGAATCATGTGCTCCCGACTTTTCGGCAATATAATCTGTATGACCCAAGTAAGGAAATTCTGCCATTTTCATGGCATGTTTATTTATTGGTGCTGTGACTAATGCATCAATCAGTCCATTGTTTAGATCATTCATTGCTTTGTCAAGTGCGATGTAAGCACATTTACCAGCTTCAACCGTTGCTTCACCTATATTGATATTTACAGCTTCCTGCCAACAATTGATTACGTTGACCTTACCTTCTGATGCCTTTTCAGGCGCAGTAGTATTTACAAAGGAGAAGATTCCGTTATCTACAATATTTTTATGGTAGCCGATGGTTTTAGACGATCCATATATTATCGGCGTACATTGATTTAATATATATTCGTTAGACAGCGCCTTTATAATTACTTCTGGGCCAATACCGTTTATATCCCCTATTGTTATTCCAATTTTCAACTTCATATCACCTCAATCTTTTTTTATCTGTTTGGCGAAGATAAATAAATGCTGATGCTCCGATTTGAATTGAAAGGGCAATCTTTGTATTACTTCATTAATATTCAATATATAATAGAAGAAATTGGTAAAACCCAAAAAGTCATACGGGCAGAATTTTTTGATTAATGAATCGATTTGTGAAAGAATAGTAGACAACTTTTCTCAAAATTGCGATACAAAAAATGTACTCGAAGTAGGACCTGGGAAAGGGGCATTAACTAAGTTTCTGATCCAAAAATCAAAGTTCAACTTTAAAGCAGTTGAGGCGGACTGGGATATGTATAATTATCTTTTAGAGCACTATCCTATAAGTGGAGATCAATTAATACGAGAAGATTTTTTAAAAATTCCACTTGATAAGGTTTTTGATAAAGAGGAGTTTTCAGTGATTGGTAATTTTCCATATAATATCTCTTCTCAAATTTTATTTCGTATCAACAAGTACAAGGATATGGTTCCGTTAATGGTCGGAATGTTTCAAAAAGAAGTTGCTGAGCGCATAGTATCTCCACCTGGCAACAAAATTTACGGCATATTAAGTGTACTCATACAGGCATCTTATGATGCACAAATGCTTTTTTATGTTAAACCAGGATCATTCTATCCTGCGCCAAAAGTTACATCTGCTGTCATCTTGTTAAAAAGAAAGAACAATTATGAACTTCCTTGTAATGAAAAACTGTTTAAAACTGTTGTAAAGGCTTCCTTCAACCAAAGAAGAAAAATGATCAGGAATTCGGTTAAATCTTTAGTCGATAATCACTTATTATTTGAACATAAGTTTATGACTCGAAGGCCCGAACAAATGAGTATTGAAAACTATTTTGAACTTACGAATCTATTAGAAAAACAGTAATATGAGTTTAGAGAAAAATATCATGTCTGATCTGAAACAGGCAATGAAAGATAAAGATCAAGCGGCATTAAGAGGTATAAGAGCTATAAAAGCGGCAATTTTATTGACCAAAACTGATGGTTCTGGAAAGGAATTGGATAATGCCTCAGAAATTAAACTCCTTCAAAAATTGGTAAAACAAAGGCAAGACTCTTTGGACATATTCAATAAGCAAGGTAGGGAGGATCTTGCCAAAGTTGAAGAAGAAGAGATAGCTGTAATCTCTAAATATCTTCCAAAACAATTGTCTAAAGAGGAGATAGAAGTGATTATCAAGGAGATAATAGCCAAAACAGGAGCGCAAGGAATGAAAGATATGGGCAAGGTCATGGGACTTGCCGGTAGCCAAATAGCAGGACAAGCAGATGGGAAAACCATTTCTGGCATAGTAAAGTCACTCTTAAACTAAAGGAAAAGATGAATTCTAAAGGGATAGTATTTTTGCTTGCATCATTTGTCCTTCTTGCTTCTTGTAAAAGTTCAAAGGTGCTTGAAGAGCCGGTTATAGTTGAAGAAGAGTTATTTGAACCTGAAGAAGTAATCATTGAGGAGAGATTATTAGACGAGTTGCAGATTACGGCACCAAGAGATTATGTACTTCCTAATTATAATCAGGCAGCTAAAAGAGAATTCGATCTTATTCACACCAGCTTGGACTTAAGATTTGATTGGACCAATGAACATGTTCTAGGGCGTGCTGAATTATTCCTCAAGCCATATTTCTACCCAAAGCAATTATTGATTTTGGATGCTAAAGGTTTTGATATATTAAGTATCACAACATTTGCAGGTAAGGATCTTGAGTATGGTTATGATGGAAAGAAGTTGAACGTTATTTTGGATAAAATGTATACCCGCCAAGAAGAGGTTAGGCTGATAATTGATTATATAGCAAAGCCTTCTGAAGGCCCAGTTGGAGGGAGCGAAGCTATAACTTCTGATAAAGGATTATTCTTTATTAATCCAAGGAACGAAGAAGCCGATAAACCTCAACAAATATGGACACAGGGAGAAACCGAGCATAATTCGAAATGGTTTCCTACTATTGATAAACCTAATGAAAATACTACTCAAGAAATTAAGTTAACGGTCGAAGATCGATTTGTTACTTTGTCCAACGGCATTATGGTTTCTTCAGTCAATCACGCCGATGGTAAAAGAACTGACCATTGGAAAATGGATGATCCTCATGCTCCATACTTATTTATGATAGCTGTGGGCGAGTATGCTATTGTCAAGGAATCTTGGAACGGAAAAGAATTAGCTTATTATGTGGAAAAGGAATATGAGCCATATGCTAAACAGATATTTGCTCATACACCAGAAATGCTTACTTTTTTTTCGGAGCTATTAGATTATCCATATCCATGGGATAAGTATAGTCAGATAATTACTAGAGACTATGTTTCTGGAGCTATGGAAAATACGACGGCAGTGATATTTGGAGAGTTTGTACAAAAGACAGACAGAGAGTTAATAGATAATGACAATGATTATATCGTAGCTCATGAGTTAATACATCATTGGTTTGGAGACTTAGTAACTTGTGAGAGCTGGTCGAACTTGACGCTGAATGAGGGATTTGCTAATTATAGTGAATATTTATGGGAAGAATATAAATATGGCCTACAAGAGGCAGGCTATCTGAGAATGAATGAAAAACTGGGTTACCTTAATTCTATCCAACAATCAGGAACACATCCATTGATCCATTATGGATATAATGATAAAGAAGAAATGTTTGATGGACATTCCTACAATAAGGGTGGTCTTGTTCTACATATGTTGCGACATTATATGGGAGATGAAGCATTTTATGCCTCACTAAATAGATACCTAACAGATAATGCTTATACAGCTGTAGAGGCTGACGAATTGCGAATGGCATTTGAAGATACATCAGGTGAAGATTTAAATTGGTTTTTTGATCAATGGTTTCATACTGCGGGGCATCCAGAATTAGAGATAAGCTACTCTTATGATACTACTGCAGCAGAAGTGGTGGTGGCGGTCAGTCAAGTTCAAGACCCAGAATTGAGCACACCCATTTTTCAGTTACCTGTAACGCTGAGTATATACAATAAGGATGGTAAAGAATCATTATTCGACACTTGGATCAATAAGAGAGATCAAGAACTCAGATTGCCATATGGGGAAATACCATCTTTAGTTACATTTGATCACAATGATTTGTTGTTATTTACTAAGAAAGAAGATAAAAGTGTAAATGAATATGCTAATCAATATGAATGGTCAGAGGTATTTATTCATCGATTCGAAGCAATAGAGAATTTGGCAGCTAAAGGTGAAGGACAGGAGACTATGAAAAAGGCCCTATTAGATGAGCACCATAGCATACGAGTAAAAGCCATACAAAATTTAGATCTACAAGGCGATAAGCAAGTAATAGAGATTCTTGCAAGTATGATTACAGAAGATGAGCATTCTGCTGTCCGTGCGGCAGCGATAAAAAAGCTTTCTGATGATCCATCTATTGATTTAAGTCCAATGATAGAGAACGTATTTGACCAAGAGAAGTCTTATGTTGTATTAGGAGCAGCATTGGATGGCTTATTATCCATAGATCAAGACAAAGCTCTAGAAAAGGCAAATCTCCTTAAAAACGAAAAAAATGCAAACATTTTAGCTGCCGTAGCTGAGATATACTCTTTTTCTGGCGATCCTACATACATACCTTTTTTTGAAGAAAAATTGACAAATATAAGCTTATATCAGGTGTTCGATTTTTACGAAAGTTACTTTCACCTTCTTAAGGATCAACCACTTGACTTAATAACAGAGAAGGTAGTTGACCTCAAGTCAATCGCTATCAATCCTGAAGAGAACTTATTCTATAAGTTTTCTTCTACCAATCTCATCAGTGGATTAAAGTATTATTATTCAGAGGCGGCACCAGAATTTTCTTCATCATTGAATGAAATTATTCAGGAGATAAAGGAAAGAGAGACTAACGAGATATTGAGACAGAGATATAACACCATGTAACGGACTTGGGTAACGGATACTCTTTGTATTTTGGAATAGATTTTTTCAAAAATAGGTAGAGTGTCAATCTCGAAATTTATCACTTATGCTAAAAAAGGGGGCCCTGGTTGGATTCAAGCTGCGGTTACTTTAGGAGGAGGATCCTTAGTTGGATCTCTCTATCTGGGAGTAGTAGGAGGATATCAATTTATGTGGTTGCAGCCGCTTGCTATGTTTTGTGGCATCGTTATGTTGACTGCCTTATCCTATGTTACCTTATCTAAAGAACCTTCGGGACAACGCCCTTTCGGTTTGGTTAAGAAACATATATCTCCAATATTGGCCTGGGGTTGGTTGATCGCAACGGTGGTGGCCAATGTGGTATTTTGTTCTTCTCAGTTTGCCTTAGTGGCTGATGCATTGCAAGGGAACTTAGGATTAACCGAGCTCAATCCGTTTATTATTTCGATTTCCATATTTGGGATTGTTACATTTCTTATCTACCTGTTTTCTAAAGAGGATAGCCCATGGGCCAAGTTGGTTGATGGACTTATCAAAGTATTAGTTGCGTTAATTGTGCTTTCATTTATGGGAGCTGTTTTATTCTTAATAATTCAGGGTGGATTAGATTGGACAGCATTATTGAGCGGACTGATCCCAGATTTTTCTGGGTTGTTTAATCCTAGTACTGCGTACTTACCATATTTGCCAGTAGAAGGAACTCCATCCTATTCTTTTTGGAACGATTATATCATATCTAATCAGCGTAATATTATCATAGGAGCATTTGGTACCGTTGTTGGGATTAATATGACATTTTTACTGCCTTACACGCTACTTCGAAAAAAATGGAGCTTAGCAGAAAGAGAATTATCAAGGTATGATCTTGTATTGGGGTTAATGATTCCTTTTTTATTAGCTTCCTCATGTCTGATTGTTACCACTGCATCTCAATTTCATGCTAATGAAAATGGGATTGTAAGTGAATTAGCGTACAACGAGGTTTTGGATAAACGATTGTCTTATCAGAATAATGAATATTATAGTCTTACTGAGGATAAGAAAATAGAATTGAGATATAGAGCATCAATAATTGATAAAAAACTGAGTGTTATGTTAGCAAAAAGGAATGCTAACGACTTAGCAAGGTCCCTTCAGCCTTTTTTGGGAAGATGGGCTCAACTCATATTTGGCATTGGCGTGTTGGCAATGGGACTAAGTACCATCATAGTGCACATGATGATGAATGGTTATGCAGTTTCTGAGGCATTTGGTTTCTATGGTAATCAAAAGATATTTGTCTTGGGTGCTTTGATTCCCGCATTTCTGGGTGTATTTTCTCCTATAATTTGGGAAGGCACTATTAAATCTGCATTGGTAGTGCCAGCTTCTGTCATCGCTACTATTTTATTACCCATCGCCTATTTGACATTTTTATTATTAATGAATAGTAGTAAGGTTCTTCGGAATGAATTACCTCAGAAAAGATGGACAATCAACATATTAATGATTTTATCAATATTAGTGGCTTCTTTTGCTTCTATATGGGGCCTAATTGGCAAGATAGATAGTGCATCTTTATATGATCGTTTTTTTGGATTTTTTGGATTATTAGGATTACCACTCCTTTTTGTAATTGGAGTATATGGATTTTTAAGACGGGAGAAAGAGGAAAATGACTAAAAATTACAAATTTGGAATTGTTGGCTCTGGGATGATAGCAAAATATCATGCAAAGGCTATTTCAGAAATTGATAATGCTGAATTAATCGCAATTTATGCAAGAGATGCCAGCAAAAATGGGGATTTATCTGAAGTGTATAATTGTAGCATATATAATGATTTGGATAGAATGCTATCGAACGCTGAGATAGATATTGTCACAATAGCTACTCCATCAGGAGCACATCTTGAGCCATCCAGGAAAGCGGCAAAATGGGGAAAACATATTTTATGTGAGAAACCATTGGAAGTAACTACTCAAAGAATCGAAGAAATGATTAAGTTCTGTCAGAATCAAGGAGTGGTACTGGGAGGGATATTCAATAGACGATTTAACCCTGCAGTTAAATTGCTTAAAGAAGCAATAGATCATAAAAGGTTTGGTACTATAGCAATAGCTGATGCTCAGATAAAATGGTATAGATCACAAGAGTATTATGATTCTGGTGCATGGCGTGGTACATGGCTCTTAGATGGTGGAGGAGCTCTGATGAATCAAGCTATCCATACGATTGATTTGTTACAATATTTGATGGGAGATATTGTAGAATTATGTGGAGTAGTGAATACAGTTGCCCATCAATCTATTGAAGTTGAAGACACAGCAGTAGCAATGCTAAAATTTAAGAATGGTGCAATAGGAAGCATACAAGCTTCTACAGCTTGTTGGTCAAAAACGGGTCATCCATCAATGATTAATATTTCAGGTGATACTGGTTCTGTATTTATGGCAGACGATCGATTTAGAATTTGGGAATTTAGGGATGAGTTAGACATAGATCACCAAGTGAGGAGAGAGTTAATGACTCAAGACAATGCAGGATTAGGAGCTAATGATGCAAATAATATAGATCATATGGGGCATAAGTCAAATATTGAGGATTTTATTGGTGCCATTGACAAAAATGAGGTCCCGCAAATAAACGGAGAAGAGGCTATGAAAGCGGTTAGGATTGTCCGAGCTATTTACGAAAGTGCTCAAAATAGTGGTAAATGGATCAAATTATAATATGAAATTATCAGGGTTTGCAGATGAAGCATCTGTTGATATTAATAAACAGATAAAAGTCATCAAAGAGTTAGGTTGGGAGTATATTTCGCTACGTACTATAGGTGACAAAAATATACATGATATTTCTGATAAAGAGTTTGATGAAGTTTATGGATTGATTGATCAAAATGGGCTAAAAGTGGCTGAATTTGGGACATTAATAGGCAGCTGGTCTAAGACTATTCATTCTGACTGGACTGTGACAAAAGATGAAATAGATCGATGTATCCCCCGTATGCTAAAGCTAAATGTGAAAATGGCAAGGGTTATGTCATATGGTCAAGAATCTTGGGGAGATGATCAGAAAGTGTCAGAAAGGGTTGTAAGATTAAGACATATTGTAGAGCGTTTTGAAGATGCTGGACTTATAGCAGTTCATGAAAACTGTATGAATTATGGAGGACTATCAGCAGATCATACGCTGCGATTAATTGAAGAGATTCCTAATCTAAAATTAGTATTTGATACTGGTAACCCTGTTTCACAAATAGATAGATCAAAAACAGAGCCAGCTCCTTGGCAAGATGTTTTCGCATTTTATAATGCGGTTAAGGATCATGTGATCCACTATCATATTAAGGATGTCCAAAGAAATATCAGCAAAACTCAATATGTTTATCCAGGAGAAGGATTGGGATACATCAAAGAGATTCTTCGAGATTTGATAAAAAGAAATTATCAAGGGATACTAGCTATAGAGCCGCATATGGGTAAAGTTTTTCATGAAAATTTTAAATCAGTCGACGAAGATAGAGAGTGTCAGATTTTTATTGAATATGGTCATAAGTTGGAACACTTAATAAAATCTTTAGGATAGATAGATGAAAGAAATTATTTCATATTCTTATCCACGAGCTGCGGTCATAGGAAATCCCTCAGATGGGTTTTATGGTAAAACAATTGCATTTGTATTTGATAATTATAGAGCTGAAGTCACTTTATCTCCAATACCATCGGGAATTCATATTCAGCCTGCAACTATTGATAAAGTCTCGTATAGTAGCCCAAAGCAGATGGTCGATCATCTAAACCAATATGGTTATTATGGAGGAATTCGTCTGATAAAAGCTACCGTAAAAAAATTCTACGAAAAATTTGATCATGTAGATTTGCATAAGCAGGGGTTTGAATTAAGATATCAAAGTAATATACCGGTGAGGGTGGGAATGGCAGGTTCCAGTGCAATAATTACTGCAACGATGAAAGCTCTAATGAGTTACTATGATGTTTCATTAGATAAACCATTATTGGCCAATTTGATTTTGAGTGTAGAAACTGAGGAGTTGGGTATTCCTGCTGGATTACAAGATAGAGTTGCACAAGTTTATGAGTGTCCAGTATTTATGTCCTTTGACCGAGAGTTGATGCAAAATCAAGGGTACGGCGAATATCGTAAAATGAATAAATCGGACTTTTCAAAATTCTATATAGCCTATGCACAATCAAGTGCCGAAGGGTCTGAAGTGGTCCATAATAATTTGAGACAAAGATTTGACAAACAAGAAATACAGGTAGTAAGTGCTATGGAGGAGTTGGCTGAATTAACTCAAGAGGTGTATGGTTTAGTTAGTCGTAAGATGATAGCAGATATTGGTGAGAAAATGAATAGGAATTTTGACATTCGAGCGCGTATTTGCAGAATTGCTGTTAGTCAAAAACGAATGATAGAATTAGCACGTTCATGTGGGGCATCTGCCAAGTTCACGGGGTCAGGAGGTGCTATAATAGGTCGATATAAGGATGATTATATGTTTGACAACCTCGTTGAGCTTATGAAAAAGCACAATATTATTGTCATTAAACCAAATATAGTTGAGCATGTCAATACGTAAGGCTATAATACCAGCGGCTGGCTTAGGGACGAGAATGTATACGAGTACTAAGTCAATTCCTAAAGAGATGTTGCCTTTGATGAATCGACCTATAATTGAACACATAGTTAGGGACGCAGTGAGATCGGGTATAGAAGAGATATTAGTAATTATCAGTCGTGGGAAAGAATCAATTATTGATCATTTTAGCCCTATAGAACACATTAATAAAGAGCTGAAGAAAAAAGACAAGTTCAATGCCATAATAGAAATTGAGGAGTTAAATAATCTCTGCAAAATGGAATATGTGTATCAGGAGGAATTAAGAGGTCTGGGAGATGCCATTTTATTAGCAAAAGACTTCGTAAAACAGGAAGGCTTTGCAGTATTATTAGGTGATAATATAGTTGAGTCATATGGTGATGAGACTACATTACAGAGTATGATGAAGGTCTATGAACGTTTTTCTTCATCTTGCATTGGCACTCAAAGAGTTCCTCTTGATATAGTACATCGGTATGGTGTAATGGATGGCGTAGAGATAGAGGAAGGGCTGTATAGGACAAGGGGTTGGGTAGAGAAGCCAAGTGCGAACAATGCACCTTCAGATATAGTGGTCGCTGGACAATATATATTTACTCCAAGCATTTTTGATGTCCTGGAGCACACACCAGTTGGTAAAAATGGTGAAATACAGATCACTGATGCTATGGATCGATTAGCCAAAAATGAACAGGTGTTTGCTTATAAGATAAATGGAAAACGCCATGATATGGGAAACCTATTATCTTATATCAAATCAATGGTAGAATTTGCTTTGAAAGATGATAAATTGAGAGACCCTTTATCATCATGGATAGAAGCGACGCTATCAAAAGATAAATATAGGAGAAGGTGATTTCATCTTCTCCTATCTAACATAATCGTTATCTTTTGAATAACCTCTTAAGTAAATTTAGACCTAATGAAGTAGCTTCGTTAGTGATGTTGCCATCGCCATCTCTATCCAATAATGAAGTTATGAGACTAGGATTGCTGGCCTTCTGATTGGCTGATCCTACGGCATTCGCTAATAGACTGGATAAATCAGAATTGCTTACTCCTGCTGTTCTTTTTTGTTTGCCGAGCATACCCAATACTATTGGGGCTAGTTTGATCAGAATATTAGAAGATTGATTTTGATTTAATCCGCTCATTTTGGAAAGTGCATCGATAGCTCCACCTTGTTTGCTTCCTAACAAATGACCTAATATTCCAGCGCCATTAGTAGCTCTTGTATTATTGACTGGTGATGTTCCCTGAACATAACCTAAGAGATCCTCAAGAATGCCTCCATCATGATCTCTATCCAATGCGGCGCCGAGAGCATCGGCTCCAGAAGTGTTTGACGAATTCTTCGCTAATGCATTCATTAGTATTGCCATACCATTGGATACTGCAGAAGATGTCTGTTGAGAATTGGCATTACCACCAATCTGTTGTGTTAAAGCTCCAATTACATCGTCCGAAACTTGAGATTGGAGGAGGTCGAAAATATTCGCCATATATTAATAAATATTTGAAAGTGAAAAATAATCTAATTGTGGTATAATCTTTGTCATAGCTACCTACAGAATAACATACGAGCTATGACAAAGATTCCAGCACATATTAAGATATTTTTATTATTCTGGGTAGTTTCTATTTGCAAGAATGTTCAGGCCAGCGATGCTACACTACAATATATAGAAAAGTATAGCCCAATAGCTATAAATGAAATGAGTAGGGTAGGAATTCCAGCTAGTATTAAAATGGCTCAAGCTATATTAGAATCAAATAGTGGGAGAAGTACTTTAGCTCGACAATCTAACAATCATTTTGGCATAAAGTGTGGTAAAAACTGGACAGGTGGAGAAGTATATCGAGAAGATGATGATTATGAGAACGGATTGTTAATTAGAAGTTGTTTCAGAGCTTATGATGATCCGGCGGAGTCATTTTATGCACACTCTGATTTTTTGGCTAATCCCTATTCTAAGCGATATAAGTTCTTATTTGATTTAGATATATATGATTATAAATCATGGGCAAAGGGTCTTAAAAAGGCTGGTTATGCTACAGATCCAAATTATCCCCAAAAGCTTATAGGTATAATTGAGACGTATAAATTATATGAATTAGATCTCGGAATTGCTCCAAATATTTGGTCTGAAGAGTTAGCAGAAAGGCCTAAGAAAGCTCAGGAAAAAGAGTCGCAGATCATAACTCCTGATGAATTTCAATCAGACGTGGTCATCATAAAGGAAAAGAAACGAACTTCTAATAAAGATCACTCTAAGTATGGATTTTATCAAGTCAAACAAGGTGAAAGTATGCGTGACATAGCCGCTAATTTCAATATTGAATTAAGAAAGTTATATTTCCAAAATAGGATGCCTTTTGGTAGTCAACCAAAGGTAGGAGAACAGCTGGCAATAGATCACTTTATTCACTTTAAGAAGACGCCTAAATGGATAAAAGATCCTAGCATTAAAAATAACGCGGATCAATATCTATGGGAAGAAACGGTTACTGTAGTAGTTGGTGATTAAAATTATTCACTTACTAATGAAGCCTTAAAGTAATCTCTATTCATTCTTGCAATATTCTCGGTAGAGATTTCTTTTGGACATTCCACCTCACATGCACCTATATTTGAACAGAATCCAAAACCCTCTTCATCCATTTGAGCTACCATACTTTGTACTCTTTTAGTATGCTCTACCTCACCCTGTGGAAGTAACCCTAAATGAGACACTTTAGCTGAGGTGAACAACATGGCAGAACCATTTGGACATGCGGCTGCGCAAGCTCCACAACCTATACATTGTGCTGCATCGAATGCCTTGAGAGCTAAGTCTTTTTCTATCGGAACAGAGTTGCCATCAGTAGCTTGACCGGTATTAACCGAGATATATCCACCAGATTGAATGATTCGATCAAAAGCTGATCTATCAACAACAAGATCTTTTAAAATAGGAAAAGCTTTGGCTCTGAATGGTTCAACCACAATTGTATCTCCATCCTTAAATTTTCGCATGTGCAATTGACACGTAGTGGTTCCTTGTTGAGGACCGTGAGGTCTTCCATTGATTACCATGCTACAAGCACCACAGATTCCTTCTCGACAGTCATGTTCAAAAGCAACTGGATCTTTTTTCTCAGAGATAAGACGTTCATTGAGTACGTCCATCATCTCTAGAAAGGACATGTGCTCAGAAGCATTTACAGTATGGGTTTCAAAAGAACCTTTAGAATCATTATTTTTTTGTCTCCAGACTTTCAGATTGAGTTTCATATCTCTTGATTTATCGTCAATGGAATATTCGTACTTTATTTATAACTTCTTGTTTTGAGCTCTACATTTTCAAATGTCAGCTCTTCTTTGTGCAACTTATGATTGCCATCCTCACTCCAGCTCCATGCTGCCACATAAGCATAGTCCTTATCATTTCTTTTTGCTTCGCCTTCTGGTGTAGCATATTCTTCTCTAAAGTGACCACCGCATGATTCATTTCTATTTAGGGCATCAACCATCATAACTTCACCTAACTCTAAGAAATCAGCTACTCTAACCGCTTTTTCAAGTTCTGGATTAAATTCGTCTGCACTACCTGGTATAAATACATCTTGATAGAACTCTTCTCTTAATTCTCTAATTAATTTTCTACCTTTTTCTAAGCCCTCGGCATTCCTGCTCATACCACAGTATTCCCAGACTAATTTGCCCAATCTTCTATGAAAAGATTCGACAGATTTATTGCCCTTTACAGATATCAGTTTGTCCAATAAGGATCTAACATTCTTCTCAGCTTCTTCAAACTCCTTGGCATTTGGATCAATAGAAGGGGTACGTATTTCACCGGATAGAAACTGTCCGATTGTATATGGTATCACGAAATATCCATCTGCTAATCCTTGCATAAGTGCGGATGCCCCTAATCGGTTAGCTCCATGATCAGAGAAATTGGCTTCTCCCAGAGCAAATAGCCCTGGAACGTTAGTTTCTAGGTTATAATCTACCCATAGTCCTCCCATTGTATAGTGAACGGCAGGATATATTTTCATAGGTAACTTGTAAGGGTTCTCTCCTGTGATTTTTTCATACATCTCAAATAGATTACCATACTTCTGGGCAATTACTGCTTCACCTAATTCAATTATTTGAGAAGAAGAAGGATTTTTAATTCCTTTAGATAAAGCCTCCCCTTTACCATAACGTTCTATTGCAGAAGCAAAGTCAAGATAAACGGCTAGACCTGTAGGAGAAACCCCTTTACCTTCATCACAAGCCACTTTAGCGGCTCGAGAAGCTACGTCTCGTGGAACAAGATTACCAAATGCAGGGTATCTGCGCTCTAAGTAATAATCTCTCTCATTTTCAGGGATATCTAACGCATTTTTTCTCCCTTCTCTTATAGCCTCAGCATCTTCTATTTTGTTTGGCACCCATACTCTTCCATCATTTCTCAGTGATTCCGACATTAAAGTCAATTTAGACTGATAATCGCCCGACACAGGGATGCAAGTAGGATGGATTTGAGTGTAACAAGGATTTGCCATTAATGCGCCTCTTTTCACAGCTTTCCATGCAGCAGTTACGTTTGATCCCATTGCATTGGTTGACAAATAGAAAACATTACCGTATCCACCCGTAGCCAGCACAACACAGTGTGCGGCATGTCGCTCTATGGATCCTGTCTTTAAATTCCTTGCGATGATTCCTCTTGCCTTCCCATCCATCTTAACTACATCGAGCATTTCGTGCTTGTTATACATCTTGACAGAACCAGAGGCAATCTGACGACTGAGTGCTTGATAAGCGCCTATAAGCAACTGTTGACCTGTTTGGCCCTTGGCATAAAACGTTCGAGATACTTGGACTCCTCCAAATGAACGATTGGCCAACAGACCTCCATATTCTCGTGCGAATGGAACCCCTTGTGCTACACATTGATCTATGATGTCTACACTCGCCTCGGCTAATCGGTGAACATTGGCTTCTCGGGACCTATAGTCACCGCCTTTGATGGTATCGTAAAAAAGACGGTATACACTATCCCCATCATTCTGATAATTCTTTGCAGCATTTATTCCTCCTTGCGCAGCAATACTATGTGCTCGTCTTGGGCTATCATGAAATGAAAAACACTTCACATTATATCCTAACTCACCTAATGTAGCGGCAGCTGAGGCACCTGCAAGCCCTGTTCCGACTACAATGATTTCAATTCTTCTTTTATTATTAGGTGCTACAAGATTCATCGTAGACCTATACTGAGTCCACTTTTCGGATAATTCTCCAACTGGTACGTTATTCTTTAATTCCATGCCTTTTACATTTAAGATTGAGTGAAGAATATATAAAGCGGCAAGATTGCAAAGCCAAGCGGTACGAGTATAGAATATGCCTTACCTAACCCTTCTATGATTGGTGTATATTTTTTGTGTCTTAGGCCTAAGCTCTGAAATGCGCTGGCAAATCCATGCCACAAATGAAATGCTAAAACTAACAAGCCTATTAGATATGCGACCATCCAGATGGGTTGCGACATAACTGTTGTCACTTTTGCATAAGCATTAATCATTTCTACTCCGTCATAATTTACCATAGGTAAACCGCTTCCCCACTTAAATTGAAACCAAAAATGTCCCATGTGCATCAATAAAAATGCAAAAATCAAAGTACCTAATAAAGCCATGTTATTGGACGCCCAAGAGGTCTTATTATTTGGACTAACCGCATACTTAGAACCTTTAGCATTTTTATTTTTAACAGCGAGAAGGATTCCCATGATAGCATGCAAAAGAATAAAAAAGTAATTTCCTTTTGCTATCAATTGAATCACGGGATTGTGACTCATAAAGTCAGTATAAATGTTGAATGCTTTACCCTCATCGTTAGAGAGTAGTTGCAAATTACCTATCAAGTGTACCACCAAGAATAAAATCAAAAATAATCCAGTCAATGACATAATTAATTTTCGACCTATACTCGATGTGAAGAAGTTGGAAAGCCATTTCATAACTAATCACAAATTAAGTTTGGCAAATCTAAA
The DNA here is from genome assembly GCA_020629515.1 of Saprospiraceae bacterium. Lineage (GTDB taxonomy): Bacteria > Bacteroidota > Bacteroidia > Chitinophagales > Saprospiraceae > GYS-P2D. The sequence continues at coordinate 83,980 of JAHDDE010000008.1, read as the reverse complement.
TATTAAAACAGTTTCGGATGGTAAGGTTCTTGGTCTAAATCTATTTAGATATGATCTATTTTGATCGATCATAGTAGGGACAATCTTGTTTAATGAAGTCACAGCAAATACTTATGAACTATATACTACGTAACTTGCAAGTGTAAGATTTAAAAATAATTTATGACGAGAGCTCAAGCTTTCAAAGCTTTTTTATCCTGCTTCTCTATTGAGAATTTCCCAATAGTGTTTTCAGAAGACAACGTTCCGTATTTCTCAAAGAAAAATAAGCCCTTGCATCCTGATTTGATAAGACAATTTTTATCTCAGCAAGGAGCTGCAGAGCAGGATGATGAATTCACTGAGTACATACCTTGCGTCAAAATACCTGACACAAAGGATGTCCACGCTGTAGTATATTGGAAAGGAGGATTGTTGAAATATGACTATATCCTATGCACATTTAATAAGAATGGTATACTTATGAATAGGAAAGTAATTGCAGGTATTCGAAGCGACGATAATGGAATTACTAGATCAGTAGCGACAATAGATGAAGACTGGATCATCAACATAATAGTAGGACATCAAGCATCGGGAGCGAACTATTATGACGCTCAAAAAAGCCAGAATATGTCTATGGAATTAATGATTAATGGGGACATAGTCTTCTCATTGCAAGAATGAAAAAATGGCAAGCAAAGTGAATTACTCTAAAAAACTACCACAACGATTTTTACAGCAGGCCATTTTTAAATTGTTGAAAAAGAAGTCTTCTAAATCTTACAATCCCAAAGTGATTGGACAAAAGCTAGGTGTCAAGAATTCTAAAGATTCCATTATATCAGCTCTTGTGGAGTTGGAGAGAAAGAATAAAATTTTCTCAGATAATAAGGGCAGATATAGCATTAATTTAGATTATCTCAAATCAAATCCTGGATCTAATAAAAGAATCCTTGAGGGAAAATTAGAATCCATAAGTTCGGGTGCAGCATTTGTAGTTGTAGAGGGACAAGAAAGAGATGTTTATGTCAATAAGCGAGATATCAATGGTGCATTACATAAAGATCGAGTCAGAATTGAAACTATTTTTTTTAAAAATGGTAAAAGGCCTGAAGGAAAGGTGTTGGAGGTTATCAAAAGAAATAGAACAGCCTTTATTGGGACTTTTAGTCAAACAAAGAAATATGGCTTAGTCTATGTAGATGATGGCAAGGTTGAGCTAGAAATCAAAATCATGCCCAATGACATTAGAGATGCTGAAGATGGAGATATTGTAGTTGTAGATATATATGATTTTGGTGAAACCAAACGCAATAATCTTTTAGGTCGAGTTTTAGCAGAAATTGATCAGAAAAATAGGAACGAATATGAAATGAATTCAATCCTATTAAGTCATGGGTTTGATATTGCATTTAGCGATGAGGTGTTAAAAGAAACGGATCAATTACGAGATGTTATAACTGATCAAGATCTCAAGGATCGTAGAGACCTTAGAGATAAGGATGTATTTACTATTGATCCATTTGATGCTAAAGACTTTGATGATGCTCTATCTTATGAGATATTAGAAAACGGTAACATAGAGATAGGTATCCATATAGCAGATGTAACTCATTTTGTCAAAGAGACTTCTGCTCTGGATAAAGAAGCGAGTATGAGAAGCACATCGGTATATTTAGTAGATAGAGTCTGTCCGATGCTGCCAGAGAAGATTTCCAATGAGTTATGTTCACTGAGACCTGATGAAGATAAGTTTAGTTTTTCGGCAATATTTACTTTTAATAAATCTGACAAAATAATTGATCAATGGTTTGGAAGGACTTTGATCCATAGCAAGAGAAGATTTACCTATCAGGAGGCTCAGACTATCATAGATAATGAGGAAGGTGATTTTGCAGCAGAACTATTGGGTTTGAATCGCTTGGCGAAAGTATTAAAGAAGAAGAGGTTTGAAAAAGGTTCGATAGATTTTGAAAGTGAGGAGGTTAAGTTTGTTTTGGATGATGAAAATCGACCCATTGATGTAAAGTTGAAGGTAAGGGGTGATTCTCATAAATTGGTCGAAGAGTTTATGCTCTTAGCTAATAAAAAGGTTGCAAAGTTCATTGCTAAGAAAGCTAAAAACAGCATTCCATTTGTATATAGGGTTCATGATCTTCCAGATCCAGAGCGTCTATCAGAGCTTGGCTTATTAGCTTCAGAATTGGGAATTTCTTTACAACTGGATACACCTAATAATATTACTAACTCTCTTAATAATCTGTCAAAGGAAGGGATTGATGAACATCTCATGAAAGTACTAAAACCAATGGCAATTAGGACAATGGCGAAAGCAGCGTATAGTACTAATAATATTGGTCACTATGGCTTAGGATTTGAGTATTACACACATTTTACCTCTCCTATCAGAAGATACTCAGATGTTTTGGTCCATAGAATTTTGGATAAAAATTTAACTGGAGAAAGTCGAATAGACCTTGCTAAATTAGAAGAACAGTGTTTACACATTTCAACTAAAGAAAGAAGTGCCATAAGTGCAGAAAGAGAATCGATAAAATATAAACAGGTCGAATTTCTTTCTAATAAAATTGGAGAAAAAATAGAAGGTAATATTCGGGGAATTGTGGATAAAGGTGTTTTTGTTGAGCTAAAACATAGTCAATGCGATGGTATGATAAGGTTTGACAGTTTTGATGAACCATTTACTATACATTCTGCTTACATCAAAGCTGTTGGAAATCGAACTGGTTTTGTTTTAACAATTGGTGATTCGATTGTTGTTGAAGTTTTAGAGGTAGACTTGCAAAAAAGACAAATAGAGTTTGGTTTTGTAGAAAAATTAAAGAATAAGGCTTGATCTTAAATGGTCAAAATTAGTAATGCTAAAAAAGCTTATCTTTGCAGCCCTATTTAGAAAACGTTCCCTATGAGTAAAAAAAGAGTTCTTTTTGTTTCACAAGAGATGAAACCATATACCAGCATTGGAGAAATTTCTGATATATTAAATCAGCTTGCTCCTTATGCCTATAATAAGGGTTATGAGGTAAGAGTATTAATGCCAAAATATGGTTTAATTAATGAGAGAAGACATCGTCTGCATGAGGTTGTGAGATTATCAGGGATGAATATCATTGTTGATGATGATGATTTTCCTTTGATCATTAAGGTGGCGTCTTTACCAGGCTCAAGGATGCAGGTATATTTTCTGGACAATGAAGAATTCTTCAAGAGAAAATTTGTCTTTGATGACGTGGATAATCAACCATTTGAAGACAATGCGGATAGAATGGTGTTTTTCTGTAAGGGAGTGATGGAGACAGTCAAAAAATTTGGGTGGGCGCCAGATATTATACACTGTCATGGGTGGATGACAAGTTTAGTTCCTTTATACCTTAATAAGATATATAGAAATGATCCTATTTTCGAAAATTCTAAATTGATCTATTCTGCATACAAAGAGACCTATGCATCTACCTTTGATCAGAGTTTCTTTGATAAGGCATCTATCAATAATTTGGAGACAGAAGACCTACATTCATTCAAAGATGGAGATAAGGTAATATTGCATGAAGGAGCGATTAAGTACGCTGATGCGTTAATAGCTGCGGGACAAGATTTAGATGATAATATATCTAAATTGATTTCTGATTCAGAATTACCAAGTTTAGTGCATGCCGAAGATGAGTATTTAGCGCACTATTTGGACTTTTATAAATCATTACTTGAAGAATAAAAATTATCCTTTGAAGTTAAGATTGACTAATCTCGCTGTAGCCATATTAGCTTTAAGCTTTATGTTTTTATTGTCCTGTGGAGAGGCCACAGAAGTAGGCTCAGGGTTGCTCAACGATGAGGACATCAATATTGAATTTAGAGATGACTTAGACTTTTCGGTCAAATCTGTAATAACACAACCTACCATAACATTTACATCTCTCAATAATCCAATTAACTCACATTTGGTAGGAGAGTTAAATGATCCCGTTTTTGGCTACACTTCAGCTTCTATTTATTTCCAGATGAGATATTTCAATACTATCTTACCTGATTACAGCGAATCAACAGTTGATTCAGCAGTCCTAATGATAGAAATTGATACGAGTGTAGTTTATGGTAACGATTCAGATAAGATTGATTTTGAAGTTTACAGGTTAATTGACAATATTCTAAATATCGATACAATAAGATCTGATGATGTTTTCCAGATTGGAGAAACACCAATAGGAAGATTGGAGGGATATGCCCCAGGAGCACAGGACTCATTTACTTTTTATGACCCAATTGTGAGAGATACATTAACTGTAACCAATGCTATCAGAATCCCTATTGATATGGATTTTGCGGAAGAGTTACATTCTCTCCCCATTCCAACTGATGGTGCAGCAGATGATCTATTAGAAAATTTTAGTGGTTTTTACTTGAGAGGATTAGTAGATGGAAGTGTAGTTATGTCGTTTGACCTGTCAGGTAATTCTACCAATAGTATTTTTTCACTTTTTTATACACCAAATGATACTACATCAACACGATTTAATTATTTATTAGGATTCGATAGACCTATACAATATCGTCATGATTATTTGGATACTGAGATTATCAATCGACTAAATGTTGATGTAGGACCTGAAGATGTTATCTATCTTCAAGGTATGAATGGACCTGATGCTGAGATTGATTTGTCTAGTCTTACAAGTTTGCCCGAAGACATTTTGTTAAATCATGTGGAATTGGAATTTTTCATTGCTTCTACCGAGTTAGTAGATACAGTGAATTATCCTGCAGCAAGATCGATTGGCCTTTACAAGAAAAATGCTGATGGAGATCTTGTTCAAATTGAAGATTTAAGGATTGCACAAACTACTGGAGCTACCAATATTTTATTCGGGGGTAATAGAACTCAGAGTGGTGAATTCACCGGTTTAGAGTCTTATAAAATGAATTTGACAACCCATGTGAAAGATATTTTGGATGGTGATGAGCCAACGACTCTATATCTATCCATATTAGATAAAGCAGATAATCCAGAAAGAACTATATTATATGGTCCGAAAGATGCTAACTATCCAGCTAAAATAAGAGTTACATACACTAAATTATAAATGAATGTGCGGAATCGTAGCCTATTTGGGCGAACAGAATGCCTTTCCTATCCTCATTGAAGGTTTATATAGACTTGAATATCGTGGATATGATAGTGCAGGGGTGTCAATACTTACAGATAAGGATTTATTGACTTTTAAGAAAGAAGGAAAAGTCAAAGAACTCGATGATATAGTAGATCGAGAGAAAGTTACTGGGACTATGGGTATGGGTCATACTCGTTGGGCAACGCATGGGGCTCCCGATGATATAAATGCGCACCCTCACTTGTCGAAGGATGGGTCTATCTCTGTCATACACAATGGAATCATTGAAAACTATCAAGATCTCAAAAAAGTACTTGAAGACTTAGGATATCAATTTAAAAGCCAAACTGATACAGAAGTAGTCGCTCATTTGATACAAGAAATGAGAGATTCGATGAATCTAAGTATCGAAGAGGCCACAAAGCGAGCATTGAGAAAGGTGGAAGGAGCATATGCTATAGTAGTAATGGATAAAGGCGCTCCTGATACACTTATTGGTGCCAGAAAATCAAGTCCTTTGGTTTTAGGATTAGGAGAAAATGAATTCTTTTTAGCCTCTGATACTTCTCCTATAGCCAAGTATACTGATTCATTTATCTTCCTTGAAGAGGAACAAATGGTCAAATTAGATAGAGATGGCAATTACAATATTTCAAACTTAGATGATTCTACAGCCCAATATGAAATTTCTAAGATTGATATTAAAATTGAGGAGTTAGAGAAAGATGGATATCCGCACTATATGCTGAAAGAAATTTTTCAGCAACCTAATACTGTGGCGGATAGCATGAGAGGTAGACTCAACACGAAAGAAGGATGGATTTCGGTAGGGGGTTTATCAAAACAGATAGGAAGAATTAAAAATTCAAAAAGAATAATACTTGCTGCATGTGGAACTTCATGGCATACAGCACTTATTGCGGAATATTTATTTGAAGATCTCGCGAGGATCTCTTGTGAGGTAGAGTATGCCTCTGAGTTGAGATATCGTAATCCGATTATTGGTCCTGATGATCTTTTGATTGTCCTGTCTCAGTCAGGAGAAACAGCGGATACATTGGCAGCATTGCAACTTGCCAAAGAAAAAGGAGCTATGACCTATGGTATAGTGAATGTGGTTGGATCCAGCATAGCAAGACTAACCGATACAGGATCTTATATACATGCAGGCCCAGAAATCGGTGTGGCTTCTACTAAGGCATTTACAAGTCAGTTGGTCGTTTTATCTCTGATGGCAATCCAGTTAGGATTCGAAAGAGGTAAAATCACCCAAGATGAATACATGTCGTTAATATCTTCATTAGAGGCGCTTCCTGGGAAAATTGAAAAGATATTAAAGCAAAGTGATAAAATAAAGTACATCGCTTCAGAAATAAAGAGTGCGAGTAATGCATTATATTTAGGTAGAGGATACAATTTTCCAGTTGCTTTGGAAGGAGCCTTGAAGCTTAAAGAGATTTCTTATATACATGCCGAAGGATATCCAGCTGCTGAAATGAAACACGGGCCTATTGCTCTGATTGATATTTACATGCCTGTCATAGTAATCGCTACTAATGAGAGTTCTTATGATAAGATTGTTAGTAACATAGAAGAAGTAAAGGCAAGGAAAGGAGTTGTAATTGCGATTGTAAATGAGAAGGATGAAAGAATAAAGGAATTGGCAGATTATACAATATCAATTCCAGAAACTCAAGAAGCTTTGACACCGATATTATCGGTTATTCCTCTCCAATTATTAGCATATCACATAGCAGTGATGAGAGGTTGTGACGTTGATCAGCCAAGAAATTTAGCAAAATCTGTAACAGTAGAATAAAATGATAAATCACGGAATGGAATATAATTCCCAAAAAGAAAACTTAGTAATCGCTGAGTATGGGAGAAATGTCCAAAACTTAATAAACTATGCCATCAAAATAGAGGATAAGGAAGAACGGCAGAATTTTACCGAGGCATTAGTTGAATTAATGAATCAGATGAACCCGCACAGGAAAGGGGATGAAGATCATAAAGAAAAATTGTGGAGGCACCTCTTTAGGATTGCAGATTATAGTATAGATGTAGTTCCGCCAAGTGGGGTTATACCTACTCCGGAAGAAAGTGAATATAAGCCAACCACTATTCCTTACACAAGTAATCAAAGAGGCTATAGGCATTACGGCGGCCATATTCGAAAGTTGATAGCTAAAGCTATAGAGTTAGAGGATGAAGAGAAAAAAGCTGAGTTCACTATGATAATAGCTTCTTATATGAAATTGGCTTACCGTACTTGGAATAGAGAACACTATGTCAATGATGAAATAATAAAGCAAGATTTGAAGAAATTGTCAAATGGAGCTTTGTCTCTTACTGAGGAAGATGTAATAGACATATCTGCGGTAAAGTATAATACTCGCAGCAATAACAATAATAGAAAAAGAAATAACAATAACGGTAGGTCCAATAATAGAAGACGTAACAATAATCGAGGACAATCAAGGCGTCGTAGATAGTGAGCATGGGACAATTAAATGGTAACTCTTTCAAGGTCCATGGCAATGCTAAACTGTCAGGAACTATCATTCCACAAGGGGCCAAAAATGAAGCCCTACAAGTAATCTCGGCCTGTCTAATGACAAGTGAAGAGGTTGTTATGAATAATGTACCTGACATAATTGACGTCAGAAGACTAATCGAATTATTAAAAGGCCTTGGAGTAGAAGTCAATAGAGTCAATAAGAGTACTTACAAGTTTAAAGCATCAGATATTGATCTCGATTACTTAGCCAGTGCAGAATATCAGAAAAACGCTAAGAGGATAAGAGGTTCTGTAATGCTCATGGGCCCAATGATTGCAAGATACGGTAAGGCCTTTATGCCTAAGCCTGGAGGAGATAAAATAGGCCGTAGACGCCTTGATGCTCATATCAATGGATTTCATAAGCTCGGAGCGAGATTTGATTTTGATAAAGAAAGGGAGAGCTATTTTTTAGGCGGAGATAACCTGAAGGGGGCATATATCCTTATGGATGAAATATCCGTGACAGGTACTGCTAACATACTGATGGCGGCTGCATTGACTAGAGGGGAGACTACCATTTATAATGCTGCTTGTGAACCATATCTCCAACAGCTCTGTAGGATGCTGATAAGTATGGGTGCTGATATCGAAGGAATAGGTTCTAATCGATTGATCATTAATGGAGTTGAGTCTCTCAATGGAACTGAACATACAATTCAACCAGATTTTATAGAAATCGGTAGTTTTATTGGTCTTGCTGCAATGACTCAGTCAGAAATTACTATAAAAGGAGGAGGAAATGCAGATCTGGGAATTATTCCATCGATTTTTGAACAGATCGGAATAAAAGTGCGTGAAGAGGACAACGATATCATTGTGCCTAGCCAAGAAGTTTATGAGGTTCAATCTTTTATAGATGGATCTATTATGACTATTTATGATTCTCCTTGGCCTGGCTTTACACCGGATTTGATCAGTATATTATTAGTGGTAGCAACGCAAGCGCAGGGTAGCGTTTTGATTCATCAGAAGATGTTTGAGAGTAGGTTGTTTTTTGTGGATAAATTAATAGACATGGGAGCTCAGATAATATTGTGTGATCCTCATCGAGCCACGGTAATAGGTATGGGAAGAAAACAAAATCTCAGAGCAATAGAAATGACTTCACCAGATATTAGAGCAGGAGTGTCGCTATTGATTGCTGCTTTGTCAGCTGATGGGATATCTACTATTCATAATATTCAACAAATAGATAGAGGTTATCAAGATATTGATACCCGGCTTAATGCCATTGGAGCACGAATTGAGAGACTCTAAGAATTCCTTGCCACAACAAAATTTACTAATAGTTTAAGCGAAGTCATGGCTTCATTTGAGGGATATTTCTCTAGCAGACTGATAGCCTGATCCTTAAATTGATTCATTACTTGTTCTGCATAATCAATTCCTCCATAGGATTTTGTGAAGGCAATTATTTCTTTCCTTACCTGCTTGCTTTCACTCTTTCTTTTGAGCTTATTTAAGATGGATTTTTTTTCTTTAGGGCTGCAATTTGTCAATGCATGAATCAAAGGAAGAGTCATTTTTTTCTCTTTGATATCTATACCTGTGGGTTTTCCAACATTATTAAAGCCATAATCAAACAAGTCATCTTTTATCTGAAAGGCCATACCTGCACTTTCCCCAAATTTTTTAAAATCTGCTATTTCTTCTTTAGACCTACCCGCACTGGATGCTCCTGCACTACATGCAGCTGCCATTAATGAAGCTGTTTTTTGTCTTATAACGTCAAAATATACTTCTTCAGTAATATCCAATTTTCTTGCTTTTTCTATTTGAAGCAATTCACCCTCAGTCAATTCTTTAACAGCAGTTGAGATAATTTTTAAGGTTTGGTATTGCTCATGCTCTACTGCTAACAGCAGGCCTTTTGATAATAAATAATCTCCAACGATAACTGCGATTTTATTTTTCCATAGTGCATTAATTGAAAAAACACCTCGTCTAAGATGAGAATCATCAACCACATCATCGTGAACGAGCGATGCAGTATGGCATAATTCTATTAATGAGGCTGCCAGATAAGTTTCATTTTTAATTGGTCCAAAAATCTTGGCACAAAGAAACACAAACATCGGTCGAACTTGTTTCCCTTTCCTTTGAACAATGTAGTAAGTTATGCGATCTAAAAGGGGCACAGAACTTTTCATAGAATCTTTGAACCTCTTTTCAAAGATTTCAAGCTCTTCAGCTATAGGTTTTTTTATTGTACCTAATTCAGACATCATATTCTTAATCCATCACAAAATACCAATTTAAATGCTTGAAGAATCTTTTAGTTTAGGAAGTCAGGAATCTGCATGTACTATAAATTGATTATAAATATACCTTTGTAAGGTGACGAAGATTTTTAAAAAGAACGATATCCTCAATTTGTTGGCTCTTCTGCCTTATACTGTCTTATTAAGATTAGATACCTTGATAACTCCAGATGTATATCTAGTGCAGTCATATGATGGAGTTCTTATTAATGCACTCTACAAAAACCTGTTGTATAGCCCTATTGTCCAATCAATTGTTGCCATTTTGCTTTTATACATTCAAGCAATATTCATTAATAATATTTCTAATAGAAATAGAATTTATGGATCTCAATGTGGATATGCTGGTATGCTATATGTTCTTTTAGCTTCTTTAGTACCCTCTCTAAGGATGTTATCCCCCGTTTTAATAGGAATGACCTTTTTTTTAGTCGGGGTATACTATACCTATAAAGTGTATAAACGAAATAATGCGAATACAGAAATTTTTAATGCCGCCCTATCTTTAGGGTTGGCTAGTCTGATTTATCCGCCTTATTTGCTAGTAGGATTGGCCTTATTAGTTGAGATGTTCGTATTGAGGAGTTTTTCTTTTAAAGAACAGCTACAATTTTTAATAGGGCTGTTTTGTACATTTTGGATAGTCGGAGCTTTTCTATACTTTTTTGATATGATAACTTTTGAGCTTTTTAATCAATTTAGTTTAGGATTATCTTATGAATTTCTGATTCCACAAAATAATAAGGAGATAGTTGGATATGGTATTCTATTAGTCTCATTAATTGTTGGTTTACTCAGTTACTACAGCTATCAAAAAAAGAAGAATGTAGAATCTCGAAAGAAAATAGACTTTTTATATTTAGTATGTTTTCTGCTATTATTAACGCTCTTTTGCTATAGATATATCGTTTCTGACCATTTATTGATCCTTATATTTCCTTTTTCGATTATGATGGCAATGACATTATATTCAATCAAGAACTGGGCAAGAATTGAGTTAGTACATATTGTTCTTTTGTTAGCTGTATTTTTTGTGCAATATGGAGATCGTCTTCAATTTATTTTTTAGCGTTAATTTTTTCATAAGTTCAAAGTTGTGCTATTCAATTGTAATACCTTTATGATGATGAGTAGGATACCCTTGGTCTTAGTTGTTTTTATATTATTGAGTGTCAACATTTTATTTGCTCAAGATCATTTTGCACCAGTACGATGGCATATTTTTACAGAATCAATAGGAAATGGACAATTCAAGGTTCATTTTGATGCGTATATAGATGATGAGTGGATGATTTATTCATCGATTTCTCCTGAGGGAGGTCCTATTCCTACCGACATAACTTTTGATCATACCCCTGGTGTAAAGATTGAAGAAGACCTCATAGAAATCACTAAACCAAAGACAGAATTTGAGGCATTATTTGGTCAAAATGTTATGAAACTCACAAAAAAAGCAGAATTCGTAAAAATCGTAAAATCTGAAGTAAGGGAAGCCGTTTCAAAAGGGTTCATTACCTATATGGCTTGTAATGGTAGGCAATGTTTACCCCCAACTGATGTTCCTTTCATAGTTGTTTTAAATTGATAAATATCTATTGATGTCTTTATATAAAATCTTAATTTTTAACCTTTTATTACTTACCGTTGGTCTCGCTTTTGGACAAAATTTTGAGCCGGTAAAATGGACTTATGAAGCTAATCAAATAAGTGAAAATGAGTTTGAAATAGTGTTTAAAGCTGAAATTGATAAGGGGTGGAATGTCTATTCACAATTTATAGATGAAGGAGGTCCTGTTCCCACCTCCATATGGTATGAGACAGAAGGAGTGGTAGAAAACATTGGAAAAGCTCAAGAAATGGGTCATAAGAAAGAAGGGATGGATCCAATTTTTGAAATGAATGTGATTAAGTTTTTAGATGATCAACCTTTTGTAATTACACAGAGAGTTAAAGTCTTAGATCCCACTAAAAAACTGACAGGTTACTTGACTTACATGACATGTGATGATGAACGTTGCTTACCTCCGACTGATGTTGACTTTGAATTTGATTTTGGTGGTGGGAAGAGTATGATAAATCATTCAGAAAGTGTTGAAAAGTCATTGATGCCTGCAGCGATTAAAGAAGAGAAGCCTGTGCAATGGTCGATTGACCTAAAAAAAAACTCTGATCTACAGTACGAAATAAGTTACACAGCACATATCAATGAGGGCTGGAATGTCTATTCTCAGTTTATAGAAGATGGAGGACCTGTGCCCACATCAGTTTGGTATGAGACAGAAAACGTTGTAAATAATATTGGTGAAGCAACCGAAAGTGGATACAGTAAAGAAGGTATAGATCCAGTGTTTGGTATAAATGTAAAAAAGTTCTTTTCTCAAGAGCCATATACATTAACCCAAAAGATAGAGCTCTTAGATAGGTCTGAGCTGTTGAAAGGCTATTTGACATATATGGTATGCAACGACCAGAAATGTTTGCCTCCTACCGATGTAGAATTTGCTGTAGATTTTCAAGAAGGAAAAGCGTATTTAGGCGATATTCCTGTAAACTCTAACGCTTTGGCCAAAGTGGAGGGTAATGTGATTGATCAATCCAGACCGAAATTGAAGGAAACTTATCAAAGCCCTATCGCTGATTGTGGTGAAGATGCTGTAGAACGTGATAGTTTACTGCTGATGTTCTTCTTTGGGTTTATAGGTGGATTATTAGCATTATTAACTCCTTGCGTTTTTCCTATGATCCCTTTGACTGTGAGCTTTTTCACTAAGGATACTAAGACCAAAGGTTGGACTAACGCCCTTATATATTCTTTGTCGATAGTAGTTATTTATGTGTCGATCGGATTATTAATAACGATGCTCTTTGGAGCCGAGGCATTAAATAGGTTAAGCACGAACTGGATTGCTAACACTATATTTTTTGTAATCTTTATCATTTTTGCTTTTTCTTTTTTCGGCTTTTATGAGATTACATTACCAAGTTCTTGGTCTAGTAAATCAGATAAGATGGCTGACAAAGGAGGACTGATTGGAATCTTCTTCATGGCATTTACTTTGGCCATAGTCTCGTTCTCATGCACTGGTCCTATTATAGGTACTGCTATAGTGCAGGCGGCTTCCAATCAATTGGGGCCATTCATTGTTATGTTGGGTTTTTCTATTGCCTTAGCCTTGCCTTTTGGTTTATTTGCTGCTTTTCCGGCATGGTTGAATTCTCTCCCGAGATCAGGAGGATGGATGACTAATGTCAAAGTCGTATTAGGCTTTATCGAATTAGCTTTGGCATTTAAATTTTTATCTGTGGCAGATATGACTAATCATTGGGGATTTTTAAGATATGAAGTATTTATGGCTATATGGGTCTTAGTAGCAGTGGCTATGGCTTTGTATGGATTTGGCTTTATTAAGTTTCCTCACGATAGTCCAGTTAAAAAGTTAAGTCCTCGACGTTGGATGTTTTCTTTAGGATCGTTAGCACTGGCTTTTTATTTAGGTACTGGGTTTATCTATAAGTCAGAAACCAACAATTATAATTCACTTCCGCTATTAAGTGGTATTGCTCCACCATCAAGTTATAACTTCTTCCTTCCAGAATCTGAGATTGATGAAAGTATAAGGGAAAAGTATCCTTCATTCAGCAAGTGCGCTAACAATATTGATTGTTTCAAAGATTATTATGAAGGATTGGCTTTTGCTAAAGAAACAGATCGACCAATATTATTAGATCATACAGGTTATGGATGCGTCAATTGTCGAAAGACTGAAGAGCATATATGGGTGGATCCTGAGGTAAGAAGAATGCTCAATGATGAGTTTGTACTAATTTCACTTTATGTTGATGATGATGAAAAGCTAGATGAGATGTTGATTTCTAAGATACGCAACAAAAAAATGCGGAATATTGGTAATAAGTGGGCTGACTTTCAGATAGTGAATTTTGAACAAAACTCCCAACCATTATATGTCATGGTTACTCCAGAAGAAGAAGTCATTGCAAATCCAAGAGGATATAAGGAAGGGACTGAAGACTATAGAAATTATTTGGAGTGTGGACTGCAATCTTTTGAAAAACTATAATTTGCTTAATTCATATTGATATACTAACTCACCTAACTCAGCTAAAAAGGGTATGCCAATAGAGTCGTACTCATATACTCCGTCATTGTAGATTTGATTTCCATTGACATGGATAGTTGCTGATAAGAAAAAATCAATATTGTTTTTTCGATCAACGATATAGGCACAATCTGTAAGATAGCCATAAGCCCATCCAACCTTATTGTATATATCTATATGGTTGGGTATTGGTTCTTTGGAGTCGCCATACATTAGGAACTTGACATAACTATCATAGTATTCCTCGTTTGATTTAAGATGATCATATTCTTTGGGTAATTTGCTCATAGTGGATTTTAACCACTCAATCTGTACATCAGTTAGATCAAATCTTTGATCTATATCAAAGTATCGTGGAAAAATAATTCGCTCTAAGGCATTTTGTAGGTCAGTTAGGCTGATGAAGTTCTTGTGAGTAAAGTTAAATGGCTCATTAATTATACTATCTACCTTGTCATCATATCTCCCTACTCCTTTGATAGTCTCAGTCACTACAGGATGATTATTATATAGGGCATATAATTCATTTTGAGAATATAAGATATCACCCTGCGTTCCGATTATCTTGTAAGGATTAGTGTATTTATTAGATTCTCTATCAAATCCAGATACACCCACTCTATGGATTATTTTACTATTGGAGAATATTCCTTTCTCTACGAGTTTATCATTGATTAAGTCTTGTCCAAGAAATTCATATAAACGATTGAAGGCATTATTATCGCTTACCGAAAAGATCTTTTCGATATAATGCGACACATTGGGATATCCAGTAGGTGATGTGTTATCGGTCCATTCTGAAGATTGTGGTGGTGCAATTGAATCAAATAAAATAGTAGAGTATTCATTGATTTGGGCATTTGATTTTTTCAATTCATTTATGTGCTCCAATGCTAAAAATGCTACAGGCATTTTCACAGTACTTGCTGGATAAAAGTATTGGTTATCATTTTGGTTGAAATAATGATGTACTAAAGCAATTGAGTCTGCTGTGTCCCTTTTTACTTGAGTATAGATTATCTGTAATTCAAATTGATCTTTTTGAGCAATAACAGTCTTAAAAAGTGAAGATCCCTTTTCGAAGATTTTATTCCACGGTTGCTCAAATGGATACTTATCGTGGCAGCTGTATAGAGTAATAAGTAAGCTAATTGCAAAAAAGTAATATTTCATCATATTAAATTGAAAGTGCTGAGTATAGCTAATACTATTACTATGATAAGTAAGCGGTAAGCCCAAACATCAGCTTTTGGATATTTAGAAGACAGATCTGCTGTTAAGTATCCACCAGTAGCTTGACCGGAGGCAACAATAAGTCCTAAGTGCCATTCTATCATTCCGTTTAGGTGAAATATTGCCACCACAACCAATGAGTAAAGAGCGATGATAAAAGTTTTAAGCGCGTTAGAATCAATAATATTTATTTTCATGAGAAGAACAGTTATTATTAGGAATAGTACACCCATTCCCATCTGGATGAATCCACCATAAAGACCTAAGCAGAAAAAGGCAGGAATCGTTAAATATAAGTTGTGTTCAGAGTTGATCTCTGTTTTGATTAGCCATCTTTTGGGTTTTACCAATAGGACTATCAACATTAATAAGAGCAAATATTTGAATACTGAGGAAAACTGTTCATTGGAGATATTAAGCGCTATATATACCCCTGTAATAGCACCTATCGTAGCTACTATAACATAAAGTTTTGTGTGAGGTACAATGGCGTATCTGTTATTCTTTAGAAAGCCTAAACTCGAAGCGCCACTTTGGAGCATTACTCCAACTCTATTGGTACCATTTGCAAGATTACCTGGTAATCCTAAGAGTTCTGTGAATATACTTAAGGTGATCGCAGACCCGTTTCCCGCTAAAGTATTAACGATGCCGGCCAAGAAGCCACCGCCTATAGCTAAAATGATAGTATATAAGTCCACCTAATGCGTTGATATCTCCTGACACAATTCTATCAACACACCATTGGAACTTTTGGGATGTACAAAGCAAATGAGTTTGTTATCAGCTCCTTTTTTTGGTTCTTTGTTCAGCAATGTAAACCCTTCTTGCTCTAATCGTTCCATTTCTGATTTGATATCCCCAACAGCAAATGCAATATGGTGAATACCTTCTCCTTTGTTTCTAATAAACTTATTGATAGGAGACTCTTCAGAAGATGATGCGACTAATTCGATCTTATTGGGCCCAGTTCTAAAAAATGACGTTGAAACATTTTCAGAGGGGACTAACTCTCTTTTATAAGAATTAACGCCTAATAGTTTAGAAAACAATTCTTCACTTTTTTCTAAATCCTTTACGGCTATGCCTATGTGTTCAATTTTTCTCATTTGATAAAATTATTAAAATAAAAAATAGCCCTATCGCATTGGCAATAGAGCTATCTAAGTATTGTCTCTTGTATTAGATTACTTCTTTAATAGGTCTCTAATTTCTGCAAGTAACTCTTGGTCTGCTGTTGGGCCAGGAGCTGGGGCATCACCCATAAATCTTGTTTTACTCTTAGCCATCCAGAATAATACCATACCAACTATTAATAAATTGATAATTGTATTTACCCATGCACCCCAACGGATAGCATTCTCAGGTTTAAGAACAGTTCCATCGGCTCCTATCTCAGCAGCTGATAATAAGATTTTTTGATCTGCAAAATCATAACCACCAGCAAAATGACCTACAACTGGCATAATGATATCACTTACAAATCCAGTTACTACAAGTCCAACGGCACCGGCAAGGATAACTGCAATAGCAAAATCTATCACATTGCCTGTCATGATGAACTCCTTAAATTCTTTCCACATAGTATAAAAGTTTTTCGTTAGATAAATCGTAAAAAAAATAGTGTCAGACTTTAGACGTCTAACACTATCAAAAATAACATATATTTTTTAACGATTATTTAAAATAACCTTTTTGGATTAGGCTACTCCAGCTTCTTCACGGATCTTATTCAAAGCTGATCCACTTCTAACCCATTCGATTTGAGCTTGATTATAAGTATGCATTACTTCAAAATAATCATCTGTACCGTCTGCATGCTGTAAATGTACCGTCAGCGGTTTACCCGGTGCCATATCTGCGAATCCGTATAAAGAGATTAAATCATCTTGCCTAACCTTAGCAAAGTCATCAGGATTAACGAAAGTTAATGCCAGCATTCCTTGCTTTTTAAGATTGGTTTCGTGGATACGTGCAAAGGATTTTACTATTACTGCCTGAACTCCTAAAAATCTTGGCTCCATAGCTGCGTGCTCTCTTGATGATCCTTCACCATAATTTTCTTCTCCAAAAACTACTGTCTTTATACCAGCGGCTTGATATTTTCTTGCGCTATCTGGCACAGCCAAGTATTCTGCATTGCTTGGATCATCAGTGTAGTTAGCTACACTGTTGGCCTTTTCGTTAAATTCATTAATAGCCCCTATCAGGCAGTTGTTGGAGATATTCTCCAAGTGTCCTCTAAATTTCAACCATGGTCCAGCCATAGAAATATGATCTGTAGTACATTTTCCTTTCGCTTTGATCAGCAACCTCATATCGTGTAGATGATCAGCTTCGATAGTTGTAAAAGGAGTAAGTAGTTGTAGTCTATCAGAAGTTGGAGAAACTTTAACTTCTATACTACTTCCATCTTCTGCTGGTGCATTATATCCAGCATCTTCTACATCAAATCCTTTTGGTGGCAATTCAAATCCTGTTGGCGGATCTAATTTTACTTCCTCTCCATCTTCATTAGTTAGGGTATCTGTAATTGGATTGAAACCGAGTTTGCCAGATAAAGCTATTGCCGTTACTAATTCTGGTGAAGCAACAAATGCATGTGTATTCGGACTTCCATCTGCTCTCTTGGAGAAGTTTCTATTGAATGAATGAACTATACTATTTTTAGGCGCATTCATAGGATCAGCGAATCTTGCCCACTGTCCAATACATGGTCCACAAGCATTGGCAAAAACCTTTGCACCAACTCCTTGCAATGTATCGATTAAACCATCTCTTTCTATCGTAAATCTGACTTGTTCTGAGCCAGGAGTTACAGTCAATTGAGATTTAGCTTTGATTTTTTTATCAATCGCCTGTTGAGCAATTGAAGCGGCTCTTGTAATGTCTTCATAAGACGAATTAGTACAAGAACCTATTAAGCAGTATTCTAATTCTGTTGGCCAACCTTCAGCTGCAGCTTTTGCTGCCATCTCCGAAACGGGAGTTGCTAAATCTGGTGTGAATGGGCCATTTAATAATGGCTCTAATGAATTCAGATCAATTTCAATTACTTGGTCAAAGTATTTATCTGGATCAGCGTAACACTCTGGATCTGCATTTAAATGCTCTTTTACTGTATCAGCCAGAGTTGCTATTTCTGATCGTCCTGTAGCATTTAAGTATCGACTCATTGAGTCATCATATCCAAAAGTTGATGTAGTAGCTCCTATCTCGGCCCCCATGTTACCCATAGTGCCCTTACCCGTACAACTTATCTTACTGGTCCCTTCTCCAAAATATTCCACAATCGCTCCAGTTCCTCCTTTTACGGTTAGTATTCCCGCTACCTTCAGGATAACGTCTTTTGGTGAGGCCCATCCGCTCAATTCTCCTGTTAATTTTACGCCAATCAGTTTTGGCATTTTTAGTTCCCAAGGCATTCCTGCCATTACATCTACTGCATCAGCTCCTCCAACACCTACAGCAACCATTCCTAATCCGCCAGCATTGGGCGTATGAGAATCAGTACCAATCATCATTCCTCCTGGAAATGCATAATTTTCTAAAACGACCTGATGAATGATACCCGCTCCTGGCTTCCAAAACCCTAATCCATACTTATCGGATACAGACTCTAAGAATGAGTATACTTCTGAGTTAATATCATTAGCCACTTTTAAGTCTTCATCTGCTTCTACTTTAGCTTGTATCAGGTGGTCACAGTGGACTGTAGAAGGTACAGCAACTTTATCTTTACCTGCCATCATGAACTGGAGTAATGCCATCTGAGCGGTAGCATCCTGCATAGCAACTCTATCAGGAGCAAAAAAGACATAATCTTTCCCTCTTGAATAATTCTGCAAAGGAGAATCTTCGTGTAGATGTGCATAGAGAATTTTTTCCGACAGTGTTAATGGTCTTTTAAGAACTGATCGAATTTTTTCTATTTTTCCTGGGAGTGCCTCATAATGGGCTTTAATCATGTCTAAATCAAATGGCATAAGCTGTATTTTATAGCGTTCTCAAAAATCACTGCAAATATATCCTCTTTTCTAAAATTAGTTGTTGCGGCCAGATCGACCTTTAAAATTTATATATCGAGTAATTCTTGCATGAAGATATTTTGTTTTGATTTATTTCTATATTCACTCCATATATAAGTTCGTATGAAGTCTGTACAGCATAAAATGTCAGATCAACAAATCTGGTATGATTTTAGAAATGGATGCAAAATTGCTTTTGCTCAGCTCTACCAATTATATGCTAAAGATATGTTTCAATTTGGATTCAAATTGTGTTCAGATACAGATGTCATAAAAGAATCTATTCAGGAGTTATTTATAGAACTTTGGAATAATCGACAGAAACTGGGAGAAGTAGAACATATAAAATCTTACCTTCTTAAAAGCTTTAAGTATAAGTTGATTCGGACAATAAAGAATAATAAAAATATTGTCTCCCTCCAGATTAATAACAAAGAGCTAAAACAAGAATCCATTGAATCCCTGATCATTAAAGAAGAGATCAATCAGTCGAGAACTTATTTGGTAAGAAAATCAATAAGTCTATTGCCTGATAGACAGATAGAAGCCTTACACCTGAAGTATTATCAAAAATTAAGTAATCAACAGATAGCTGAATTGATGCAGATCAAGGTACAATCAGTTGCTAATATTCTGCAACGTGCTATTTATGCGTTAAGAAAAAAAGTTGAGAAAAAAAATGTGATTTAGTGAGTATAATCTAAACTCCTAATACTCTTACTCATGTATAGATTGATTAAATCATGTCATGAGGCATTTTGTAGATTATAGATTAGAAGATTTTGTAACTGACGATCAGTTTTGTGAATGGGTACATAATCCAACTGAATCTTCAAATGCTTTTTGGCGAGAATGGTTGAAGAATAATCCCAGCAAAGAATCTTTAGTTGAAGAAGCTAAAGCAACAATCTTAAAGCTTCATGATTCTACCTCAACACCTATAACCAAAGAAGTAATTAGTAATACTTGGGACGATATCATGAGTTCCATAGAACCTCATCACAATCCTATTTTTGGAAAAGTAAAAAGGTGGTTAATTGCTGCATCCGTAGTGATAGGCTTATCTATACCGAGTTATCATTTATTTGTAACGGAAGATAAGTCTGAAGAGTTAGTAACGCTAAACGAAAATTCTAAATGGATAGAATATACTAATAGCACCGATGCTATTTGGAGGGTCGAGTTGAAGGATGGAAGTACTGTAGTGCTTGAGCCAGATAGTTATCTAAAATATCCCATATCATTTACAGGTAAAACAAGAAGCGTAATCTTAAAAGGAGAAGCATTTTTTGATATTGCCAGAGATACCATTAAGCCCTTTTATGTTTATGCTAATGATGCTGTGATCAGAGTCCTTGGAACCAGTTTTTTTGTTAAGGCAAAAGAGTTGGATAAGGATATTGAGGTGATTGTTAAAACAGGAAAAGTTGCTGTATATAAGAGAAAGGACATTGTGGAATTGAAGAAGATAAAGACCAGTGAGTTAAAACCACTCGTGGTAACACCTAATCAAAAAGTGGTGTTTAATAAAGCTGATCAGAGTATGACTAGAAGATTGACTTCGACTCCGAGTCTTATCAAGCCACTTAGAACTTTAAAGAAATTATACTTTGATGCAGCACCTGTTTCTGAAATATTTCAAGCATTAGAAGAAGCCTACGGGGTACAAATAAGTATTTATGAAGGCGCAAAAGTCGATTGTAGATTATCAACTACGCTTACAGAAGAAACGCTTTATGAAAAATTGGAAATCGTATGTCATCCTTTAGGTCTTACATATTACGAACGTGATGGTAAGATCATAATAGATGGTTCTTGTCAATAAAAAAAGTCGAGGATAAAAAGTTACCCTCGACACAAATTCATTAATCAATTCTCTCTGGTAATAATGTTGCAGCATTATTGTACTAACCAAAGATGAATCTGATCTAATTATTTGAACAATTCAAAACTATGGAGAAAAACATTAAACTATCAAACTTAATCCGATCAGTTATGAAATTTAGTTTCATTCAACTGTTTTTAATCTCACTTTCTTTAACAGTTGTTAAAGCCAATAGCGCAGAAGCCCAGAAGATTCTGAATCAAAAAATAGATATAGAATTGGAGGAGGTAAGCATGAAAAAGGCCTTAAAACAATTGGAAAAAGAAGCTTCAGTATACTTCACCTATCGACCAGGTTTAATTAAAAATATTAAGAAAGTATCAATTGAAGCACAGAACGAAAAGCTACAAAATGTACTATCTAATTTTTTGAATCCATACGGCATTGATTTTACCGTATATGGTAATACCAATATCGTTTTGGTTCAAAAAGTAACAGAAGAAACGATTAACTCAGACTTTATTCAGGTATCTGGTCAAGTAACAGATGACAATGGCGATCCATTGTTTGGGGCAAATGTATTGGTCAAAGGCACTTCAGCGGGTACTATAACTGATCTAGATGGTAACTATTCCATTAACGTCCCAGATGGAAGTAACGTCCTGGTTTTTTCATTTACAGGTTATAATGATACAGAAATAGAGGTAAATGGACAATCAGTAATTAATGTTGTCATGTCGGCAGGCGTCGCCTTGGAGAGTGTTACAATCTTAGGATCACGTGGTAGACCACGGACTGATGTAGATCGTCCTGTTCCAATCGATGTGATTAATGCTAAGGAATTAAATTCTACAGGTCAGGCTGATATAGGACAGTCTTTGCACTACTCAGCGCCTTCTTTTAGTGCTGTTAAATTTGGAATCAATGATTTGGCACCTTTAGTTGATCCTGCATCATTGAGAGGACTTTCTCCTGATCAAACATTATTATTATTAAATGGGAAAAGAAGACATAAAGTCGCCTTTTTCAGTAATAATGCTGGAGTTGGTAAAGGACAATTAGCCAATGATATTAATTCTATTCCTTCGGCAGCAGTTAAAAGAGTTGAAATACTAAGAGATGGTGCTGCGGCGCAATATGGTTCTGATGCCATCGCAGGTGTGATGAATATGCAATTAAACGACTCAAGATCTGGGGGAGCTATAAGAATGTATTACGGGTCAACAAGTACTTCTCCGACCTATGATGGTATCACTAATGCAGGTCCTGAAGGTGATAAAATTTATGGTGATGACCCAGTTGTTGATGGTCAGACGATTAATATGTCTGCTAATTTTGGACTTCCATGGGGAGATGATGGGTTTGTGAATACAACCTTAACCTATAGCCATGCTGAGCCTACCGACAGATCAGGAACATACTCTCATAGTTCAGGATGGTATACTGATGCTCAGGTAGCTGCTGCGGGAGTTTCAAGTGATGAGGAATTACAGAGAATAAACGGAATAAATCCAGATAGAGCTGTCTTAGGTACTGCTGAAAATACCAATATGGGCATTTTTGTAAATGCTGGAAAATCTATCGATGATAATTGGGATTTCTATTCTTTTGGTGGAATTACTAAGAAGCATGTAATTGGAGGTGTTTTTACAAGAACTCCTGCCAGAACTTCGAGAGCAGTATTAGAAATATTCCCTGATGGATATAATCCTGAAGTTCCTTCGGATTTAACGGATTTTCAAATGACGACCGGTATCAAGGGAGATATAGGAAATGATTGGAATCTTGATATAAGTTTAGGACATAGTGGTAATGAGGTAGATTTATTTGCTCGAAATACAGTTAACCCAAGTATGGGTATCTTATCTCCTACAGAGTTTCACACAGGAACACTTGGAGTTACTCAGACAGTAATAAATGCGGATGCGGTTAAAACTTTCGGAAATACCACTTTGGCCGTTGGATCTGAGATTAGAATGGAATCTTTTCAGCAATCACAAGGCCAGATAGAATCTTATCTACCTGGAGAATTTAGAGATAGCAAGGATATTGGATCATCTGGTCGTGAGGGTTTTACTGCCAGAACAGATGGAGAGTGGAGAAGAAATAATAAAGGGATTTATGCTGAAGTTGAATCAGATTTATCAGATGCTTTTTTAGTAGCTGCAGCAGTAAGACTTGAAGACTACTCAGATTTTGGAAGTGACTTCTCTTATAAACTTGCATCCAGATATAAGGTAAATGATAAGGTCGGGATTAGGGCGTCAATAAATAGATCTTTTAGAGCTCCTGGCTTGGCACAATATCAGTACAGTAACTTTAGTCAGATTTCATTTGACAATGATGGTAATTCTGTATTGGAACCAATACTGCCTATACGTGATGAATTGGTGCAAAGCGCATTTGGCTTTTCAAATTTAAATCCTGAAACTTCTTTTGATATTGCAGCAGGTGTCACCGCACAGTTATCTGATGGATTTTCATTAACTGTAGATGCCTACCAGATTAATATTTCCGATAGAATATTAGCATTAGGAGGAATTAATCCTGGAGATTTTACAGCATTCAATGGAGCTAACTACGATGAGATCACGATCTTTACTAATGCCGTAGATACTAAAACTCAAGGCTTAGATATAGTAGCGGCCTATAAGAAGTTCATGAGTGAGACAAGTAGCATTGGAGTAACTGTGGCTGCTAACTTTAACAGCACAACTATTCCAGATGATGGTGTTAATTTGCCAGGACCTTTATCAATTTATGCAGGTGATTTAACAACTGCTAATAATGATATAGTTTACTTGACTGATGGAGCTCCAAAGCGCAAAATCATAACAAGTGTAGACTATAAAGTAGGCAAATTGGGCTTTTTACTTCGAGCAACTAATTTTGGTGAGGTTTCTGAGCCTCGATTAAGAGACGACTCGGGAAATCCTCAAATACTAAGTGCTAAGACTATATTTGATTTTTCAGTTACAGGACACATCACAGATCAATTCTCGATTACATTAGGAGCTAACAACTTCACTGATGTATATCCAGATATGCTTAGGTCTGCACAAGTAAGAAAAGAAGTTATCTATTCAAGAAGAGTGAATCAGTTTGGAACGACTGGAAGATTCTTAAATATGGCATTGAATTATAACTTCTAAGGAAGAATAGTTTTTTCATACAAGATTTTGGTTTTTATGGGAGGTTTGATTTTCGAATCTCCCATTTTTAAAAGAATAGGATGTCAAAAAAGATTATAGTTGTAGGTAGTGGGAATGCGGCATTATGTGCTGGTATTGCCGCACTTGAGAAGGGAGCAGAGGTAACCATAATCGAAAAGGCCAATGAACAAGAAGCAGGTGGTAATAGCAAATATACAGCTGGAGCCATGCGCTTTGTGTATAATTCTAAAGAAGACCTATTGCCACTACTTCTAAATCCAAATGATGAGAAGATTTCGATTACTGAATTTGGTTCTTACACAAAGGATAAATTTCAAAAGGATTTACTCTCATTCAATGATGGAGCTCCCCTGAGTCTCCATCAACATATTTTGATAGATCAGAGTTATGATACATTAAGATGGCTCGGCACTCACAACATTAAGTTTGAACCTATTTATTCGAGACAAACTTTTAAAAAAGATGGTAAATATGTTTTTTGGGGAGGACTTACACTCGAGGCAAAAGGAGAAGGCGTAGGATTAGTAGAAGCCGAGTTAAGAGAATTTTTGAGACTTGGAGGTAAGATTGTTTACAATACTGAAGCTAAGGCGTTAGTATATAAAAATGATCGAATAGTAGGAACTGATGTCATAAATGCGGATGGAATTGAGGAATTTTTAAGTGCGGACTCCGTAGTGTTGGGGTGTGGAGGATTTGAGGCTAATTCTGAAATGAGAGCTAAATTCATGGGGGAAGAGTGGGTTAAAGCGAAGGTGAGAGGAACAAAGCATAATACGGGCGCAGGTATTGCAATGGCTTTAGAAATAGGAGCTGATTTTAATGGAAATCCAAAGGGTTGTCATGCTACTCCCATGGATAGGAATATGCCTAACTATGGAAATGAAAGTATTCCCTATATAGAGAGGAAGCATTATCGGAAAATCTGCTATTTCTTAGGAATTATGTTAAATAAGGAGGGTAAAAGGTTTGTAGATGAAGGAATAAATTTTCGAAATTATACCTATGCGCAATTCGGAAGGGCTATTTTAAATCAACCTTCGAATGTAGCATGGCAAATTTTTGATAGACAGGTGGATGATCTACTTTATGGAGAATATAAATTTTGGGATGCCAGTTTTTTTGAATCAGATACGATTGAAGGCTTGATTGATCAAATAGACGACATCGATAAAGGTCAAGCACTTAAAACTATTAAGACATATAATAAAGCTGTTGACTCTTCTGGCTCCTTTGACCCTACTACTTTAGATGGTAAAAGAACTAGCGGATTAACACCAAATAAAACGAATTGGGCAAACAAGTTATCACAGCCTCCATACAAAGCATATCCAGTGACATGTGGGATAACTTTTACTTATGGAGGATTGAAAGTAAATAAAGATGCAGCAGTAATAAATGTAGAAGGTGCGGTTATAAAAGGATTATATGCTTGTGGAGAGATGGTAGGAGGCGTATTTTACAATGGTTATCCAGGAGGTTCCGGTTTAACCTCAGGATCGGTTTTTGGAAGATTGGCGGGTTTTGCCGCTGCCGAATAACCTTAAGTTATGAATAAACAACAGCTTAAACAGACTTTACTGCTATCATTGAGTTTTCTATTACTCTATTATACAGTGGTTTATGTATTTTCTGAAAAAACAGATATTAAGAATGAAGATGGATCATTTGTAGAAATTGGTAATGATTATTTTAAGAATAAAACCATAGAATGGATTATACCTTTTAAAGAAGGGGGCGGTGGAGATACATGGGCTAGATTTAATCTCCCGTATTTTACTAAGCATTTATCGGGCAATCCTGTGGTAGTAGTTAATAATATACCTGGTGGAGGATCAATTAAAGGAGCTAATTTATTCGCTGATAGGGTTAAGCCAGATGGGCTAATGATTTTAGGTACTTCTGGTACAACACAGATGCCTTATTTATTAGACGATCCAAGAGTGAGGTATGACTACAAAAAGTATAAACCTTTGATGTCTTATCCTACTGGAGGAGTGGTTTACTGTTCTCCTTCGTTGGGGATTAATTCGGCCACAGATTTACATAAGATTAAGGACATCCCGCTTAAATATGCCAGTCAGGGGCCTACATCATTAGATATTGTTCCTATGTTTTCATTCGATCTTTTAGGTCTTAATGTGGATGCAGTTTTTGGATTTAGAGGACGAGGAGCAGGACGTCTTGCATTCGAGAGAGGAGAAGTCTTGATAGATTACCAAACTTCCTCTGCATATATAAAAAATGTTAAGCCCCTGGTTGCCATGGGAGACGCTGTACCACTTTTTAGTTTTGGAGCATTAGATGAAAATGGAAATTTAGTAAGAGATCCAAGTTTTCCAGAATTACCACATTTTGGAGAAGTTTATGAACAATTGGGTTATTCTTTGGAGGGGTTAAAATGGGATACATGGTTTGCATTTATGTCAGCAGGTTTTGGTGGTATGAAATTGCTACTTACCCCGAAAGAAACACCAGATGAAATAGTTAGTCTGTATAGGGAGGCTATTATGGCCATGAAGAAAGATGAGAAGTATAAAAAGGAAAAACCCGTCGCTTTAGGTTTCTATGAACAGTCTGTTGGAGAGAAAGCAGAGAAAATTTTTAATCTGGCAACTAATATTAAAAAGGAGGAAAAAGAGTATATGAAAAATTGGTTGAGAGAGAAATATGATCTAAATATTTAGAGATGATTGATTTAGTATTGCAAGCATTTCAGTCCCTTTTTGATCCTTCTAATTTCATGTTTTTAGTGCTTGGCGTCCTTTTAGGACTCGTAGTTGGTGTATTTCCTGGATTAGGAGGTATAGCAGGGTTGTCTTTACTATTACCGTTTATTTATGGTATGGATCAGGTAGCTGCACTGGCGACTTTAGTGGGACTAGTTGCAGTTATTCCTACTTCCGCAACTTTTTCATCGATCTTGATGGGTATCCCGGGTTCAAGTTCAAGTCAAGCTACTGTATTGGATGGATTTCCATTGTCTAAGAAAGGACAAGCATCAAGAGCACTATCGGCCTCATTTATTTCTTCTTTATTTGGAGGGCTGTTTGGTGCCATTATTCTTACATTTTTCGTTCAGATTGCTCGACCTGTAATTCTAATATTTGGATCTGCTGAGCTGTTTATGTTAGCGATTTTTGGTCTTTCTATGGTTGGCTCACTATCTGGCAAAAGTGTGGTTAAAGGAGTTTTGGCATGTGCATTTGGATTATTAATAGGAAGTATTGGAGCGGCGCCAGCCACTGGTGAGTTTAGAATGATATTTGGTATTAATTATCTATATGATGGTTTGCCATTAGTCATCATTGCTCTTTCGATATTCGCTTTTCCTGAGATTTCAGAATTATTCAGGAAAGATCGAGCTATAGCAAGTGATGAGGCAGAATTTAAAACTAATGGCTGGCTTGATGGAGTAAAAGATTTTATCAAGCACAAATGGTTAGCCATCCGATGTGCAGGGATAGGGACTATAGTTGGAGCTATACCCGGTATGGGAGGTAGTGTGGTCGATTGGATAGCATATGGTCACGCCATGCAGACGTCAAAAGATAAAGATCATTTTGGTAAAGGAGATATCAGAGGGGTAATTGCGCCTGAATCGGCTAATAATGCTAAAGAAGGAGGAGCTCTTATGCCAACATTACTTTTCGGGATACCAGGATCAGGTTCTATGGCTGTCTTTTTAGGAGGAATGGTATTGATCGGTATTGAGGCGGGACCTTCGATGGTAACTACAGATATTTCTTTGACATATAGTATTATTTGGTCCTTAGCGATTGCCAATGTGATAGGTGCAGGCTTATCTCTTTTTCTTTCTGAACCAATTTCTCTTTTGACTCGTATCAGATTCAGCTTGTTAGCACCATTTATGATAATGGTGATTAGCTTTGCTGCTTTCCAAGCTACTAAGGATATGACCGACTTATGGATGCTATTGGTATTTGGATTAATTGGGACATTTATGAAGAGATTTGGCTGGTCTAGACCAGCATTTCTTATAGGATTTGTTTTGGCCGCCCAAGCTGAGAGCTATTTAAATATGTCAGTACAGTTTTATAGTTGGTCAATGTTTGTTAGACCAGGGGTTATCATCATTATGATATTAACCTTGATCTCCCTTTATTTTAGTAGAAAAGGCTCCGTCGATGAGAATGTTGAGTTGATGGAAAAAGCCAATATAGGAGGTAAAAGTATGAATAGAACTCCTCAATTGATTTTTGCTATTGCAGTACTTGTGTTCATTGTTATAGCCCTTATAGATGCTTACAAGCAGTCTTTTTTGGGAGGAGCATTTCCCATGATTATTTCATTATTAGCCCTTCCATTTGGCATAGGGTTGATTTATATCTTATATAAGAATGATCCAAAAAGTGCATCAGTCTTTGATGCAGAACAAGCTGTTGATGAAGGAACTTTTAAGTCTCCGTGGTATGAACCTATGTTATGGATAGGAGGCTTATACGCCCTCAGTGGATTAATTGGTTTTGTCCCAGCTATTATCCTATTTTTCGTGTCGTTCTTAACGTTCAAGGCCAAAACTTTATGGTTGAAAACTAGCTTATTGACCGGAGGAGCTGTGCTGATGCTGACCCTATTTGGATATTTCCTTAACCTAAAGTTTCCTGAAGGAATTTTATTCTAATATCAAATTATGAAACGAATCCCATGCACTTTTATGAGAGCAGGCACCTCAAGAGGCCCATTTTTAGATCTAAGAGAATTACCAAAAGAATTGGATTCGAGAGATGAAACACTGCTAAAAATTATGGGATCACCTGATAAAAAGCAAATTGATGGTATTGGTGGTGCGACATTCGTGACAAGTAAGGTAGTAATGGTCGAACCTTCTGAAAGAGAAGGTATTGATATAGATTATCTATTTGCGCAAGTAATTATTGATAGACCTATTGTGGATACCAATCCAACTTGCGGCAATATGATGAGTGGGGTAGCTCCGTTTGCTATAGAACAAGGATGGGTAAAAGCTACAGATCCAGAGACTAAAGTCATGGTATATAATCATAATACTAAATCGACCATAAAAATGACTGTTCAGACTCCTGGAGGAAAAGTAAATTATTCAGACGGAGACTTTGCGATTGATGGAGTACCAGGGACAGGAGCACCAATCCATATGCTGATGTATGATATAGCAGGAGGTGCGACAGGCAAGTTATTTCCTACAGGTCATCAAAAAGATAATATTGATGGAATAGATATTTCCATAGTGGATGCAGGTAATTTGATGATGTTAATGCGTGCTAATGATCTTGGAATTAAGGGTACAGAAAAGAAGGAATATTTTGAAAATCATCCAGCATTAATGACAAAAATAGAAGCAATTAGATTAAAAGCCGGATTGATGGCGGGACTGGGTGATGTATCAGATAGTGTACTACCTAAAGTCGGATTGTTATCTAAACCTATTGCAGGTGGCAATATCAAATCGCAATATCTAACTCCTCATTCACTCCATCCTTCTCATGCTGTGAGTGGTGCAGTCTGTATTGGAACGGCTATTAAGTGCAAAGGAACTATAGCACACGATATAGCTAAGGTAGGAGATCATAATGAAGAACGTATTGAAGTAGAACATCCTTCTGGCAAAATACCGGTTGATATCGTGGTATCTGGAGTGGGAGATAACTTTACTGTTAACAGTGCAGGAACTCTACGCACAGCGAGGAAGTTAATGGATGGATATGTCTATTATTAATATATTATGAGAATATCTATACCTGATGATTATCAAGACTGCATAAGATCACTTAGGTGCTATGAGATAATTAAAGATCATGAGATTACGATCTTGACGAGACACATTGACAATATAAAACTCAAAGTAAAAGCGCTCAATGATCCAGAAATATTAGTCCTTACTAGGACCAGAACTATTGTAGATGACGAGCTTTTATCAAATCTGCCCAATTTGAAGATGATCTCGCAAACTGGCAAAAACGCTAATCACATAGATATTGAGGCATGTACTAAAAGGGGTATAGCTGTAGCTGAAAGTAAAGGAAACCCCATTGCTACAGCTGAATTGACTTGGTGTTTGATCATGAGTGGTCTTCGGTTAATCCCTCAAGCCATCAATGGTATGAAAACGGGTAATTGGCAGGTGAATATAGGACGGCGAGTATATGGTAAGACAATTGGT
The DNA here is from genome assembly GCA_020629515.1 of Saprospiraceae bacterium. Lineage (GTDB taxonomy): Bacteria > Bacteroidota > Bacteroidia > Chitinophagales > Saprospiraceae > GYS-P2D. The sequence continues at coordinate 53,508 of JAHDDE010000008.1, read as the reverse complement.
ATTTGGGGATATGGGAAGATAGGTAGGAGAATAGCTAAATATGCGGATGCTTTCGGAGCTCAGGTAATAATCTGGGGCAGCGATGTGTCTCGTCAAAAAGCACTTTCAGATGGATATAATACGGTAAATACGAAAGCAGAGTTTTTCAAGTCCTGTGATGTAATTTCTCTTCATTTAAGACTTAAACCATCAACAAGAGGTATAGTCAGAAAGGAGGATTTGCTTATGATGAAAGAAGATGCTCTACTGGTAAATACAGCTAGAGCAGGACTTATAGAACCAAATGGTATTATAGAAGCTCTCAAACACGGCAGACCGGGTTATGCAGCTCTCGATGTATTTGATGAAGAACCCATATTTGATTCTAAACATCCATTATTACAGATGCCCAATGTGATATGTACTCCACATCTGGGATATGTCGAACAAGAAGGCTATGAACTATATTTTAGTCAAGCATTTGAGAATGTATGTGCATTTATCGATGGAGAAAATTCTAATATTGTGAATTTGGATGCTTTGAATGACCAATAGAAGAATACCGACTATTACTCCTGGGATACGTTATATGTTAATTGCAACATTGGGATTTACCATCATGCAAGGCATGATAAAGGATTTATCTCATTTTCATGTGTTTCAAATTGTATTTTTTAGGTCTTGCATTACGGCAGCTTTATGTATATCCTATTTGTGGCACTGTAAAATTTCTTTAATTGGTAATAATCAAAAATTTCTATTCTTAAGGGCAGTATTTGGCATAATCTCAATGACTTTGTTTTTCGCTACGGTACAACGTATGCCTTTTGGAGCCTCCATTTCACTGAAATATTTATCGCCCATATTCACGGCTATCTTTGCAGTATTGTTGTTAAAAGAGGATATAAGATTCAAACGTTGGATCTGTTTTTTAGTGGCTTTGATAGGTGTTTTCTTGCTCAAAGGATTTGATAGTCGAATAGATATTATTGGTTTTGTAATGGGGATTTTAGGAGCTCTATTTGGAGGGTTGGTATATGTAACTATCAGATATATAGGGAAGTCCGAGAATCCTATGGTGATAGTGAATTATTTTATGTTAACAGCAGCAATATTATCAAGTGTTGCAATGATACCATATTGGCGAAATCCTAATTCTTACGAGTGGATTATTTTGTTGTTAATTGGATGTTTTGGATATATAGGTCAAGTATTCATGACCAAATCGTTTCAAGCTGAAGCTGCCAGTAGGGTTGCACCAGTAAAGTATGTGGAAGTGATATATTCACTAATTATTGGTTTTGTGTGGTATGATGAGACCTATACCATTCTTAGTTTATGCGGTATGATATTGATTTTAGTTAGTATGGTGTATAATGTCATCTTGAAAGAGACTCGCCTAAATTAGATCGGCTTCTGTTATCATACCTATTAGTTCTTTTCCTCTTACAACAGGGAGACAATTTACACCATGGAAGTTCATTAATAATTTTGCTTCTTTCACAGATTGGTCGACTTCAATCGTAATGGGTTCATCAATCATAACATCTTTTATCAAAACATCTTTATGGGCTTCTTCTTCGATTCTATTTTTTATATCATCTTGATTAACCAGCCCTATGAGATTGCCTCTTTTGTCTTCTACTGGGATATAGTGAAAATCCTTCCAAAGCATTAGTTGATAGACCATCTCAGCCAAGTCGTTCTTATCCGAAGTGAATAAATCTGTTTCCATAATTTCTGATACAAGCATTGTATCGCTCTTATACCCAATCAATTCGTGATATTCTGGTTCCTTCCATAGATGTACTGGTACATTGCTATTAGATTGATTATTGTAGAGTGCTTCTGTGAGCTTATTGCTTGCTTCGTCTTTATTATGGGCATCTTTTAGAAGTTTAGTATAGGATCGCAGGATCCATCTCGCTCCTGTCATGTGCTTACAGGCTCGTTCTTCTATGATACTTAGATATTTATCTATATCATTTTGAGCTACTAGCATAGTATTTAAACCTTCTCGTGCCAAAGGAAGCAATTCTTGGAGGATTAGATCTTTAGCATTTATTTTTTGGTCATTGAACCATGTGAACTTAGAGTCAATACCAAACCTTGCTGACTTTCCAAAATTATCCCTCACATCCTCAAAAGACATATGATTTTTAGGGTCTTGATATTGATTTTTCATCCCAACCATTGCTCCGAGCCAAAAAGAAGTATTTGCCATTTCATCAGCGACAGTTGGTCCAGAGGGAAATACTCTATTCTCAATTCTAATATGAGGTTTTCCAGTATCACTAATGCCATAGCAGGGTCTATTCCAACGATATACTGTACCGTTGTGAAGTTGTAAGGCTTTTAATTTTGGGACTTTATTTTGTTCAATCATTAGTGCAGAATCCTCCTGTGTCGCTTCATGTATGAGTACTCTAAATCGAGCTATATCTTCCTTAAATATTTCTATGATAGAGTTATCCAACCAATTATTACCCAAGGTTACTCTAGGACTCATCTGTCTCATATGGTCGAAAGTCTTTCGAGTATCAATCGCTTGCTGAAATAGTGCTATGCGTGTCTCGTGCCATAGGCGTTTGCCAAATACTAATGGAGAATTTGAAGATATTGCAATGGATGGTGCAGTAAGAGCTAAAGCTGTATTGTAATAGGCAGCAAAATCTTGTGGAGCAACCTGAAGGTGTACCTGAAAGCTCGTATTACAGGCCTCCATCAATGGGGAGTCGTGTCTCACCAGTAGCTCATCTATACCCACCAATCTCAACTCAAAGGATTTGGTCTTGGACTCTCCTCTCAATGCATTCATCAATTGATAGTACCGTTCTTTTGGGGTTAGATTTTTTAGATCTAAATGGTATTTTTTGAGAGTAGGAAGGATTCCTGTAAGCAGATAATCCGCATTGTAATTGGATAGAGAGACACTTACCTGAGCAAGACATCGTTCTAGTTCCTCTCGCATATCGCTTATACAAGAACCTGTAAATATCTGAGGGCTGAGATTTATCTCAAGATTAAATTGAGCCAATTCACTTACCAACCATGATAGATCCTTTTGCTGATCTAAGATGGTAGGGCCCAAATTTTTAGGAGCATAGGTATCCTTGTCTATTATGACTATTTCTTGTTCAGCTCCTATCCGAATTATATCCTCCTCAAACCAACTGTGATCCAACATATGCTCAAATGAAGAGACATCTTTGAGCAACGCTTTGATGAAGCCATTTTTAGACTTTTGACTTACTTTTTTATTTGAGTTCATATCATTTTCGGAGGTCTATTCTTTCTTCCAAAACATCCAACCTCTGCTTTCTACTTTTATCGACTTATTGAAGGGCAGACTATATTGATAGGCTAAATCTAAATTTTTACTGTCATCAGTAACGTCTAAGCCATAAACGATTTCTTTAGGATTAGCATAAACCAATGTACCAAACATTCGATCCCAAAAAGAAAAGATATTGCCAAAGTTAGTATCCGTCCAAGGACGCTCAAAATGATGATGAAACTTGTGCATGTCTGGAGTAACGATAATATAACTCAACGCCTTGTCTATGCTCTTAGGGAGGCTAATATTAGCATGTGTGAAATAAGCGAAGAATACGGTTAAAATTCTATAAAATAGATAATAGGCTAATGGTATTCCTCCGATAATAATCGCTATAAGAGAGAATACTTCTCTTAATAGATAATCTCCTGGGTGGTGTCTGGTTGCGGTTGTGGCGTCCACATGGGTATCGCTGTGATGTACCATGTGCAATCTCCACATCCAAGGAACATTATGCAGTAGATAATGCACAAAGTACTGTGCCATAAAGTCCAAGATCATCACACCAATTATTAATTCAATAACTAATGGAAGATCTACTAAATATAATAACCCGATCTGTTCATTAGATAGCCAGATCATTATACCTAAAGTGGCAATACCAAATAACACATTGATGGCAAGGTCAACGGCGAGAAATACAAGATTGGTCCCTACATGCTTCAACTTTTGATAGTCAAAGTTGAACAATGGCTTAATTGCTTCTCCAATCCAGTTGATAGAAAGACATATAACTATCCAAAGCAGTTTTTGCCAAGAAGGCATTTGCTCGAAGAATTCTAAAAAGGCTTCCATACGATTTATTTATTGAGACTAATATAATAATCAGTTTTGTACCGTTCCGAAAGAAAATTGGACATTTCAGTTCATTGAAGCTCAGTGTGGTTGCTTGTACCTACGATTAACATCCTTACAGTCGCATCTAAATAGCATCTTGCTGAATAACTAACATATCGTCAATGAATAATGAATGCTCGTTGGCCGAAAAAAAAAGCCCCGAAAAAACGGAGCTTTTAAAGATGTTATGTTGACCCACTAGGACTCGAACCTAGAATGACGGTACCAAAAACCGTAGTGTTACCATTACACCATGGGTCAATTGGAGGCGCAAAATTATAATAATTTCAAATCTGTGTAAAGGAATGCCAAAAATATTTTCTGCAATGCATCTATCAATGGCCTATTTTCGCAAAAAAAAGTCATTTGATGTATAGCAGATTATTTTTCTTAGTGCTTAGCTTGATACTATCTACACAATTAGTAGCGCAGACAGATACTATTAGTTATAGCTTAGGGATGAGTATTGGAGCACGACTCAATAGCCAGGGGGTCTCAACAGTGGATTATGTAAGTCTTATCAAAGGAATTCAAGATTTGATGGATAAGAAACCTACTATGATCACAAAGTCGTCAAGTGACAGTATTAATTATGCATATTTTCAATCACAAAAAGAACTCATGTTTACAGAAATAAAACAAGAAGGTTCAGCTTTTTTAGCTGATAATGGTAAGCGACCAGAAGTTACCACTACAGAAAGCGGATTGCAGTACGAAGTATTAGTATCTGGAGAAGGGGCTCAACCTTCAGCAACAAGTTCAGTAACTGTTCACTATGTCGGCAAATTATTAAATGGTGAAATGTTTGATAGCTCGGTGGATAGAGGGGAGCCAGCGACTTTTCCTCTTAACAGAGTGATCGCAGGATGGACGGAAGGAGTCCAGTTGATGAAGACAGGATCCAAGTATCGATTTTTTATACCTTATGATTTGGCTTATGGTAGCAGAGGTGCCGGTGCCGCAATCCCTCCTTATTCGACATTAATATTTGATGTTGAGTTATTAAGTATCAATTAAATTACAACTTTATAGTATAATGATAAGAAGGAGGGTTGTTTGGCGACTCTCCTTTTTTTGATATGTGATATTTGATTTTTGTGACTACCTTTTTTACCTTTTTCTTCTGCTTTGGAATTTTAAAACCTATTCGTATGGTTTTATGAAATATTGTCCTTCCTTTACGGACCACCTGATCTAATTTAAACCGCATTAAGCGACAGATTCTATCTGCTTCTTTATCACACCCATATCCTAAAGACTGTTTGATTTTAGTTTTAATAACTTTTCCTTTATGATTGATATCTATAATGATCATTACATGTCCCTCGATACCATTTTGTAGAGCTTCTTCTGGATACTTCAAATTTTCGGAGATAAATTTTCGCATGGCTTTTGGTCCACCTGGGTAGTAAGGCTTAACAATAAACTGATGCGGTTTTCTCTCCTTTTTCATTGATTAGCAAGTTAACTTTAATATTTAATTAAGAAATATTTTCTTAGGTCTCATTATCTTAGACGAAAAGTTTCGTACTTAGTATTGATTTCATTAAAAAACCATTGTAACTAACTTAATTTTTTAAACTATGAGAATCCTATTTGTACTATTCATGATGTGTATTTACTCTCTATTGATGTCTCAAGATGTCGAAAAGAAAGTGATCATAAAAAAGTCCACTGATGGCAAAGTAATCACGGAGGACGTAAAAGGTATGAAGAAAGAGAAAATTGTAACTGTCGATGTAAATAAGATGGGTGATTCAGAAAGAACAGTGAAAGTAATCACCATTGATGGAGCAGATGAAAAGGTTATGGAGTGGACTGATAATGGTGATATGCCAGCTGAGGTTAAAAAGAAACTGGAGGAAGAAGGTGTTAATGTCTTTATCCTTGATGGCGATGGAGAACAAGGTGATATAGAGATAGAAGAGGTCATAGAAATAGAATGGGATGGTGAGGGTGATATGCCAGAGCAATTAAAAATATTATCAGAAGAACATGACATTGATATCGCTCAATATCTCAAAGAAGCTGATAGTAAAGGTGAAAAGCGAATTAAAATGATCAAAAAGCAGGGTGGTCATGGTGATCAAAAAATCATTCGTAAAAGGATGAAAACAGAGAATGCGTATAAAATGATTACGATCGATGATGAGGGGAATGAAACTGTGATGGAATGGAACGGAGATGGAGAAATGCCAAAAGAGATGATGCAACATATGGGAGACGGAAAGATGAAAATGCATAAAGGACATGGAAAGATGAAAATGCATAAAATGGGTGGGAGAGATATGATATTCATTGCAGATGTAGATGAAAACGATGTGGAAGTATCGGATGCATATATGGGTGCTCAGATAGAATCAGCAGATAATGGTGCAGTTGTATTAGACTTAATGAAGGATAGTCCAGCGGACAATGCAAAATTGGAGAAAGGGGATGTTATAATTAAAATAAATGGTGCAAGAACACGATCAATGGAAGGCCTTCTGGGATTGCTCAATCACTTTGAACCCAATGACAAAGTGGAACTTACGATAGTAAGAAATGGGAAAGAGAAAAATCTAAAAATGACGTTGGGCGAAAGACCGGGACATTTCAGATAAATAACAAAATATCGTTAGAGAAAGGCAGTTAGATGAAAAATCAAACTGCCTTTTTTATTGTTAGATACTTGCTTTAATCTTCTTTTTTAAAGCGAATAATTCATCTCTGAATTGTGCTGCTGATATAAAATCTAATTCTTTAGCAGCTTTTTTCATTTTTCTTTCTGTTTCCTCGATGAGCCTGGTGAGTTGATCTTTAGACATGTAGTCGATCACTGGATCGGCAGCAATACTTGTCATATCAGGTTCTATATAGGCTTTTGCCTTTTTACCTCTTATGTCAAGTATTGACTTTTGATTTATGATTTCTTCTTTTGTTTTTGTGATGGTGGTAGGAGTGATACCATGTTTTTCATTGTAAGCGATCTGTACAGATCGTCGTCGATTAGTTTCGTCTATGGTCATTTGCATACTTTCTGTGATTTTATCAGCATAGAAGATGACCAGCCCGTTACTATTTCTAGCAGCACGTCCAGCTGTTTGGGTCAGTGATCGAGCGTTGCGCAAAAAACCTTCTTTGTCCGCATCCAGTATAGCTACAAGAGAAACTTCAGGCATATCTAAGCCCTCCCTTAGCAAGTTGACACCTACCAACACATCAAATCCTCCTAATCGCAGATCTCTAATTATTTCTACCCTGTCTAAGGTGTCAACTTCACTATGTATATAGCGTACTTTGATATTTAGTTTTTGTAGGTATTTAGTAAGTTCTTCGGACATGCGTTTAGTCAACGTAGTGACTAATACTCTTTCGTTGGCCTCTATACGTAGTTGTATTTCTTCGAGTAGATCATCAATTTGATTAATACTAGGTCTAACATCAATAGGAGGGTCTAATAATCCTGTTGGTCTTACTATTTGTTCTACTACAAGGCCTTCTGTCTTCTCAAGCTCATATTCTCCTGGGGTAGCACTGACATATATGACTTGGTTGGTCAGTCCTTCAAATTCTTCGAAGTTTAGTGGACGGTTATCGATCGCCGAAGGAAGTCTAAAACCAAAGTTGACCAGATTTAATTTACGTGCCCTATCGCCGCCCCACATTCCTCTAACTTGAGGCACTGTGGCATGACTCTCATCGATGATCATCAAGTAGTCTTTAGGAAAATAGTCCAATAGACAAAATGGCCTTGTGCCAGGCTTTCTGCCATCAAAGAATCTGGAGTAATTTTCAACTCCATTGCAATAGCCCAGTTCACGCATCATCTCTACATCAAAAGTGACACGTTCTTTTATTCTTTTGGCTTCAATATAACGCCCTTCTTGGATAAAGAACTTTTCATGCTGATCCAACTCACCTTCAATCTGGCGTAGTATCATTTTGAGTTTATCCTTAGGGGCTATATATAAGTTCGCAGGGAATATTGCGGCATCTTTCATAGCCATTATGCGTTTGCCAGAGGTAAGTTCTATTTGTTCTATCTCCTCGATTTCATCCCCAAAAAACACTATACGATAGCCATAATCGGCATATGGCAAATTGATATCAACTGTGTCGCCACGTACTCTGAAAGTTCCTCTTTTAAATTCTGCTGCAGATCGACTATACAGCGCTTCAACTAATTGATACAGCAGCCTATTTCTCGCTATTGTTTGACCTTTTTGAAGTCTTATGATTCCTCCGGCAAGATCTTCAGGATTACCCATACCATAGATACAAGATACAGAGGCCACTATGATGACGTCCCTTCGTCCAGACATCAGACTTGAGGTAGCACGGAGCCTTAGCTTATCTACTTCTTCATTGATGCTCAGATCTTTCTCGATATAGGTGTCACTGGTGGAGATATATGCTTCTGGTTGATAATAGTCGTAGTATGACACAAAATACTCTACAGCGTTATCAGGAAAAAATTCACAAAGCTCACTGTATAGCTGAGCGGTAAGTGTTTTATTATGTGTGAGTACTAATGTAGGACGATTGAGCTTAGATATGACATTGGCCATAGTAAATGTTTTACCAGATCCAGTTACACCAAGCAGCACTTGAGCTTCTTCACCATTTTCTACTCCTGCAGTGAGGTATTCTATAGCTTGAGGTTGATCGCCTGTGGGCGTATAGTTAGAGGTGAGTTTAAATGCCATTTTTTAATATCCTATTAATCACCATAAATCTCTATAAAATTTAATACAAAAGTCTTGAAGGCCATGGTCAGGCTATTATACATTAATTCTATAGTTGTGTTAATTGTTGACAATAATCGTGATAATGGCCTAGACTTATATCAGTACTATTATTATACAAGCCACTAAAACGACGAATAAACCATTAAGAAAAAGCATATAAGCTCTTCTAATGATGTCGTATTTGCGAGCTACTATTTTGCCAATATGAAAGATATCTTGAAAGGCGTACTCCGCAAGATGATCATCATTAGCCAATGATTCTTGGTAGTATGCCTTAAATTCTGAAGGAGTCATTCTGTAAAAGTTACCGAAGAAAAAAGGACTTGGATTGTTGCTTCTATTGTATATAGACCGATCATTGCCTATGGCAGTAGGCTTTAGAGCACTTGCGGTAAGGTATAGTGTCCCAGCACATGTGATGCCAAGAATCGTCAAGGGAATGTAATAATAGTTGTCTATTATAGTATCCAGATTTGCGATTAATGAAGGAATCAAAATGGTGATCATAATGGCATTTAGAGACATTAATACACTTGCTTTTTGATCAGCTATATTGATGCGGTCGACATTATTTCTACTGGTAGTCCTGAGATGTCCGAGGGTTTTAGCGTCCAGCTTCATAGTTGATTTTATGTCTGACTTAGGTGATTCCATATTAAAGTACAAACTTAACAGGTTTACAGTTGGAATGACAAAATCCGATAAAATATCTCATTATGCATAGTAAGAAGAATATAGCCATTATCTTTGCTCGCTTATACCTTAAATACGCTAAATAAAGATAGCGCACTATGATCAAAATTAGCTTCCCAGATGGGGCGATAAGAGAGTACGAAAAAGGGATAACTTCAATGGAAGTGGCCCAATCAATCAGTGAAGGATTAGCGAGAAATGTCCTTTCAGCATCAGTTAATGGGGAAGTATGGGACGCTTCTCGACCCATAACAGAGGACGCAACAGTACAGTTTCATACTTGGAGAGATAAAGAGGGTAAAGCTACATTTTGGCACTCTTCTGCGCACCTATTGGCCGAAGCTATTGAGGCCTTATTTCCAGGAACAAAGTTTGGTATTGGTCCGTCTATCGACAATGGATTTTACTATGACATTGATACAGGGGATACGATATTAACCAATGCGGATTTTGAAAAGATCGAGGCCAAAATGAAAGAATTGGCAAGTCAAAAGAATCCATTTGTTAGAACAGAGGTATCTAAAAGTGACGCGATAGCTTATTTTAATGAGAAAAAGGATGAATACAAGCTGGAACTGATTGATGGTCTTGAGGACGGGTCAATAACTTTTTACAATCAGGGTAACTTCACGGATCTATGTCGTGGTCCTCACATACCACATACGGGAGCTATCAAAGCTATCAAAGTGATGAGTTTAGCAGGAGCTTACTGGCGGGGTGATGAGACACGCAAACAAATGACTCGTGTCTACGCCATTACATTTCCAAAGAAAAAGGAACTTACAGAATACTTAGAACTCCTCGAAGAAGCCAAAAAGCGAGATCATAGAAAATTAGGTGCAGAGTTAGAACTGTTTATGTTCTCAGAGAAAGTTGGTGCCGGCCTTCCTATTTGGTTACCTAAAGGAACGGCTCTAAGAACCCGATTAGAAGACTTCCTCAAGAAAGAACAGATCAAAAGAGGGTATCAACCCGTGATTACACCTCATCTCGGCAAGAAAGAGCTATATGAGACTTCAGGACATTATGCTAAATATGGAGCAGATAGTTTTCAGCCGATTCATACCCCCAAGGATGGCGAAGAGTTCTTGCTCAAACCGATGAACTGTCCTCATCACTGTGAGATATTTGCTCATCGACCACACTCCTACAAGGAATTGCCAATACGGATAGCAGAGTTCGGAACAGTGTATAGATATGAGCAGAGTGGAGAGCTCCATGGATTAACGAGAGTGAGAGGTTTCACCCAGGATGATGCCCATATATTCTGTACTGATGATCAAGTAAAACAAGAGTTTCTCAATGTATTGGAGCTTACTCAGCATGTATTGGAGAAATTAGGCTTTGATAATTATACAGCACAAATCTCACTACGAGATCCTGACAATAAAGAAAAATATCTTGGCTCAGATGAAAGTTGGGATAAAGCAGAGAAAGCCATAATAGAAGCAACTCAAGAAGTTGATCTGGAAACCGTAACTGAGTTGGGAGAAGCAGCCTTCTACGGTCCTAAGTTAGACTTCATGGTTAAGGATGCATTGGGTAGATCATGGCAGTTAGGTACCATACAGGTAGATTATCAGCTACCAGAAAGATTTGAGTTAGAATATACTGGTAGCGACAATGCACCACACAGACCAGTCATGATACATAGAGCTCCATTTGGGTCAATGGAACGATTTATTGGAGTTTTAACAGAGCATTGTGCTGGTCGTTTCCCATTGTGGTTGACGCCAGATCAATATGCAATACTGCCAATATCTGATCGATTCAATGATTTATGTAAGGATATTCAGGCTCAACTCGCCGAACATGATATCAGAGGGGTAGTAGATGATCGAACAGAATCAATAGGACGTAAGATAAGAGACACCGAATTAAAAAAGATTCCATTCATGTTGATAATCGGAGATAAAGAGGCAGAATCAGGTCAAGTATCAGTACGAAAGCAAGGAGAAGGCGATCAAGGATCTATGAGTATAGAGGAGTTTGCTACTTATTTCAAAGGTCAATTATAGTCCCATGAATTTAAACCCTAAAAGATATCTGGTTACCTCGGCATTGCCATATGCTAATGGACCGCTTCACATTGGTCACTTGGCAGGGGCTTATTTATCTGGAGATGCTTACGTCAGATTCTTAAGACTTATGGGCAAAGATGTGGTCTATGTATGTGGTTCTGATGAACATGGTGCAGCCATCACTATAAAGGCACTAAAAGAGAATAGACAACCTCAAGAAATCATTGATCAGTATCATGAGTTGTTCAAAGTGGCTTTTAAGGAGATGGCGATTGATTTTGACATATATCATCGTACATCAGAAGAAATTCACCATGAAACATCTCAAGAATTTTTTAGGACACTTTATGATAAGGGAGAATTTCAAGAAAAAGAAAGCGAGCAATATTACGATACAGAGGCACAACAGTTTCTTGCAGATAGGTATATCATGGGTACATGCCCAAAATGTAGCCATGATAAAGCATATGGAGATCAATGCGAGAACTGTGGCAGCTCTCTGAGTCCTACAGAACTCATAGATCCTAAGTCTACTATATCTGGATCTGAACCAATATTAAAGAAAACTAAGCATTGGTATTTGCCTTTAGACAAGTACGAATCTTGGTTGAAGGAGTGGATAACAACAGGAGTGAAAGATGGAGAACAATTGCATGATCCTAACTATTGGAAAAATCATGTTTTGGGACAATGTCGATCATGGTTAGAGAGTGGACTACATCCTAGAGCTATGACAAGAGATTTGGATTGGGGAGTAGATGTGCCTCAAGAAATTGATGGAGCTGAAGGGAAAAAATTGTATGTCTGGATGGATGCTCCTATTGGCTATATCTCAGCTACTAAGCAATGGGCAAAAGATAACGGTAAAGATTGGGAGCCCTACTGGAAAGATCAGGATACCTCTTTAGTACACTTCATTGGTAAGGACAATATCGTATTCCATTGTCTCATCTTCCCCGCTATTCTAAATGCTCATGGAGGATATATCATGCCACAGAATGTGCCAGCTAATCAATTTGTTAATCTCGAAGGAGATAAACTATCTACATCAAGAAACTGGGCAGTTTGGGTCAATGACTATGTAAAAGATCTCCCGGGTAAGCAAGATGAGCTACGCTATCATATGATTAAAAATATGCCTGAGCAAAAGGATAGCGAGTTTACATGGACAGGATTCCAAGATAGCGTCAATAACGAATTGGTGAACAATCTTGCCAATTTTGTAAATAGAGTAATTGTACTAACCAATAAGTACTACGATGGTATAATACCTGAGTATGATGTCAATGTAGATTTTGTCAGTCCATCTACCCAAGATTATGATGGCTATCACGATGGTGAGATCATACAGCTCCATGATGATCTACAAGATCTAAATGATCATCTTCGAAATTTTGAATTTAGGGCAGGCCTTAAGAAGTTGATGGAGATTAGCTCCCAAGGTAATCAGCTATTACAATTCAATGAACCTTGGAAGATGATTAAACTTGAGGCTTATCATGAACAGGTAAAAGTTGTTATGAATCTGGCCAATCAATATATCACAGCACTTAGTGTGGCATGTTATCCCTTCATGCCTTATACCTCAGCCAGAATGAGGAAGCTGCTCAATCTGCCTGAGATCAAGGGAGAGGGAGAATTGATTAAGATGTTAGTGGAGTTATCAGAAGGAGAAGATCTTATTAAACCTGGTCATAAAGTAGGGACCTCTACACATATCTTTACTAGAATAGATGATGCCATAATAAAAGCACAAAAAGAAAAGCTGAATGCTACCAAAACAGCTATGGCAACTGATAAAATAAAAGGAAACATGGAACCCATAAAGGAAACAATTCAGTTTGATGACTTTATGAAAATGGATATCCGTGTAGCAGAAATTATAGCTGCACAAAAAGTGCCCAAAGCGGATAAGCTATTACAATTAGAATTAAGTCTTGGTGATGAGACTCGAACGGTTGTTTCGGGTATAGCTAATCATTATAATCCTGAAGATATAGTTGGACGAAAAGTAAGCTTATTGGCTAATTTGGCTCCAAGAAAGCTTAGAGGGGTGATGTCTCAAGGAATGATTCTTATGGCAGAAGATAGCAATGGTAAATTGACCTTTGCTGATCCGGGTAAGGATGCAGAGCCGGGAAGT